>DASQPN010000103.1:0-2611 GCA_035643915.1 Terriglobales bacterium | reverse complement strand
ATAATCCGACACGACCTCGGCGATCGCAGCGATGTTCTCTATGCTGCCGACCATTCCGACCTTGAACGCGGCGACCGGCATGTCCTCGAGCACCAAGCGCGCCTGGTCCACCACCCAGTCGGAATCGATCGCTTGCAGGTTCTCGACGCCGGCCGTGTCCTGCACAGTGATGGCCGTAATCACCGAGAGCGCGTGACAACCCATCGAGGCCAGTGTCAGCAGATCTGCTTGCACTCCCGCGCCACCAGTCGGATCTGCCGCAGCAAAGGCCAGCACGATAGGGGGGAGGGTGGAAGCGGACATGGGCGGCGAAGAACCGGCGGTAACTGGCAGGCGGCTCGTCGCTCAGGTTATGATGCGACGGCCCATTGTAACCTATCCCAACCTAATGACGGAAAAGCAAGATTTCAAAACCTGGATGTGTTTGATCTGCGGCTTCGTCTATGACGAAGCGACAGGATTCCCAGAGGAGAGGATCCCGCCCGGGACGCGTTGGGAAGATATCCCGATGAACTGGACTTGTCCGGAATGCGGCGCCCGGAAGGAGGACTTCGAAATGGTCGAAATCTGAGTTCGGGCACATTCCCTGCTACACCCTCCCCAACCAGCCCAAGTAGCGATCAGGTCCACTCGGCGATCCTGATGGCGCTTCTGAAATACGCTGCACAAGGCTTTGTTTTGACTGGATTTGGTTGTATAGTGTAGAAACCTGTACGAGGCGGAGTCAGGTGACCGCTTGGGAAAGCCCGACGAAGCTGTCGGAGTAAGAGACCGAGGACGTTGCGGGGGGTAGACAGAGTGAGCGAAACCGCGAATCTTGCCGGCGTCAAAGTGATGGTGATCGACGATTCGAACACCATTCGCCGCAGCGCGGAGATTTTCCTGGTGCAAGCCGGTTGCAAGGTCATCCTCGCCGAAGACGGTTTCGATGCTCTCGCCAAGATCGCCGACCATCAGCCGGACATCATCTTCGTGGACATCATGATGCCTCGCCTGGACGGCTATCAGACCTGCGCGCTGATCAAGAAAAACGCGCACTTCGCCACTACGCCCGTGGTTATGTTGTCTTCCAAGGACGGTCTGTTTGATCGGGCGCGTGGCCGAATGGTGGGCTCGGACGAATATCTGACCAAGCCATTTACGAAGGACAGTCTTTTGAAAACCATAGGGGCGCACGCGCCCGTTCGTACTTGAGGAGATCGCCATGGCCGTAAAGAAGATCTTGATCGTGGATGACTCGCCGACCGACCGGCAGTTTTTCATGGAAACCCTGTCCAAACACGGGTACCAGGTTGTGACGGCGGAGAACGGCGACGAGGCAATCATCAAGTCGAAGTCGGAGAAGCCCGATCTCATCCTGATGGACGTGGTCATGCCGGGCACCAATGGCTTTCAGGCTACGCGTGCCATTACGCGCGACGAGGCGACCAAGCACATCCCGGTGATTGTCGTCACGAGCAAGAACCAGGAGACCGATCGCGTCTGGGGGATGCGCCAGGGTGCGAAGGACTACCTGATGAAACCGATCGACGCCAAGGAGTTGCTGGCGAAGATCGCGGCGGTCAAATAGGCCTGGGCCGTGGCAAAACACATCAGCCTGCGTGAGTTTCAGCAAGGACTCGCACAGAGATTGCGGGAGGCCGAGACCGAAGCCGAGCCCACCTCGCGGTTGGGCGTGCAGGCGGGTAGCCGCAACTGGCTGCTCAAGCTCGACGACGCCGGGGAGATGCTGCCGCTGCCGGAGTTCTCCAGCGTTCCGCTCACCAAGCCCTGGTATCTGGGCTTGGCGAACATCCGCGGGGTGCTCGCGAGCGTCGTGGACTTCGCCGCCTTCATGGGGGCGGAGCAAACGGTGCGTACGCCCGATTGCCGGTTGTTGCTGATCGCCGAACGCTTCCATTCGTTCAGCGGGCTCCTGATCAGCCGCATGCTCGGGTTGAAAAACGTGCAGGCGATGAAGCCGGCCGAGGAGGCGACCGACCGGCCGTGGATCGGAGCCGCCTACCGCGACGAGGATGGCCGGCTCTGGCACGAGCTGGACATAGGTGCGCTCGTGGCGCACGACGATTTTCTTCAGGTGGGCGCCTAGCGCGCATCCACGCTAACCCGAACACAGGAGGCACCCATGGCATTTCTCAGACTTCCGGCCGAAACAAAAAAAGGCGCGGCCCCCGTCACGCAGGCACCCAGAGCGATCCCTCGGGCCGTGCCCAAGCCCGCGGCCAGGCCCGCCCCCGGCCCGACAACCGTCCTCGAGGGCCCGAAGCGGCGGATGATCGGCCTCGGCGCCGTCCGCGTCGGCCGCCAATACACGGTTCTCGGCGCGCTATTTGCGGTGCTCTTTGTCGCGGCCGCATTCATCGTGTTCAAGGACAACCGCGAGGCGACCTACGGCACCATCTACGTCTCCACTTCCGCGCAGATGCGCATGCTCACGCAACGCATCGCCAAGGCCGCGCAAACGGGACTGATCGGCAGCCCCGAGGCGTTCAAGCAGCTGCAGCAGTCGCGCGATGAGTTCATCGCGGCGCTGAAAGTGCTTACGCAAGGTGGGCAGGCAGGTGACGTTTTCCTGCCGCCGACATCCGAGACCGTGAAACCGCAGCTCGCT
>DASQPN010000102.1:0-5787 GCA_035643915.1 Terriglobales bacterium | reverse complement strand
CCTTCGACCGCATCCGGATCGCACAAAGCGTGCGGGAAGGTTTACCGATGGTCACCGCCGACCTCTTGCCAGCCAAATATCCTGCCACTCTGATCGGGTAGTCCTGCTATCTCTCGAGCAGCCCACAGGCATCTCCCAAAGTTGTATACTTTTGTGCCTACAGAATTCCCATTGAGCCGCGCATAGCGAGGTACGCGCGGTTCCCAGCCTCGTCCCAACCTGCCAACGGACAGGCGCAACCCGGCGCTGGCGGCCGGCGAGTTCCCGCCAATCGGAGGACAGGGATGCGTGACGACGATTCCATCCAGCAGGGTCCGAGAGAACCCGTAGAAGACCGCTCAGGCGTTTCCCGCCGCGACTTCCTCAAGATTTCGACCATCGCCGCCGCCGTGCCCGTAGTGGCGGGCCCCCGAGTTGTGATGGCGGCCGGCCAGGAAGTCCGGGTGCATGGCCCCGGCAAGGTGCCCGTTGAGCTCAGCGTCAACGGCAAAAAGTACAAAGCCAGTCTTGAACCCCGCGTCACACTGCTGGACGCGCTGCGCGACTCCTGGGACATCACCGGTGCAAAGCGTGTCTGCGACAAGGCCGAATGCGGCGCCTGCACCGTGCTGCTCGACGATAAGCCCGTGTATGCCTGCTCGATCCTCGCCATTGAGGTGCAGGGGACGAAGATCACGACCGTCGAGTCGTTAATGGAAGACGGCAAACTCCATCCCATCCAGCAGGCCTTCGTCGACAACGATGGGTCCCAGTGCGGCTTCTGCACGCCGGGCTTCGTGGTCGCCTGCAAGGCCCTTCTCGACCGGCACCCCGACCCAACTCCCGAGGATCTCCGCCACGAACTGAGCGGCAATGTTTGTCGTTGCGGAACTTACGCCGGCATCCGCGCGGCGATCGCGCAAATCGCGCGGAAAGGAGCCTAAGCCATGCCCGACTACCAATGGCCTGACCCGGAACATCGGACGCTGATCGGCAAACGGGTCGCGCGCGTGGATTCGCCGGATAAGGTCTCCGGTCAAGCGCGCTACACCTACGACATCAAGCGCCCGGGCATGCTTTTCGGCAAGATGCTGCGCTCACCCTACGCGCACTGCAAAGTCGTTAGCATCGACATCAGCGCCGCCGAGCAGATGCCCGGCGTGAAAGCCATCGAAATCGTTCAAAAGCAGGGCTCCACAATTCACTGGGCGGGCGATGAAGTCGTCGCCGTCGCGGCCGTCGACGAGTCCACGGCCGCCGACGCGATCCGTGCCATCAAGGTCAAATACCAGAAGCTCTCCCACCTGGTCACCGACAACGAACCGCCGCCAGGCGCCGGAGAAGGCCAAGGCCCGATGAGCTGGGACGACCTAAGCGACATGCTCGATAACCAGGTTCCCGAGAACCAGATCGTCTCCCAGTTGCAGCAGTACGGCGTAAGCTTTAAAGCGACCGAAGACGATCTGAAAGGGGCGAAGGAAGAAGGCGTCCCCGATGCGGTCATCGACGCCATCCGCAAGGCTCCGGTCCATCCCGACGCAGCCGGGAAGACCAAGTCCAACTATCAGAAGGCAGCCACTCAGACCCAGGGCGAGGTAGACAAAGCGTTCTCCGAGGCGGATGCAGTTTCCGAGGGACTCTACGGAGCTCCGGTGATCACGCATTGCTGCATGGAGTCTCACGGTTCAACTTCGGAGTGGACTGACCCGGATCACCTGTTCGTACACATCTCCACGCAAAACGTTTCTGGCATTGCCGGACAGATGGCCGAACCCCTGAAGATTCCCGCCGCCAATATCCGCGTGCACCAGGACCATGTCGGGGGCGGTTTCGGCAGCAAGTTCGGCCCGGACCGCTGGGGCATTGTCACGGCAGCGCTCTCCAAGAAAGCCGGCGGCATGCCGGTTCGCCTGATGCTCGAGCGTGCCTCGGAACTGCAAGTCGCGGGTGCACGGCCGTCCGCTTTCGCCCGCGTGAAGGTGGGCGCCAAGCAGGACGGCACACTGCTTGTATGGCAGTCGCAGTCGTGGGGCACGGGCGGTCCCGGCGGTGGCGGCATGCCTCCCATCCCTTACTGCTTCGCGGTACCCAATCAACGCAAGGAGCACACGGCCATCCGTAACAACATCGGCCCCGCCAGGGCATGGCGCGCCCCCAATCATCCCCAGGCAGCTGTCCTCACGATGTGCGCGCTCGAGGATGTCGCCGCCAAGCTCAACATGGATCCCTACGAGTTCTTCCTGAAGAACATCGAGCTGACCAAGCTCCCGAATGTCTACCGCGAAGAATTTCCCATCGCCGCCGAGCTCATAGGCTGGAAGGAGAAGTGGCGTCCGCGCGGCCAGAACATCTCGGGCAACATCGCCCGCGGAGTCGGCCTATCCCTGCACACATGGGGCGGACGGGGCCATGGCAGTGACTGCGACCTCAGCATCCATCCCGATGGTTCGGTTGACATCAAAATGGGCACGCAGGACATCGGTACCGGCACTCGCACCTGCATCGCCGTCGTTGCCGCCGATGCGCTTGGCCTGCAGGTTGACGCGATCAAGCTATACATCGGCGATACGCAGTACCCGCCGTCGGGTGGCTCCGGAGGTTCGACCACGCCCGGCGGCGTCAGTTCCTCCACTCGCCGGGCGGTGGTCGACGCACGCGATGCGCTGTTCGCCAAGGTCGCACCCGTGCTGAACGCCCAGCCCGATGATCTGGAAGCCAAAGACGGCACGGTGCGGGTGAAGTCGGACCACGGCCACTCCCTCAGCTGGAAGGAGGCATGTTCCAAGATCGGCGCCACCCCCATCACCTGCCACGGGCACAACGATCAAGCTGCCGGCAAGAACAAACCCGACCTCACCAACAGCGGCGTGGGTGGCGTGCAGATGGCTCAAGTGGAAGTCGACACCGACACCGGCATCGTAACCATGAAGAAGATGGTGGCCGTGCAGGATTGCGGCCTCATCATCGATGTGAAGATGGCCGAAAGCAGCGTTCTTGGCGCTCTGATCATGGGTATCAGCTACGCGCTCTTCGAAGAGAAAATAATGGACCCAATCACCGGCCGCATGCTGAATGCGGACATGGAGTTCTATCGCCTCGCCGGGCTGAACGATATCCCGGAGCTCAAAGTCCACATGATGACCGGCAAAGGCTACGACGAGCGGGGCGTGATTGGCCTGGGCGAGCCCCCGGCCGTCTCACCGGGAGCCGCGATTTCGAACGCGGTAGCGAATGCGCTCGGAGTGCGTGTTCCGTTCCTCCCCATCACGCCAGACAAGGTTCTGGCCGCGATGAGACAGAGCTCCGCACAGAAAGCAGGTGCATGATGCAGCCGTTTGAATACGTAAGTCCTGCGAACACCAAGCAAGCGGCCAGCCTGCTCGCCGCGACCTGGGGACAGACCGAAATCCTCGCGGGTGGAACTGACCTGCTGGCCTTGATGAAGGAAGATGTCGTCACTCCAAAGCGCGTGATCAACATCAAGGAGATCGCGGATCTTCGCGGAGTCACCGCCCATGCTCAAGGCTTGCGGATCGGAGCGCTGACCAGGCTGGGTGAACTGGCCGATGACGCGAGCGTGAGAGGAAGGTATCCAGCACTCTCTGAAGCGGTTCAGGAAGCCGCCAGTCCGCAGATTCGCAATAGGGCCACGATCGGCGGGAACCTCTGCCAGCGTCCGCGCTGCTGGTACTTCCGCAACGGACTCGGGCTGCTGCCCAAGGACGAATCCGGCAAGGACCTGGTCAACGACGGCGACAACCGCTACCACGCGATTCTGGGAAACGATGGTCCCGCGAAATTCGTCAGCCCCTCGACGATCGTTCCCGTGCTGATCGCCTACGGAGCGAAAATCCGTCTGGAAGGCCCCAAAGGCAAACGCGAGCTTCCGCTCGAGAAGTTTTACGTCACTCCGAAGACGGAAGACGAACGGGAGCACGACCTGAGGCCCAATGAGGTCCTCACGGAAATCATCGTTCCGCCGGCCGATGGCTGGCAAGCAGCTCACTACGAAGTCCGCCAGAAAGCCGCGTTTGACTGGCCGTTAGCCGTGGCCGCAGTGGCCCTGAAAACCGCCGGATCGAAAGTGCAAGCTGCGCGCGTCGTGCTGGGATACGTAGCCCCAACGCCCTGGCCTTCTCCGGAAGCAGAGGCTGCGCTCGAAGGCCAGAGCGCTAGCGAAGAGACCGCCCAAAAGGCCGCAACCGCCGCCTTGAGCAATGCCAAGCCTCTAAGCCAGAACGCGTACAAAGTGCAACTCGCCCGAGTGGCCGTCAAACGAGCCATCCTGAAAGCCGCAGGAGGTGCCGCATGATGCGCAAAGCGGATCGCTTCAACACCCACGACCCGAATCTGTGTTCCGCTCTGCGCTGGAAAGGTCAGTTCATCCTGTCCGAGCCCGATCCCAACGTGCAGAGCTCGAACGACGGCCTGTTCTGGTGCATGCACACCCAGACTTGCATTGGACCAGACGGAGAGGTCGCCGAGCCCGGCAGCTGCTCGTCCAAGCATCGAGGTTGTCACGGCACCGGAAAGTGTGGATAGGATGAAAGTGGGGATAGAGTCAAAGAGATGGCGCGGGCGCCCTCGTCCCGGGCCGCCCGCACAAAGCATCTCCGGCTGGCAGGGCTCCGCGGCGGTCCGCGATATTAGATAATGATAATGATGTTGCAAGTCATCCGCGATCCCCCCGATCGGCGGTTTTCAAACATTGGGGTCTCGATCATGAAACGCGCTCCGGCTGCTTTCCGTTCCGTTGTCGCCATTTCCTGGGCTCTCCTGCTCTTGCTGATGGTTGCTGGGGCGCAGTTGCCGCTCGCCGCGCAGGACTACAAGTTCACGATTCCCACCGCCCAGCCGTGGACCGACACCGGCGTCGACCTCCAACCGGGTGACGTGCTCGCCGTCACTGCCGCACCCTCAGCTTCGGGCTGCGATCCCGCAGGGGTTGCCTCCACCAACAGCGCGGCGCAAAACCTTCCAGTACCTGCGGCAAACCCTGGCGCGCTGATTACCCGCTTACAAGAGAATGGCCCGGCAGCGCTGGTCGGAGCCAGTCAACAACTGCGCGTCGCCGAGTCGGGACACTTGTTTCTCGGGATTAACGCCAGTGGGACGCCCCCATGCCAGGGCACCTTCGCCGTGAGAGTGCACCTCAGGCCCGGTGGGCCAGGGGCGGGTGCGGAACCAATGGGCCCAGCCACTTCCGCGCCGGCGGCGACCGGATCCCCGGCGGCCAAATCGTCGGAGCAAACTTCCTCAAAGCCTGTCCCTCGAGCACAGGCATCAACCTCTGCGGCTGAGACCAAAGCTTCTGGCGACAAGGAAGTGAAGGACATCAAGGGCGCTCTGGCCAGCGCTGCCGAGACCTGGTTGTCGGGTCAGTTCGGCGCTGGCGTTGCGGCCACCTCCCCGCCGGCCGCAGCTTCCTCCCCCCCGTCGGGCAGCCCATCGTCTTCGGCCAAAGCAGACGCCGCACCAGCCGCTCCTGCCCTTAGGATCTCGAGTTCAACAATCGACGCACAGCTCCGCAAAATTATCGACGGTCTTCCCCGCCGCGTGAACGATCAGTTCCAGAACCAGGGGGACATGGTGAACTTCGTGATCGTCGGTCCTTTGCAGAAAGTCCAGGACGCACTGACCACCGCCGACTGGCAGGTCGCGGACCGTGACGTCAAGGAATCCGTCATGAAGGCTGTCCTCCAGACCTACGAGAAAAAGGCCTACCTCGGCATGCCGATGAGCGAGCTGTATCTTTTCGGCCGGGTGCAGGACTACGGCTACGAACAGGCCGAGCCCTACGCGGTGGTC
>DASQPN010000101.1:0-2972 GCA_035643915.1 Terriglobales bacterium | reverse complement strand
CGGCTCTCGCTGAACTGGACAGGCAGATCCGCATTCTGGAGCAGGCCTGATCATCCGTTCCATCCTCCTGGAGGACCAGGCGACAGCGCGGGGGCACGTTAGGGCCGGTCGGGCGAGAGCAAAACCCAGGCGGTTGAGGCTCCCCCCTGACGTATAATGAGAGCATCGATGAAAGCCTACGTCTACGTTTCGCTCAAGAAGAGTGTCTTGGACCCGCAGGGCAAGACCATTCAGGGCGCGCTTAAGAAAATGGGCTACAAGGGGTTAGGCGAAGTTCGCCAGGGCAAATATTTCGAGCTCACGCTCGACGGCCAGCTCAGCAAGCCCGAGGCGCAGTCCGAGGTGGAGCGCATCGCCCGCGAAGTCCTGACCAACCCCGTGATCGAGGAATATCGTTACTCCCTCGAAGATTAAATCCCCCGATCGACCGACCGGCTTGCGCACGCAAGCCTTGTTCCAATTGTGTAAGGTGGGTTCCGGCTCAGCCGGAACGGAAGGAGTTTTGTCGCATGTGCGGGATCGTTGGATACGTTGGGAAAAAGCGCGTGGTGCCGGTCATCATCGATGGCCTGCGGCGCTTGGAATATCGCGGATATGATTCGGCCGGGATCGCTGTTGCTGGCAATGGCGACGGGTTGCAGATCCGCCGCGCCGAGGGCAAGTTACGCAACCTGGAAGAAGCAATCCGGCTCAAGCCGCTCGACGGTACCTACGGAATCGGACACACCCGCTGGGCCACCCACGGACGTCCCAGCGAAGAGAACGCGCACCCGCACCGCGACTGTACGGGCAGAATCGTCGTCGTTCACAACGGCATCGTTGAAAATTATCTCTCGCTGAAGAAGAAGCTGGCCGAAGAAGGCCACAAGTTCGTCACCGAAACCGACACGGAAATCATTGCGCATCTCGTGGAGAAGTATTTCCTGAAAGCCAGCAACGGTCATCGGCCATCGCTGGAAGAAGCGGTTCGGAAGACGGTGAAGGAACTCACTGGAGTGTTCGCGCTCGCAGTCATCGCGATCGACGAGCCCAACAAGATCGTGGCCGCCCGCAATGGCCCGCCCGCCGTGATCGGACTGGGCAAGGACGAATACTTTGTGGCGTCCGATGTCCCGGCGATTCTCAATCACACGCGCGACTTGTTCTTTCTCGGCGACGGCGATCTCGCCGTCATCACGCCCGATGGCGTGCAGCTCACCGACTTTGATGGCAAGCCGATCGTGCGGCAAGTGCAGCATGTGACCTGGGACCCGATCATGGCCGAAAAGGGCGGGTTCAAGCACTTCATGCTGAAGGAAATCTATGAGCAGCCGCGCTCCGTGCGCGATACCACCCTGGGGCGGGTCTCGCAGGACACCGGACACATCTTCCTCGAAGAGATGGAGATTACCGAAGCCGAATTCCGCGCCGCAAAGAAGATCAACATCGCCGCCTGCGGAACCAGCTGGCACGCCGGACAGGCGGGCAAGTTCATGATCGAGAGTCTCGCACGCATTCCGGTGGAAGTCGACTATGCCAGCGAGTGGCGCTATCGCGATCCGATCATCGCGCCCGAGACGATCACGCTCCTGATTACGCAGTCCGGCGAGACGGCTGATACGATCGCCGCCCAGCGCGAAGCGAAAGCCAAGGGCTCCAAGACTCTTGCGATCTGCAACGTGGTCGGCTCCATGGTCACGCGCGAGGCGTCGGGTACGATCTACACGCACGCCGGCCCGGAGATCGGGGTCGCTTCCACCAAGGCGTTTACCGCGCAGTTGACCGCCCTCTACCTGTTCGCACTTTATCTTGCGCAGGTGCGCGGCACAACTACGCCTGAGCAATCGAAAGCCGAAGTCTACGAACTGACCCGACTGCCCGGCAAACTCGAACACATCCTGACGCAGGAAGAGGCGTGTGAAGAGCTCGCCAAGCTGTACTCGCGTGCGCGGGATTTTCTCTTTCTCGGCCGCGGCATTCATTACCCTATCGCGCTCGAAGGCGCGTTGAAGCTGAAAGAAGTCTCCTATATTCACGCCGAGGGTTACCCGGCTGGGGAGATGAAGCACGGTCCCAACGCGCTCATCGACGAGAACCTGCCGGTGGTGATCATCGCGACGCGCGACCCCAGGGATCCGCTCTCGGTGGTGCGCTACGAGAAGACCATGTCGAACCTGAAGGAAGTGAAGGCGCGCTCGGGACAGGTGATTGCGCTCGCCACCGAAGGCGACGAAGATATCAGGGAGGCCGCCGACCACGTGATCTTCATTCCACCCGCGCCGGAAGAACTGGCGCCGATCCTCGAGATCGTGCCGCTGCAGCTGCTGGCCTATCACATCGCGGTGCGAAGGGGATGCGATGTGGATCAGCCGCGGAATCTGGCGAAGTCGGTGACCGTGGAATAAAAAGCGATTGGCTCCTGCCCCTTGGCTTGAGGCTCCTTCCCACGCCGCTGCCAATCGACGTACATGAAACACCGTGCAAATCCATTTTCAAGCGTTAGCTCTTAGATAATCAACAAAATCATGGAAGCGGGCTCACGGGACTGAGGTTCCGGAGGCTTCCACGAATTTTGCTGTCACATTCACTCCCGACACCGCCCACGTGGAGGGAATAGCCGGCAACCGTGAACCGGTGTTCCAGGGGATTTGTCGGAGGGACCGGGCGCGACCGGACCGGGCGTGGGGTCATCTATACAGGGGATGGCACCTTTTCAGACTTTGACCGTCAAACTCGCGCGCAGCGTTGCGCTCTCCGAGTCCACCAAGCATCTTGAGTTCGAAGTCGTCGCCGGTCCATGCTTTGGATTCGTACCGGGACAATGGCTCTCACTCAAGCAGAACAAGCCGGATGGGGAAGAGATCACGCGGGCCTATTCGATCGCTTCGCCTCCGGATGGCAACCGCTTCGCGCTCTGCCTGAACCGCGTGCAGGATGGGTTTATGTCGGGCTACCTGTGCGGCCTTCAGGTGGGCACGGAGATTTCTGCGCAG
>DASQPN010000100.1:0-12110 GCA_035643915.1 Terriglobales bacterium | reverse complement strand
TTGGTCTCAGGCCGAGCACCACTCCCCAACCCCTGAATCCATCTCGAAGGACACAAACGGCAGCTTTCCCCGTCGTTCTACTTGCAACGCTACCGAGTCTCCCGGCTTCAACTGGGAAACCCTCTGCGCAGATGCTCGACGGAATCGACCGGACGACCCGTTGACCGCTTGAATCACGTCCCCCGTCGTGAGCCCGATGTCGGGACCAAACACGTCTGCCGCCCTACCCCAGACCACCACACCCGAGGGAATTCGCAGATCCCCCACCAGCGAGCGAATCTCGTCATCCATGCTGACCGCCAAGACCGCCAGCTGGGACACCAGGTTGTTCTGCGAGTCAGCCAGATCGAGCCATTGATCCATGCGCTGTCTTTCCTGCAGCACCGGAATGAACAATGAACAAGGTCTTCTCTTCTGAATCCCGCAAGACATCGAGTTGTACCGGTCCACCGGATGTGGATCCAACTCACCCGTAAACGCCGGCCAAGGTATCCATCGCCCGTTCATCAGCCGCCAGCACCACGTCACCGATTTTCAGGCCAGCAGCTTCCGCTGGTCCCCCTGGCGTCACATCAGAAACGAGCACACCCCAACTCTGTTTCTGACTCAGCCCGGCGGCCAGTGAAGGCGTGATGGTCTGCACGCCCGCATCAATCTCTGAGCGATGGACGCGCCCGTACTTCTTCAAACTGTCGTACACGAATTTCACAACCCGCGCCGGAATTGCGAACCCCAGGCCCTCGCTGCCGCCGCTGCCGGATACGATGAAGGTGTTGATCCGCACCACGGATCCGTCCACATCCACCAGCGGGCCTTCGCTGTTACCGCGCTTGATCGGTGCGCCGGTCTGGATGTAGACCATGGCTTTGGTCGGGTCGGGTTGCCGGGCGACCGAACTCACCACGCCCACCGTTACCGTGTTCTGCAATCCTTCTGGGCTCCCAATCGCCAGAACCAGCTCACCCCTGATGCACCCTCCGGACTGCGCCGAGCGGCAAAGCGGGCAAATCCCTGGCCGTCACCTTCAGTAGTAAAAGATCGGTCTCCCTGGTGCACCCCCGCCAGTTTTGCCTCGAGAATGCGCGGCTTTCCCTCGGGCTCGAGCACCCCTCCCTCGCCCTCCGGCACAGGCAGCACCACCCGAATTCGCTGCGCCCCCTCGACCACGTGCGCGTTCGTGACGACGTAGCCCGTGGGATCGACCACCAGTCCGGACCCGACCGCCTTCTGCCGCGCGATGAGGGCTGTATCCAGCCGCCTACTCTCCTCAATCGGCCCGTAACCGGTTACCAGGATCTGCACCACGCCTGGGGACACCTTGGCTGCCAGCCCCTCCGGCGCGGCATTGAGCTGCTCCAGCGATTCCGGCGCCTGGGGGTGTATGCGTCCGCACCGGCGTCGGCACCACGGTCCGTAGCCTGCTTTGCGGTCGCTCTTTGGGAAGGACCACCTGCCGCCCGACCCGGGGCGCCGGTCCTCGGCACCCTGTGCCAGCCCCCGCGTAACTGATAGGGCTGCAAGGAGCAGGAGGAAGGCGGGACCCAACAGAACCACTGTGTAACGGCTTGAATTGGCATGGGCCACTAGTCATTCAAATGGACTTGCGTCTTGACTCAGGGTCGTAGAATCATTGCGCCAGAGAGCACAGACCTGCCGGAAAGGCCTTTCGGAGTGCCCCTTTCGAGGCTCGCGTACGAGTAAGCACCCCGGGGAATCTACTTCCTACCCTTAACGAATGAGTGATCAGGCTTTTGTCAGGGGTATCATCCGTGATATAACCGGCCTTATAGCAGACGTTTCTGCACCCTCAGGAAAATGTGGTAGCCGCGCGCCTGTGCTCGTAAACGAGGCCGCAACGGAGGAGGGGATTGTGTCCGAAGGACGGACTGGCAAGAGATTTCCGTTAGAACTACCGATCAAGATCCACAAAGAGAATGCTCCTGGCGAAGCCACCGGGATGACCGGCAACCTCAGTGCCGCCGGTGTCTACATCCGCGCCGACGCTTCGCTGGAAATGGGTTCTCCCGTAGAGTTTGAAATTACGCTTCCCCCTGAAGTGACTGGTGGCAAGGAAAACGTTGTCATCCAGTGTCGCGGGCGGGTTGTCCGCACCGACGAGTCCAGCGCCGATCCCGACGGCACCCGCGGGGTGGCCTGCGTGATCGATTCTTACGAGTTCGTACGCAACACTTAACCTCGGAGCGGTGTCGAGATGCTCAAGTTGATTCTGGCCGATAACCAGGCTATTTTTCGCGCGGGAATCGCCAAAGTTCTGGCGGTCGAAGATGAGATGCGCATTGTGGCACAGGCGCAAACTCCCGAGCAGATGTTCATGGCGCTGGACAAATTCCGCGCCGCCGTCCTTGTTGTGGCCGGAGGCTTCCAGTCCGACTTCAACGCCATTGTGCAGGGGGCGACTAAGAACAAGACCCGAATCGTCGTCCTGGCTGACACCGGCGAGAGCGCTCAGCGCTATATGGGCAACGGCGCCCATGGCGTCGTCTACCGGAACGTCACCAGTCCCGCTCTGGTCGATTGCGTGCGCAAAGTAGCCCGCGGCGAGACTTGGGTCCAGGACGTCGCCGTCCCCAGCGAACTCACCGAAAACGATATGGTTGGGTTGCGGGTTCGCGACCGCCTTACTGCGAAGGAACTCCGCATCGTCGCCTTGATCGTTCAGGGATACAAGAACAAAGAGATCGCGTCACAACTTGGCACCACCGAACAGGTGATCAAGAATTACCTGCGCAACGTCTACGACAAAATCGGGGTGTCGGATCGGCTGGAACTGGCACTGTTCACGATCCATCACCGCATCTTGAACGAAGCTGCCGCCGCGACCGCCGCCAGCAGTCAGCCGCAGGCTGGCGCAGGCGTCACGTCGTAAAGGTCGATATTCCCTGGCGAAAAAGGGCTGCGGGAAGGCCGCCCTTTTGACCGGTGCGACGACCTACTCCTGCTTCAGGTTGCGGGAAGCACTTGCAGTGAATTCGGAACCACCCTCTTCGAAATCCTGCCCGGGCACGACTGCCGGATTCCGCATGCCCACCGACACGAAGGCCTCTATTTCTTCTTCCCAACCGGCTTGAAGCGTAACGACTGAATCGAAGGCTGAAGTTCTTTGAGTCCCGCGTCGTCCGGACTCACCAGAAAGAACTGCAGGAGGGCCTCTTTTTCGGTGATCACGTACTGTTCGGCGCGCTGCAAGGCGCCGCTGGTGTTTTCGTGCAAAGCGACCTTCCAGAGTTTTCGCCCGTTGATGGTCACTTCCTTGGGATCCCCCAGGTACTCCACCGGCATACCTCTTTCCTTGGCGGTCTTCTCGGAGTAGATGAGGAACCCCTCGGCAGACGTCGGTCCGGGCTTCAGACGCAACCTTGTCGCGGTGACTTGAATGGAGCGGCGCTGATAGCTCTTTTTGAGAGGTGCGTTCTCAGCGACGATCAGAAGGGTCCGGCTTGACCGGTGAAGCTTCGGAAGCGGAGATTGTTCCGGCTCAGGCTTTACCGACGAGGCATCCCCTACTGGCACGACCGCCCAACCCGGCGGAATCTGCAGGGAGAATCCGAAGATAGAGTTGCGGTACACGCCACCGGAGAGGGAACCACCGCTCGCCTCCAGGCCGGTAGACCTGAGCGTGCTGGAGGAACCGCTTGACGGTCGTCCTGGCCTGGTCGGAAGCCGTGGAACCGTCGGCGGTGCCGGGGTTGTCTGAGCAAGGCAACTCGGTGCGGCAAACACACACAGACATGCGGTGGCGAAAAAGCTTGGAAACCGGCGCGGAATCGTCATAGTGTCCGACGTGAGCGTAGCACCTCCGTGGGTTTCAAACAATTGCACGGTGGTACCCGTCGTACCCGCCTAGGCTTGATATTAAAGATGGAGGCTGACGGTGGTCTTTCTGGGAACTGTTTCCTTCCAGGACTGCCTGCTTTGCTACGGCGACGGACTGTGGAGAACCGAGGGGAGCGGCCGGTCCGAAGACCGCCGCCCCCAAGAAAATGCCGCACGACGCACAGTCGCCGGATTTACCACCAGTGAGCTTGATGGATATGGGCTTCGCAATCAATTGCTCGCTCGCCCGCCACCGTAGGCCTCGTATCCGGTTCTTGTTCATCGGCTCGCGTCTTCGCTCCACGCTTCTTTCAGACCCCGCCTCGCGGCGAGTGTTATTTCGCCCCTGCGCTTCGCTAACCCTTGGTCTCCATCAGACTGGGTAGAGGACGTTCACCTCCTAGCTGTCGAACATGCTTGGCGCACAATAAAAAAGCCGGAGGCCTCCGTCTCCGGCTTTTCCACTTTTAGGTGACGAGCGCTAACTAATTTTCTCGCCTACCGATTTTCCCTGCGAAAACAGGTAGAGGTAGTCCGGGCCACCCGACTTTGAATCCGTCCCCGACATGTTGAATCCACCAAACGGGTGCGCGCCTGCGATGGCGCCTGTGCACTTGCGGTTGATGTACAGATTGCCCACGTGGAAGTCGCGGATGGCGCGTTCGATCTTGTCGCGCGACTTCGTGTAAACCGCGCCTGTCAAGCCGAATTCCGTATCGTTGGCAATCTCTAGCGCGTGGTCGAAGTTTCTAGATTTGATCACCGCCAGCACCGGCCCGAAAATTTCTTCCTGTTCGAGCTTGGATTTGGGCGGGATGTCGGCGAAGACTGTCGGTTGCAGGAAATAGCCCTCGCCTGCGTTGCTGGCACGACCACCACCGGTTAAGAGGCGGCCATCGCGCTTTCCGGCCTCGATGTAACCCAGAATCGTTTTCATCGAGCCTTCGTTGATGACGGCGCCCAGGTTGAAATTCTCCGCCGGGTCGCCGATGGTGAGCTTCTCAACGCGTGCTTTCAACATGGCGAGAAACTTGTCATAGACGCGCTCGTCGACGATGGCACGGGAGCAGGCGGAACACTTCTGCCCCTGGAATCCGAAGGCCGCCTGGGCCACACCCTCGACGGCGGCGTCGAGATCGGTATCGGCGTCGACAATGATGGCGTCCTTGCCGCCCATCTCGAGCACCGTGCGCTTGATCCAGATCTGACCGGGCGCCTGCGTGGCCGCGCTCTGGTTGATGTGCAACCCAACTTCGCGGGATCCTGTGAAGGCGATATAGCGGGTCTTGGGATCAGATACGATCGCATCGCCGAAACTGGCTCCCGCACCGGGACAGAAGTTCACTACGCCCTCCGGCATCCCGGCTTCTTCGAGCAATTCGATGAACTTCGCGGCGATGGTCGGCGCATCGCTCGAAGGCTTCAGGATTACGGTGTTTCCGCACACGATCGAGGCCAGCGTCATGCCCGCCATGATCGCGCACGGGAAGTTCCAGGGCGGAATCACAGCACCGACGCCGAGCGGGATGTAGAACAGGCTGTCGCGTTCTCCGGGCAACTGAACGTGGGGTTCGGTTTTCGACAGACGCAGCGCCTCGCGGCCATAGAGTTCGCAAAAATCGATGGTCTCGGAAATGTCGCCGTCCGCTTCCGCCCAATTTTTGCTGACCTCGAAAACCAGCCAGGCCATGAATTCGAACTTGCGTTCACGCAGCAGATCGCCCACGCGGAACACGAGGCTGGCGCGCTCTTCGACCGAAGTACGGCTCCACGACCGAAAGGCCTTGAGCGCCGCGTTCATTGCGGGTTCCACATGCTCTTTGCCGGCTTTTTGATGAAGTCCAACCACCTGGGATGGCTTGGCCGGATTCAGGGACTTGATCTTTTCGCCGGTCTTAAGGCGCTTGCCACCGATGACTAAGTCGTATTCGCGGCCCAACTGGCCGCGCACTTTCTCGATGGCGCTGCGCATCTTGCGGGCACTGTCTTCGCGAGTGAAATCGACCGACGGTTCGTTGATGAAGGGGCCTTCATGCAGACGGACCTGCAGACGCGGGGGGGCTTCGACGGTTGCCATGAGTGCACCTCTGTAGGGATTTCGAAATCGAGTCCTGAAGTGGACGGATGTATCACTTATTGTAGCACCGGGGCCAGGGGTCAGTGGGCCAAGACTCGTTCCACGGGTTCCAGCCTCGCAGTGAAGTGACGCAGAAAGGGAGTCTCGTGGCTGAGCTTCAGCCCCTGGATCCGGTCACGATTCTTCCAGACTTCAAGAATTACCTCGACCACATAGTCCACATGGCTCTGGGTGTAGAGGCGCCGCGGAATGGCGAGCCGGACCAGGCCCATGTTCGCCGCAGCGCCAAATATCAGCGTGCCGATCTCTATAGAACGGATTCCGCCTTCCAGGTATAACTCGGCCGCCAGCGCGACCGCTGGGAATTGCTTCTGCGGGATGTGTGGGAGAAATGCGCGGCATCGATGTACACTGCATGGCCACCCGGCGGCTGCACGATCGGCACACCCTGTTCGGCGATGTGATTGCCGAGACAGGCTGTGGAGGCGATGCGATAGCGCAGATAATCTTCGTGCAGCGCTTCCTGCACGCCGACCGCGATTGCTTCGAGGTCCCGGCCCGCGAGCCCACCACAGGTTGGGTAGCTTTCCGTCAGGATGAGCAGATCTTTTTCGCGCTGAGCCAGCGTGTCATCGTGAGTGCAGAGGAAGCCGCCGATGTGGGCCATGCCGTCCTTCTTCGCCGACCTGGTGCATCCGTCGCCGTAGGTGAACAGCTCCTGGGCGATCTGCTTGGGTGTTTTCGACTCGTAGCCCGGTTCCCGCAGCTTGATGAAGTAGGCGTTCTCGGCAAAACGGCATGCGTCGAAGTAGAGGGGGATGCGATGTTTGCGGCATAGCTGGCTGACCTGGCGCACGTTCTCCATCGAAACGGGCTGACCACCGCCAGAATTGTTGGTGACCGTCAGCATGACCAGCGGGACGCGTTCGCGACCGACCTTCAGGATGAGGTTCCCGAGGGCCTCGGCATCCATGTTCCCCTTGAAGGGATGTTTGAGGCTCGGCTGGCGACCTTCCGGGATGACCAAGTCCACGGCTTCCGCACCGACAAACTCGACGTTGGCGCGGGTTGTATCAAAGTGAGTGTTGTTGGGGACAACGTCTGCTTTCTTGCAGGCGACACTGAAGAGGATGCGCTCGGCAGCGCGGCCTTAGTGCGTGGGAATGACGTGCTTGTAGCCAACGATATCCTGGATCGAGTCGCGGAAATGGTCGAAACTGCGGCCCCCAGCATAGCTTTCATCGCCTTCCATGATGGCAGCCCACTGGTGGGTGGACATAGCTCCCGTGCCGGAGTCCGTGAGGAGGTCGATCAGGACGTCATCGGCGGGCAGGAGGAAGAGATTGTAGTAGGCGGCGCGCAGCAGTTGTGCGCGTGGTCCAGCGAATGGACTCGACGCTCTTGATGCGGAAAGGTTCGATGATGGTCCTGACGGGCATGTTGGATCCTCGGAACTCGCGGGTTGCGCGTTCTATGGAAGAATTCGCCGATTACGGCACCTTCACCGACTCCCGGCGCTCCGCCGGAGCTTTCACCGCTGCGGTTCTCTCCAGTTTGTCCCAGGCAAATCTTTGGCCTTCGGCCGCGCGCTTGAGGGTCTTAAGCAGAACAATCGAGAACAACTGGCGGTACGCGAAACGCTGCAGCCATACCTGGCTGAGCAGCCACATATCCTCCCTGGCTTCCGGCCGCCTGCGTTCCAGAGCAAATGCAATGGTTGACGCGAAGAAGTCGATCACCAGGAACGCCAGGAAGAAGACCACCAGCTTCTGAAAACTCCCGGGATCGGTCGACTCGGGGTGGAAGTACTTCTGCACGAAATACCAGGCAACGCCGACGATGAACATGATGTCGATAAAGGGCGAGACCAAGGGCAGAAGAATCTGGAAGATCAGAATGTTCGGCAACGCGACCCATCCCAACGCTCCCTTGCGCGCGAAGACACCGCGATGCTTGTACACCGACTGGAGAATACCGAACGACCAGCGGAAGCGCTGCCGCATCAGCCCGTTCGCGTTGGTGGGCGCTTCCGTGTAAGCGAGCGCCTGGTCTTCGTACTCGACCTGATAGCCCCGGCGCAGCAGCGCCATGGTCAGGTCTGCATCTTCAGCAACCGTGTCCAGGTGGTAGAGGCCCGCCTCGCGCACCGCTGAAACTCGCCAGGCACCGATCGCACCGGGTACAACGCTCACGGCGCTCATGGTATTCAGGGCTCGACGCTCGAAGTTCTGGCTGGTGATGTACTCGAGCGCCTGCCAGCGTGTCCAAAGATTTACGCGATTGCCAACTTTGGCGTTGCCCGCCATCGCACCAATCCTGGGATTCAGAAAGTGCGGCACCAGGTGCGAGATTGCGTCGGGCGCGATGATGGTGTCGGCGTCGATGCCGACGAAGATTTCTTCGTCGGTAAGGTGTTGCAGGCCGTGATTGAGTGCCTCAGCCTTGCCGGCATTCGCCTTGGTGAGGATGAGAACCCGGCCCTCGGCCTCCTCCAATGCGAAGGCTGTGCGCGCGACCTCGAGGGTACGATCGTTCGAACCGTCGTCAATGACGATAACGTGCAGCTTCGGATAATCCGAATCGAGCACAGAACGCACGGTTCGCTCGATGACTTTCTCTTCGTTATACGCGGGAATCAGCACGGCGACCTTTGGCTTGTAGGACTCGATCTGGCCCTGCGTTCCGGCCTGGTGTAACCGCAAGCGATCATAAACGGCCAGCGCGCCGACCAACAGCAGACGCGAGGTCATCAAGAGGTCCCCCAGGAAGAATATCCAGGTGATGGTCTTTATGCCCACGTCGAACAGCCAGAAGCCGATCCAGTTCAAGCGGGCGGCCCAGCGCTCGTTGCCGGGCAGCGGCGGCATCACGTCTGCCTTGGTCTTTCCAAGCAACTGGTAAACGGGAACGATCTCATATCCGTGGGCACGTAGTCCGTCGATGATCATGGGCAGCGCACGGACCGTTTCCCGACGATCGCCCCCGCCATCGTGCAGCAAGATGATGTTGCCGCAAAGCTGGTCGGTCGCCGAGCAGGGGGGTAAATCTTTCAGAATGGCCGCTGTGATCTGTTCGGCGTTATGGGTCCCGCGCCAGTCGTTGGGATCAATGCGGTTGCCGATGGTGATATAGCCCATATCCTGCGTGACCTCGAGCGGCCGCACTTGATCTGCAGTATCGGGTTCCTGATCGATGGCATAGGGCGGACGGAAAAGAATCGAGCGAATTCCCAGGCGGCTGGCAAACAAGCGCTCGGTCAGATTGAGTTCCAGACGCATCAGGCTCTTCGAAATATTGCTGATGTCGGGATGCGTAAAGGTGTGATTCCCAATCTCATGCCCCTCGCGGTAGATCCGTTCGGTCAGTTCAGCGTATTTGTCCGCCTGGATCCCGATCAGAAAGAAAGTCGCGGGTGCGTGTTCCCGCTTGAGCACGTCCAGGATTTTTGGCGTCCACTCGGGATCGGGGCCGTCGTCAAAGGTGATGGCAACTTGTTTCGGAGTCGCACCATAACGGGCCAAGCGGTAGGGTTCTGGCAAGGACTCGAAACTCTGATCGGTGATCAGGCCGGTGGACGAGTCGAGCGTGATCTGCCGCTCGCCATTGGCGGGACGAGCTTCGATGCGCAAGATCTCCCCTTGGCCTTCCATGTCGACATCCTGCCCGGGCGGAACATCCTTTATCTTGTCCGGCGCCGACCCATCGCCGGGAGCGTCCCACACCTTCCAGAGAGAGCGATCCTCAGACCCAAGACGCCACAGTGCGAAGGTCTTGATACCAAGGGCGCGGGCCGCCCGCATCTCGTTCAGCGCGGTCACCCCGTCGAGGAACCAGACGTCGTGGCGCAGGTTGCCCTCATCCATGTAGCTGAAGTGCGGATTCAAGCTGTCGGAGTCGAAGTCAATGTCTTCTTCGGAGTCACGCGCCGCAATCCACGCTTCTTGCACCGTGACGTTGACGTTCTTCAGGCCGGGCGGCGGATTCTTCCTGGGCTTCTGGACCCAATCGTAGCCATAGTTCCCGAAGCCGCAAATCAATTTGTCGAGCGGCACTTTCTGCTTGGCAATCTCCAGGTTTTTTGTGAACCAATCCTGGGAAGCGACTGGACCCGCTTCGTTTTGTGACTCATGTTCGTCGTAGTCCATCAGGACAACGCCGTCGGTACGACCGGCAATGGCGGCGTAGTCGAAATCGCGGTCGCGCGCGGGAACACTCACGTACAGCTTCAGCCCTTTGCCGTGAAGATCCGCGGACAGTTCGCCCAACAGGGCGAGGTAGCCGGGCTGCGCGCTTTTCGCAAAATCTTCAAAATCCACCATCAGGCCGCGATACTTGTCGGATGCCAGGAAGCTGTCGATCTGCTGTCGGAAGGATGCGCGGGCATCTGGGTTCATCAGGAAGGCGGCAATCTCCGGTTTCCATTCCGTCTCGTCGAAGTTGTTCACCAGGGGAAAGACTTCCATGCCGGTTTCTTCGGACTTGAGGAAGGCCATGACTTCGTCGTCAACCGAGCGAACCTTGCCGTCCTGGACGATGTTGAAATACTTGTAGGTCTGCTGATCGAGTCCTTGCACGTTGCCGTTGGCGCTCAGCACGTGCAACCACTCGGGATAGAGCATGTCAATCTGGTGGGCGTATTCGCGCAGGGACGAAAAGCTGGCGGCGTCCCACTGCACGTAGAACGCGGCCCGGATCCCTTCATCGGCGTTCAAGGCCACTTGGGAAGGCGGCTTCTTGGTCTTACGGCGGGTCCGCAGGGCCGCCTGGCGGCGCCGTTCTCTTTCCTTCTCTTTCTCCTTTTCTTTGAGGGCATGGTAAGGACGCTTCTGCTCGGGCAGCAGCAAGCTGGGAAGCTGCTCGTCGCGGATCGCGGTGTAAACGAAGAACACCACCAATAGCGTGATGGCCACGCCGAGGACGTCGAACAACCGCCGCAGCCGCCGCCAGCGGCATTGCCGCGGATCGTAAAAGACAGGCTTTGCCATGACCACGCTTTCTTACCAATCGTATGATGCGTTTTCCAGGGGGTCAAACCGGGAGTGGCGCACAAAACGTAGCCGGCAGGACCGCTCCGAGAACTGGCGGTTCCCTGAAAACACGCTATATTTCTAAGGTGCGCGAACTGGTGCGCCAAAACCTTCGCTTCTTCGCTTATGCCACCCTAGGGGCGCTGGCCTGGCGGGTGTTTTTCCTTGTCAAGTTCCCTCATGTGACGGCGGATTCTACGCTCTACGCCGAGCTGGCGAAAAACTGGCTGCTGCACGGCATTTATGGAATCACAGGCCAAAGCAACCTGATCTCGCCGACCTGCGCGCGCCTTCCCGGCTATCCGGCTTTTCTCGCGCTGGTCTTCGCCGTCTTCGGACTGGATCACTATCGGGCCGTGCTGATCATACAGGTGCTGGCCGACATCGGTACCTGTTTTCTGGTGGCCGACGTGGCGCGGCGCTCTATCTCCGATCGTGCGGCGAAGGCCGCTTTCCTGCTGACGGCGCTGTGTCCATTCCTGGCGCAATACTCGGCCGCTGCGTTAACGGAGACCTTGGAAATTTTCTTCACAGCGCTCGCGATGGATTTCGCGGTGATCGGGCTGGATAGCCTTGAGCGGGTCGGGCTTCGCCCTTGGCTTGGGTGTGGCATGTCGGTGGCTGCCTGCGTCCTGCTGCGGCCCGATGGCGGGCTTTTGCTTCTGGCCATCGGAGCCTGCCTGGGCTCCGTTCTGCTGCGCGCTCTCCGCGCTGGCAGGCCAGCCATGCCTGCGGTGTGTGCCGGCATCGTGGTGGCGGCGTGTGCGCTGGCGCCTCTCGCGGTGTGGGGGTTGCGGAACCTACACACCCTGCATCGGCTGGAGTTCCTGGCCCCACGGTATGCGAACGAGGAAGATGAGTTTGTGCCCATGGGTTTCAACCGCTGGACCAGGACCTGGATCGCCGACTACGCCTCCACGGAAGAAATTGACTGGAGTGTTCCTGGAGACCACGTCGATCCCAGCAAGCTTCCAGCACGCGCCTTCGATACCGCTCAACAGCGGGAGAAGACGCTCGAACTGCTGGAGCTATATAACCAGACGCTGCATGTGACCCCCGGGCTCGATGGCCAGTTCTCCACCCTTGCGCAGCAGAGGATCCGAGCACACCCGTTACGCTACTACGTGTGGCTGCCAGCTCTGCGGATCGCGGACATGTGGCTGCGCCCGCGC
>DASQPN010000099.1:0-48559 GCA_035643915.1 Terriglobales bacterium | reverse complement strand
TAAAAGAAGACATCGCACGACTGATAGATCGCTTTCTCCAGTTCCACCGCGCCGTGACCAGTTTTGACCCAGCATCCAAATCGCCGACCATAAAATGTGCCTCCGCCGTTGCAATGCACATGAAGCGTCTGGGCGACGCCTTCCTGCCAACCCGCGAACGACATCAGGATCTTGAAGGTGGAACCGGGAGCGAGTTGGGCCTGGATCGCCTTATTCAGCAGCGGCTTGTCCGGATCATTGACCAGGTGGTTCCACTCATCCCGAGAAATGCGCACCGAGAAATCGTTAGGATTGAAGGTGGGCCGGCTCGCCATCGCCAGGATTTCTCCGTTGCGCGGGTCCATCGCCACGATCGCGCCGTTCTTGCCCGCCATCGCCTCCTCGGCGGCAATCTGCAGATCAACGTCCACGGTGAGCCTGATTTGCCGGCCGGGAACCGCGGGGGTTTCATCCAGCCGTCCCACTTCCCGTCCGCGACTGTTCACCAGCGCGCGCCGGGATCCGTTCTTGCCCATCAGAATCTGGTTGTACTGTTTCTCTACGCCGGAAATGCCCACCACGTCGCCTGGGTTGTAGAGCTCAAACTGGGGCTGGTTCAGCATGTCCTCGGTGACTTCCCCGACGTAGCCGATCAGATGCGCCATGAACCCACTCCGCGGATAGAGGCGGCGGTGCGCCATGATGGTATCGAGTTCCGGCAATTCGTTTTTGTGGGATTCGATGAAAGCCAGTTCGTCTTGCGTAATGTCATCTTTCAGAAAGATGGGCTGGTACTGCGGCATGGAGGTGAACTTGCGAATGCGCTCGTGCACCTCTTTCGGATCCAGGTGCAGGCCTTGCGCGATCGTGTCAGCATCGGCGTTCAGGTCGCGCGTCGAATCGCGCAGCAGCAGCGCCGAAAACGACGGGTAGTTCTCGACGATCGTGCGGCCTTCACGATCGAGAATTTTCCCCCTCGGGGCAAGGATCGGTACGTTGCGAATCCGATTCTTCTCGGCCAGCTGTGCATACACGTCGTTTTGCATGACCTGGAGCCGCCACAGCCCATAGGCGAGGATCATGAAGATGACGAGGATGATGTACTGCACCGCCGTCAGGCGAATCGACGATATTTTTTCGTCGCGACCGAACATAAATCCGTCGTGGGTCCTTGCTCGTCTCTTAGCGGCCGCCGCTCTCGGCTGGGGAGCCTTGCTCCCTACCGGTTCGCCACGAAAATCCGACAGCCCTACCTATTTTCTCGCCCGCCGGGAATAAATGCCAACGACCAAAGGCCAGCGACCAAGGGCTCGCCTTACGTCCTTTGCTTGAACCGGTCCAGCGCAAGAAACAGGAACACTCCGACCAGCGCATTGGCCAGGCCTGCGCCCAGTTCGTGCGGCCAGCTCCATTGCAGATTCAGCGCCACCAGGCCCCGCGCCACTACGAAGTAGACAACCTCGTGCACCACGTAGAAGACCAAGGTCACAAGCAAGCGGGCGCCCGCATTCTCGACATCCAGCTTTACCCCCAGAGACGAGGCGCCGTATCCGACCACAGTCTTGGCGATGCCATTGATGCCAATCGGCAAACCGGTCAGTGCGTCCTGGAAGATGCCGATCACCCCGCCGGTCAGGAGTCCTGAAACCGGGCTCCTCCGTGCTATGGCGAAGAAGATCGTCACCAGCAGCGGCAGGTCGAACATTGCGAAAAACGGGAATTGCCGAGGCAACCAGGCCTGCAGGAAGAGCGCCGCCGCCGGGACCAGCACGTTGAACGGAATACTGAATCGGTAGACCTCTACCTGTTCCCCGGATGTGTAGGTGATCGGCACGTTATTGCGGCCCGTCCTGTGGCTTGCTCGGTTGCGGGCTGGCCGGCGGAGG
The DNA here is from genome assembly GCA_035643915.1 of Terriglobales bacterium. Lineage (GTDB taxonomy): Bacteria > Acidobacteriota > Terriglobia > Terriglobales > Acidobacteriaceae > Gp1-AA133. Next base: position 46,694 of record DASQPN010000099.1, on the reverse strand, counting down.
AGTCGTCTGCCTGGGCTTCGGCGCCGGGCTCGGATCCGACACCTTCACCGGGGGGGGCGCTGGCTTTTGTTCTGTGGCGGGCCTCAGGGCGGCGGGCGCGGTGGGCGCGGGCTCACTCTTCGGAAGCACCGTGCCTGAGGCGCCCGGCTTGGGGGACGCAACAGTCCCGGGCTTGCGGACCGGGGTGGCGGCGCCGTCCTGCGCCTTAGCAGCATTCGGCTGCGGAGTGCTGGGCAAAGCATTCTTGTCGGGGGACTTCGGCTGGGGCGCGGCCGGGGCAGCCTTCGCGCCATCATTCGGCGGACTCGAGTCTGCTGTCGCAGGCTTGTCGGGAACCGACGGCAAGCGCTGGGCCAGGATGTCGGCGGCGCGCACTGGGCCGGCTTCCGAAGGCGTTGGCTCCTTCTCGACCACCTTCGTGACCACCAGGACTTCCTCCAGTTTGCTAAGGCTCGCCGCCGGCCTCACCCGGATGTTGAGAAATAAATCGGATCCGGTCCCGTTCGAAACCCGGGTCACGACCCCGACCGGCATGCCCTTGGGGAAGATCCTGTCCCCCCCGCTGGTGCGCACGATGTCGCCCGCTTGGACGGCTTCGTCGTTCATGACCTTCTCGAGAACAACTTCACCGGCGGAGGTTCCTCGAACGATTCCCTGCAAGCGCGACTTTTCGAGGATGGCGCCGACGCCGCTGCTCTGGTCGTCGATCAGCAGCACCTGCGAACTGGAGCGGAAGACTTTCAGAACCTTGCCCACGATGCCGTTGACGGTGATGACCGCCATATCCGCCTTGATGCCGTCGTGTTCGCCCTTGTCGATGTATACAATCCGCGACTGCTCGCTGCCGCCCGATCCGATGACCTGCGCCGCCATGGTCTGCGAAACGAATTGCTCCTTGAAGCCCAGCAATACCTGCAGGCGGCGGGCCTGCGCGGCATCCTCGTTCAAGCGGATCTGATCCAGGCGCAAGCGCTCGATTTGCTGCTTGAGTTCGCGGTTCTCCGCCCGCACACCGCGCAGGTAGAAGTAGTTGTGCCACAGATTGCCGGCGCCAGTTTCGACCCACACCAGGACTTTCTCGATGGGAGTGATTGCGCTGACCGCCCAGACCCGAATCAGGCGGGAAGAATCGGTATCGGTCGTGCGCTTGACCTGCACGGCGAGTCCGAGAACCTGCGCGAACAGGACGGCCACCAGCACGATCAGGTTTTTGTAACGGCCGAGGACGGATTCCATGGACTACAGTTCTCAGTTCTCAGTAGGAAAGGCCACTGTTGACTCCGTCTTCGGGGTGAACCCACTTGCGAGCGCGGCCCCAAATCCCCTGTCGCGATGTCACACCAGAACCACTTCCAACATCACTTCCGGGACTCCGACGCGAAAACCAACCAGCTTGCCACCTATTCGATTGAAATCTTTCTGAGCAGCTTGAAGTCGCTGAGCATCTTCCCGGTGCCCAGCACCACGCTGCACAGCGGATCATCCGCAATCGAAACCGGCAGCCCGGTTTCCTCGCGGATGCGTTTGTCGAGATTCTTCAGCAACGCCCCGCCACCGGTGAGCACGATGCCGCGATCACTGATATCGGCGGACAGTTCCGGGGGCGTGCGTTCGAGCGCCACGCGGATCGCATTCATGATGGTCGACACACACTCGCTGAGGGCTTCACGGATTTCGCTGTCGTCGACCGTGATGGTCTTGGGCACGCCCTCGATCAGGTTGCGGCCCTTGATCTCCATCGTCAGCGGCTTGTCGAGTGGATACGCGGAACCGATTTCTATCTTGATCTGCTCGGCGGTGCGTTCGCCGATCAACAGGTTATATTTCCGCTTGAGGTAGTTCATGATGGCTTCGTCCATCTGGTTGCCGGCCATACGCACCGAACGCGAGTAGACGATTCCACTGAGCGAGATCACCGCGATGTCGGTGGTGCCGCCGCCGATGTCAACCACCATGTTTCCGCTGGGCTCGGTGATGGGCAAGCCGGCCCCGATGGCAGCCACCATCGCCTGCTCGACCAGGTGTACTTCACTGGCCTTGGCGCGATAGGCCGAGTCCATGACGGCGCGTTTCTCCACCTGCGTAATTTCGGAAGGGACGCCGATCACGATCCGCGGATGCACCAGCATCTTGCGGTTGTGCGCCTTCTGGATGAAGTAGTTCAACATCTTCTCGGTGACCTTGAAGTCGGCAATGACGCCGTCCTTCATCGGCTTGATGGCCACGATGTTGCCCGGCGTGCGGCCCAGCATCTCTTTCGCCTCTTTGCCGACCGCCTCGACTTCCCCCGTGTTCTTGTTGATGGCGACGATCGAGGGCTCGTTGACGACGATACCTTTGCCGCGCGCGTAAACCAGCGTGTTGGCCGTACCTAGATCGATGGCCAAGTCGCTGGAGAAGATGCTGAACAGCGATCGGAGATTGTGAAAGCGCCCCGCGCTGGAATGGAATCCGTTGGATGACATACTGTGGCTTCTCTCTCGTCCCGGACTGCCGCCTGTCCGCTCGAACCCGGTTATCATTTCGTCCGGCGGAGGTCGGGGCCCTGGTTTGAATTCTATGGGAGATCCCAGATCGCTGCCGGACACGAAAGTTCTTGGCCTCCCGGAAAAGCCCCGGGAGTCGCCCCCTGCCTGCTACTGAATTACGACCCTCTGCTGCTTGGTATTCACGCCACCCTGCGCATTCTGCGCCGTCACGGTAATCACGCTCTCCCCGGCCGGCAGGGGCGGCGTAAAGTAGTGAAAAGTGCCGTCCGTGGTCACGATCGGGACCTCGCGTCCGTTGACCATCACCCGCGCCCCGGTCTCGGTCTTGCCGGTCACTTCAATCACGTGCCCATGCTGGACCAGGGGGTCGATCTGCAGGTCGATCGCCACCGCGTCCTTGCCCTTCGGAATGATCGTGAAGCGGTTCTTCTCGCTCTCCACCGACTCTTGCCCGTTTGCGTCGAGCGACTGGACCATCCAGTAGTAGGCTCCCAGGCTGAGCCCGGTGACGGTCACATCCGGCGTGCCCACCGCCTTGTCAACGATCATGGACGAGAAATAGGGATTTCGGGAGATGCGCAGCCGGTAGCCCACTGCGTTCACCGTCGGCGACCAGGCGAATTGTACGTCCTTCGTCTTGGCGGCTCCGACGGTAAATATGGGCATCATGTTCGCTGGAGAAATCGGGGTCGGCGGCCCGATCTCCTTGACCTTGGCCATCTTTTCCGATTCCGCTTTAAAGGTCGCTCTCTCCCAATCCGACAGGCGCACGGTTTGACCTTTGCGGGCCACCTCGCCACTGCCCTTCTTCACCAGAATCTCGTGCTCATCGTTCTTGGGATCGTTGCGCACCATGGCGGCGCTCTCCGGAGCCAGCGAAGCGGTGGCGCCAGCCACGATCACTTGCGACTTCGATCCCTGGGTATAGGTGGCGGTGGATAAATCTACGGTTCCGGCGCTCACCGCGACGGCCACATTGGTCTGCTGCTGATCGTTGGCCGAGTTCTCCTCGATCACGATCAGCGAGTCCTGTTTCACCGTGTAGTTGGTTCCGTCGTTGAACACCACCTTGGCCATCCCCTCAGAACCGGTCTGGATCACATCGCCCTTCTCGAGCGGAATGTTGTAGTCCGCCGTGATCCAGGTGTTGCTGCTGGATTTCTTGATCTTGACCGTACCGTCGAGGGCAGTAAAGCGCGCCTGCTTCTCGGTACCGGCGGCCGACCGCTCGGCCGCGGGAGCAATCCCCGCGATCCTTTCGAGGAGGCCGGTCGTCAGGTTCCCCGCCGCCTTCATCGTGCTATCGGTGAACTGCGGAAACACAAAGTGCATGGCCGCCCCCAAGACGAGCGCCACCGCCAGCAGCGCAAGCAACACGCTACGGTAAGTAACCGTCTTCCAGGCGAGGTAGACACCCGGTTTACGTTTCGACGACACGGAGGCCACTAAATCCAGCCAAACCTTAGAGAATATGGGATATTTTGAACAGTATCACAAGCCTCGGCGGGCTGGAACAGGGTATCAACCTGGGTTCAGGTCCAGGGGAACATGTCCGGGTGGTGTTTCAGAGAATTTCGATCGCCTGTGATTCCTCCGGGGATCGCTCCGGCTGCATGCGCGAACCCCTCGACCGCGAGCCCTTAGCCGGAAGCTTCCAGCCTCTCTGCAATCTCAAGCAGCTTCGTGACCGTGTTCCAGTTTCTGGCCGTGCCGGACTTCTTCAGCGCCTTCTCGATCGCCCGAGCCAGTTTGGAACGTCCCATGCCATCGGGATAGTAAATGTAGAGTTCGCGATCCCCGATCCTCACCTCCTCGGCTTCGGCCTTGATTCGACAAACCTCAGCCCGCATTTCCGGGCCGGGATCTCTGGGCAGGAACGTGACCAGGAGTTTGCCGGGCTCGATGTCGCGCCGGGCTGCGAACGGGTTCCTTCGAACCACGCCTTTCAGCTCGGATGCACTGCGAAGAATGACGTCGGAGCGAAACCCGAACTTCCGCTCGATCGCCTCCTCAATCCGCCGGGCCAGCAACACCAGGTCCCGTTCCCCGGTTCTGAAAATGACATTGCCGCTTTGTACGTAGGTTTGGGGATCCCTCAGTTTGAGGGATTCATACAGGGCCCGGAGCGCGTCCATTTTGATCTTGTGGTGGCTCCCCAGATTGACGCCCCGGAGCAGAGAAATAATCACGTTCATAGCAGGCTCCAGCATAGCGCGCTGGTCAAACAACGTCGGTCGCCAACCACCTCCTCGATCCCGCTCATTCAGGCTCATTCCGGGCCATTCACTTGCTCAGCTCTTCGCCCGGGCTGTAGCATGAACTGTTTGGCTTATGGATCAGGAGGAATTATGGCAACCGAGACCGTGACCAGTCCGGCCATCGTAGGAAGCAATGCTCCCACCAGAGTTTATAAGAACTTCATCGACGGTGAATGGGTCGAGTCCACCACCGGAGAAACCTTCGAAAACCGCAATCCCGCTGACACCCGCGACCTGGTGGGTATTTTCCAGAAGTCGGCGAAGGACGACGTGGACGCCGCCGTGGACGCCGCCAAGCGTGCCTACGCGAAGTGGCGCCTGGTGCCGGCCCCGCGGCGCGCAGAACTGGTCTTCCGCGCTGCCGAGATGCTGGCCGAGCGCAAGGAAGAGTACTCGCGCGACATGACCCGCGAAATGGGCAAGGTCATCAAGGAAACGCGCGGCGACACCCAGGAAGCCATTGACACGGCGTATTACATGGCCGGCGAAGGCCGCCGCCTGTTCGGCCCAACCACGCCCTCGGAGCTTCCCAACAAGTTCGCCATGGCCGTGCGTCAGCCCCTGGGCGTTTGCGGCATGATCACCCCGTGGAATTTTCCCATGGCCATTCCATCCTGGAAGCTGTTGCCCGCCATCGTTTGCGGCAACACCTGCGTGATCAAGCCCGCCCAGGATACGCCGCTCTCCACCTTCAACCTGGTTCGCACCCTGGACGACGCGGGCGTACCCAAAGGCGTGATCAACATCGTCACCGGATTCGGCTCGAGCGTGGGCGCACCCATTACCGAGCACCCCGATGTTCGCGCGGTTTCGCTGACGGGCTCAACCGCAGTGGGTCGGACGGTGGGCATCACCGCCGCCAAGAGCTTCAAGCATTGCTCGCTCGAGTTGGGCGGGAAGAACCCGATGATCGTGCTCGACGACGCAAATCTCGATCTGGCCATCGAAGGCGGACTGTGGGGCGGCTTCGGCACCACCGGTCAGCGGTGTACGGCCACCAGCCGCATCATCGTCCAGAAGGGGGTCTATCGCGAATTCGTGGACCGCTACGTTTCCCGGGCAAAGGCTCTGAAAGTTGGAAATGGCCTTGACGAATCGATCGACATGGGACCAGCCGTCAACGAATCGCAGCTGAAGACCGACCTGAGCTACGTCGACATCGGCAAGGATGAAGGCGCCAAGCTGGTGTGTGGCGGCAACCGGCTCGACCAAGGCGAATACCAGTACGGCTTCTTCATGGAACCCACGGTGTTCATCGACGTCGATCCCAAGATGCGCATTGCGCAGGAAGAAATTTTCGGCCCAGTGGTTTCGATCCTAGCGTGCGACAACCTGGAGCATGCCATCGAGATTGCCAACAACATCGAATACGGCTTGTCCTCGGCTGTCTACACCAGAGACGTCAACCAGGCGTTCGTGGCCATGCGCGACCTCTATGCCGGGATTACCTACATCAACGCGCCCACCATCGGAGCCGAGGTCCATCTGCCCTTTGGGGGCGTGAAGGCCACCGGCAACGGACATCGCGAAGGCGGAATTGGCGCCATCGATTTCTACACGGAGTGGAAGTCGGTGTACATCGACTACTCGGACAAGCTGCAGAAAGCGCAGATTGACCGGGTGGACTGAACGTCGCTCAGCCGTGCATTTGGAAAGCCGTGAGCCGCATCCAAGATCGCGAACAACATCCGCGAAGGAGGCACAGAAGAACCTCTGAGTCTTGCTTTGCGATCTTTGCGGTGGTTCTTTGCGTTCTTTGCCGTTAAGCTTTTTTGCATGCCTTGGAAAACCATTTCGGCGGAGGCCGCCGGGAAGACGCCCGTCCCCCGCGTCCGCGAAGTTGCCGCCGCTCAACGCCTGGCAAACGTCCGCTACGCCATCCGTGATTTGGCGTGCGTCGCCGATGAAGTCGCCAAGAAAGGGCACAAGATCCTGCCTCTCAACATCGGCGATCCCATCAACTTCGATTTCCAGACCCCCCCGCATCTGATCGAAGCGGTCTACCGGGCCATGAAGGACGGAAAGAACGGCTACGCCGCATCGCCGGGCATCCCGGAAGCCCTGGATGCGATCCGCGGCGAGGCCGAGCGCAAGGGCATCACGAGCGTCGAGGACGTGTTTGTCACCTCCGGCGTCAGTGAGACCGTCGACCTCTGTCTGAGCGCGCTCTTGAATCCGGGCGACAACCTGCTTACTCCCAGTCCCGACTATCCGCTGTATTCCGCCGTGCTGGCCAAGCTGGGGATCGAACTGAACACCTATTCCCTGAACGAGGACGATGGCTGGCAACCCGACCTGATTGATGTCCACAAAAAGATCGGGCCCCGCACGCGCGGGATCGTCCTCATCAACCCGAACAACCCGACCGGCGCGCTGTGCTCACGGCGGATGCTGGAAGCGATTGCGGAATTGGCGCGGCGGAAGAACCTGGTCATCTTCGCCGATGAAATTTACGACAAGTTGATCCTTGACGACCCTCAACATATCTCGATGGCAGCGGTTGCTCCCGATGTTCCGGTCGTCACCTTCGGCGGCCTCTCCAAGAATTATCTTGCGCCGGGATGGCGCATCGGCTGGGGAATTGTCAGTGGCGACGCCACTGCCGTTCAGCCTTACATCGCAGGAATTCACCGTCTGCTGCGGTCACGCTTGTGCGCGAACCATCCCGAGCAGTACGCGATCAAGCCTGCTCTCGAAGGGCCCCAGGACCACCTGGCGGAGGTCACCCGCAAACTGCGCTCGCGCCGCGACCTCACCATGACGTGGTGCAATTCGACGCCCCGCGTGAGTTGCGTTTCGCCTCGAGGAGCGTTCTACGCGTATCCCCGTCTGGACATCCCCGAAGGCGATGATGTTTTCGTAAAGGAGCTGCTGCTCGAGAAGCATGTGCTGGTGGTGCACGGGTCAGGTTTCGGGCAGAAGCCGGGCACCAAGCACGTCCGCATCGTGTTTCTTCCGGACGAGCAGGCCCTGACCACCGCCTATGCGGCTATCGCGGACTTCATGAAGAAGCGTTACAACTAGAAACGCTCCCCGCCAAAGGTAAGTGGACATCTCGCTCCCAAAGGCGCGTAATTGTCTTTGGCAGGTGATCCATGCGACCCTTTTTCGTTTGCCTTGCGCTCCTCCTGGCCTCTCTGGTGCCGGCGATTGCCCAGGGGCCACCCCTGAATGGGACCCCAGAACAACTTTTTGATGCGGGCATGAATCGAATCTCCGGCTCGCCTGCGAGCCGCGACAACTTCGTTGCGCTCGACTATTTCCGCCGCTCCGCACAAAAGGGCTATGGTCCCGCCCAGGTTGTCTTGGGATATTTCTACGATACCGCTCAGATCGTCGCCGGCGACCCAAACCAGGCCGCAGATTGGTATCGCAAGGCCGCCGAACAAGGGGACCCGCTCGCCCAATGGCTGCTGGGACGCCTCTACTTCATGGGGTCTGGCTTGCCGCGGGACTACTCCGCAGCGCAGAAGTGGCTCACGCAGTCGGCGAACCAGAACAACCCCTTTGCGGCGTACCTGCTGGGCGGTGTGATGTTGGAACGCGATTACGCCAAAGCCCCGCAATGGTTCCGGATCGCGGCCGAACAAGGTCTTCCGCAAGGGCAATACCGGTATGCGCGCGCCCTCAAAGAAGGCCGCGGGGTCGGCCAGGACCGCCTTGCGGCCTACGCGTGGTTCCTGGTTGCTTTGGAGGCCGGCTACGGCACCGCCCAAAACGATCTGGGAGAGCTCGATGGCATTCTTTCCCGGGACCAGATCGACCAGGCGAAAACCAAGGCGCGAAGGCTGGAGGACTCCGTGACCCGATCCGTGACGGCACACGGCTGCACTGGTTGGGACGGAGAGTTTAGCGAGACCCCCACTCCGCCACCTCCGAGAATCCAGCACTTTTGCCGCTGAACAGGAGACGCCGGACCCAGCACCCCGCGTGAAATGCCGGCGGTTGTGCGATGGAGAGCTTCGATCGATCGGGAGCGTTGACTACAGGGGATCCAAGGTTGCGAACAAAATGCTGCCGTTCGGGACCCGGCTCGCGGTTTTCGCTCGTCCTACATCCCATATCCAGAGAAATCGCGCAGTGCTATCGGTCCGGGAGGGGCCGAGGCGCCGGACTTTCCTTTGGTTTGCAAAAAGGTCCAAAACGCCTGTGCAGCTTGGCCTTTGCCGTTGAATCTGTTTAAATTAAATGCCGAACCGATTTCGGAATCCCGCGCGTGATCGACATCCACTGCCACATCCTGCCCGAGGTCGACGACGGTCCTAAATCCTGGGACGTAGCGGTTGAGATGTGCCGTATGGCGGCGGCCGATGGGATCTCCCACATGGTTGCGACCCCGCACTCGAATGAGCGCTATCCCTACGATTACCACTACCTCACCGATTGTCTGGCCCGGTTGCAGGAACGGGTGGGAGACACTCCAAAACTCAGTCTGGGCTGCGATTTCCATCTTTCCTATGACAACCTGCAGAGCGTGCTCGCCCATCCGGAGCACTACACGATTGCCGGTTCGCGATACCTGCTGGTGGAACTCAGCGATTTCAGCATTCCTGTGCAGATTGTCGATTGCTTTTTTAAGTTGGGCGATCTGGGCGTGACCGCGGTCATCACCCACCCTGAGCGCAATCGAATCCTCCAGCAGACTCCCCAGCGGGTGATCGAGTGGGTGGACCATGGATGCGCGGTGCAAATCACCGCCAATGCATTGACTGGCTTCTGGGGACAGCGGGTCGCCCGCGTCGCCACCTGGTTGCTCGAGCACGAAGCCGTCCATGCGCTCGCTTCCGACGCACACGACGCAAAGCACCGCACTCCGATCCTCTCCGTCGCGCGCGATGCGGCGGCCGAGATCTGCGGGGTCGAGGTTGCCCACGCTCTGGTCGAAGAGAATCCCCGCGCCATGCTCAGCGGGTTGCCGCTGCCCTACTCGCCGAAACCAGCCTTGAAAGGGTAAGTGAGAGCAATCCTTCAATTCTTGTCATTGCGACGCTGACCGGAGGGAGAAGTGAAGAGCGGAAGAGCGAAGAACGGAGGAACGAAGGACGAGGAACCTGCTTTTCCTCACCCGGCGTGCTGGCTCGCTCAGGGCTGAGGCTGATTGGCGGAGCCGGCTGGATCGCCCGCCGGGGCTGCCGTGTGCTCCGGAACGGGCGTCGTGCGCGGCGGCGCCGGCGTGGTTGTCATTGCGCTTTCGGGATTGAGCAGGTGATCGTGATTCGGCCCGAGGCCCAGCTTGATGAGCGCGCGGGAGTCGGGCACCTTCTTGTTTTGCCAGCCGCTGTCGGCCTGGTAGCGCCGCATTGCCTCTTCGGTCGTTGGATCCCACTTGCCGCTCGCATCGCCGTTCAAATAATGCTGACGAATCAGAGCTTCCTGGATCTGCCGCGCACGGGCCGGGTCGACCTTTTGCTGGCCGCGGCGCCAACTCTTGCTGGACCTTTTCCCTTTGTGCGATGCGCGCTCGGTTGAAGCCCTTTGCGGCTTTGCCGTTTGCGATTTCTTAGCGGTCGGCTGGGTTTTGACCGGCGTCGAATGGTTGGACCGGGCGAAGGCCACCGTACACACCAGCAGCGCGGTGCCCGCCACTCCCCGGATGCTTGTCCACGAAGGCTTCATGTAGGAGATCGTCGCCTTTCAAGAATCTTTCGAACCACTCAATCCGTCTCGAAACCCGGGCCGCCGCGACGGCTCCCGGCAAAACGCTCGCCAGATAATACGCCGACAACACTGGCACTGGAAATGATCCCTGAATCGGGGTCCCAGTGCCAGTCACCGTTGGGTCAGTGTCTCGGTTACGGAAGTGTACCTGCGATGAAGATGGTACCGTCCTGACGGCCAGCGCCTCTCGGACGTACCAGGAACACCACATCCTGTCCGCTCTTCAACGTAGCTTCGATGCGGGTAAAATCGTCCGCCGTGTTCACCGGCTGCTTGTTGATCTCGAGGATCACGTCGCCGCGGTTCAGCCCCACATCATCGGCAAACGAACCACCCTTCACGTCCTGGACGATCACACCCTTGCCCGCCGGAACATCCAGCCGGTCGGCAAGGTCGGGCGTGAGCGGCCGCACCGTCAGCCCCAGCTTACTCTCCTTGGGCTGCTGCTCGTCGTTGCCCTGCTGATCGTCACCCAGGCGAGCGGCGAAGAGCTTGGACCGGTCAGCAATGGTGACCACCGTCTCTTCTTTCTTGCCGTTGCGCACGAACCCAACTTTGGCCTTGCTGCCGGGCTTGCGGACGGCGATGTCGGCCACCAGTTCGTCGCCGTTCTTGACTTCCTTGCCGTCGACGGAGGTGATCGTGTCACCCACTTTCAACCCCGCGGAATCCGCCGGGCTGCCCGCGACGACGTTGGAAATGGTCACACCCGACTGCACACCGTACACCCGCGCAATCGCCGGAACAGGCTGAGCGGCGAACTCCACGCCGATCGAACCGCGGGTCACACGGTGCTCTGGCCCAATCAGCTGGTTGTAGACCTGCACCAGCGTATTGGAAGGCATCGCAAACCCCACGCCCGCATAGGCGTTGGTCTCGGTCAAGATCGCGGTGTTGATGCCGATGACTTCGCTGGCCATGTTGACCAGGGGGCCGCCGGAGTTCCCGGGGTTGATGGCGGCGTCGGTCTGCACGAACGATTGGAACTGCCGGCCGGGCACGATGTTGCGCCCCTTGGCCGAAACGATGCCCGCGGTCACGGTGGCCTGCAATCCGAACGGGCTGCCGATGGCGAGGACCCAGTCCCCTACTTGCATGCTGTCGGAGTTTCCGATTTTCGCGGTTGGCAGGCCGTGATCCACCTCAATCTTGATGACCGCCAGATCGGTTTCCTGGTCGGAGCCGATCACCTTGGCGTCATGCTGCACACCGGGCGGATCATCTTGCAGGCGCACGCGGATGCGGTCCGCTTTCTCGATTACGTGCCGGTTGGTCACGATGAAGCCCTTGGAATCGACGATCACGCCTGAGCCCAGAGAGCGCTCTTTAATGTCGCCGGCAGGCCCGCCCTGGCCACCCTGACCGCCGAAGAAGCGGTCGAAAAAATCGTCAAACGGGCTGGCGCCCCCACCTCCACCACCGCCGCCGGGGCCACCGTCACCTTCCTCATCGCCCGGGCCCGGCTTCAAACGGCGCTTGTGCGGATTCTTGATGGTGGATTCGGTATTGATGTTGACCACGGCCGGTTCCAATTGCTTGGCAATCTGCGAAAAGGCGTTGGATAACTGCTGGGGCGCGGGCACCGTCAAAGGAGTCGCGTCGGCCCCCTTTTGCCCTTCTTTGCCCTTCACTCCGTAAGAGACCACCGAGCCAATCAAAATGCCCACCGTCAGCGTGGCCAGGATGCTCAGGGTGTAGAGCCAGCGATGGGCCTTGAGGCTCACCCAAAAAGCGCTTTCGCGCGGTTCCATATCGTTACTTCCTCCACGAAACTCGTAAACTCGCTCGATTATACCTGTTCGGCCGGTGCGGCCAGCACTACCCATGAGTGCCAAACGGCTCTCAACTTAGACGCTCCGGAACGAAAAATCGTTTGATCCGTTCGTCAAATCCTTGCGCCGGCGGCTTGCTGGGCGGGCCGCGTCGTCTGCGCTTGCCCCACGCCAGCGTGATCGGGACAGACCGCCCTGGATTCCAAGCGCGATCATCCCCAGAAGCACATGCGCTTTGAGGGAGCGCGACCCTCCCTAGGGTAGCAAACCAGTCGGTCTTCGAGAGGCCCGCAAGTCTTCGAGAGAAATGGAACAGGGCAGCCTGCAGCGATTCCGGCACACGATCTGGCGCTTCGGCGCGCGCCTACTTCGCCTGGTATACGGTCTTCCCGCCCACAACCGTCCGGAGGACCTTGGTCTCGAGGAGTTTCTGGGGAACGACGGCGGTGACATCACGATCGAGCACCACGAAATCGGCGAGCTTTCCCGCGACGATCAACCCCTTCTCCTTCTCGGCAAACTCCGCGAATGCCGAACCGGTGGTGTAGGCAGCAATCGCCTGGTCGATGGTGATCTTTTGATCCGGGAAGTATTCGTCTTTGCCGGATTCGCTCTTGCGCGTCGTAGCCGCGTACAGCCCGCGAAACGGAGAGATCGGCTCCACCGGGAAATCGGTGCCGAAAGCCAGCGTCACTCCCCGCTTCAGAAACTCCGCCCACGCGTAGGAATGCTGGGCGCGCTTCGGCCCCAGCCGCGCTTCCGCCCACTTCATATCCGAGAGCACGTGACTCGGCTGCATCGAAGCAACGACTCTCAGATCCCTGAACTTTACGATCTGCTGCGGCGTGGTCACCTGCGCGTGCTCGATGCGCAGGCGATAGTCATCCCCGCCATTGGCGGCTTTGACTTCCTTTTCCTTCGCCGCCTTTTCGGCCTCGACAAAGGCGGCCAGGGCCATCTCGACGCCCTTGTCCCCAATCGCGTGGAACCCGAGCTGATAGCCGGCCAGTACGCGCTCTTTGGCCATTTCGCTCAGTTTGGCCGTGTCGTACTGAGGTAGTCCCGAATTCGGGAGATCGTCTGCGTAAGGCTCGATCAGCGCCGCCGTATGCGAGCCGAGCGAACCGTCCATGAAGCCCTTGAGCATGCCCGTGTGCAGCATCTTGTCGGACTGCGGATGCGCATTGCGCTTGCCATCAAGTTGCTCAAGGGTTTCGTTGAAAGGCAGCCACTCGGTGACCCGCGCAGTGAGTTTGCCGGCCTTCTCGAGTTCCTCGAGCATCTTGAAGTCTTCCCAGCTGGAGTTGTCCTGCACCGAGGTCACGCCCCACTGGGCCGCTTCCGCCAGCGCCGACTCCATCGCCTCCTGACGCCTGTCATGGGTGGGCTCCGGAATCGCGCCCGCGACGGCTTCGCGTGCCCTTTCCCGCAGGATGCCGTTGGGCTGGCCACTCGAATCGCGATCGATTTTGCCGCCTTTGGGATCGCGGCTCGCAAGGGTGATGCTGGCCAACTTCAGAGCCTGGGTATTGGCCACCGCAACGTGTCCATCCACCCGCTGCAGAAACACCGGATGGCCAGCCGACACTTCGTCCACGTCCCAACGAGTCGGCAAGGCTTTCACCGGCCACAGATTCTCGTCCCAGCCTCCGCCCAGGATCCAGTCGCCGGGCGCGGTGGACTCGAGCTTGGCACGAATCCTGTCGCGGAATTCATCCAGCGACTTCACCCCCACCAGGTTCACGTTGAGCCGCTCCCAACCACCGTTCGCCAGGTGGGCATGCGCATCATTGAACCCGGGCATAACGAATTTTCCATCCAGGTCGATGACCTTGGTTTCCGGGCCCCTGAGCTTCAGGATTTCAGCCGTCTTGCCCACCGCCTCAATGCGCTCACCCCGGACCGCGATCGCTTCCACGCGCTGGACTGCGTTGAACGCCGACACCACGGTGACGCCCGTATAGACATTGCCGTGCACGAAGATGACATCTGCCTTCGGCTTGGCAGGATGGTCTTGTGCCTGCACGGCCCAGACCGCGCCCAACAAAATGAGAACCATTCGCACGTTCATTCACCAACTCCGGCCAACGTGAGCAGTGTGAGCAAAATTCTCTTCAGCCCGATTTCGCGGCCGCTGCAGTCAAACCACTCCTGCAGGGTGTGGGCGCCGCCACCGGAGCCGCCACCACCGATCGCGACCGCCTCGCGTCCCAGCGACAAGGGTATGTTGGCATCGGTCGAAGCTCGTTGCACCTGGGCCAAGTTGCCAAGGTGCGAATCCACTGCGCGTACCACTTGCAGGATTCGTGCATTCGGCTCCAGCTCCCCCGCCGGGCGATCTCCGATGACCACAACCTCGCAGGTCACGGCGTGAGTTTTCCGCTGGGCAGAACCGCGTCCATCGGCCGCCCTTTGCTCGGCTTCTACACTATGGTCCAGGCAAACGCGCAGGGAACGCTCCAGCCGCTCCAGTTCGGTGGTCGAGGTCGAGCGCAAATCCACCCGCATGCTGGCCGACTCGGGAATGGAGTTCACGGACGTCCCCCCGCGGATGACGCCAATGTTGAAGGTGCTCTTGGGTGTGGTGGGCACTGGCGTCTGGCAGAAACTCTCAATCGCCCGCGCCAGGATCACAATGGGATTGGGCGCTCCAAAATCGCTCCAGGAATGCCCGCCCGGCCCGCGCACCATGATTTCAAACCGGCGGCTGCCCAGCGCTTCGGCAACGATCGTGTCCGATCCAGCGCCGTCGAGAATCAGACTGTAGGCAATCGAGTCCTTCCAGCGCGGGGTGGCGAAGATATGCCGCATGCCGCGCAGATCGCCTTCGCCCTCTTCCCCCACGTTGCCGATGAACAGGAACGGCAGCGCGTGGCGCAAGCGCACCGAACGCAGCAAAGCCACGATCGCGAGCATTGCGGTCACGCCGGCCCCGTTGTCGGAGACCCCAGGGCCGTACAGGCGGCTTCCCTGCTGACGGACATTCAGCGGGGTTCCGGCCGGAAATACCGTGTCAATATGCGCGCTCAACGCGATGCGGCGGCGACCAAATCCCGGGTGGATCCCGAAAACATTCCCCACATCGTCGACCTGCACATCGTCCAGCCCAAGCTCCCGGAACCGCTCCGCCAGCCAGGCCGCGCGGGCGCCTTCCCCGAACGGGGGCGCGGCAATGCGCGCCATTTCCAGCTGCCAGTGCGCCAACTGCGGCTCCTGCGTCCGAAACCAGTTGAAAGCCGAGCGAACCTCCGGCGCAGCCGAAAGGCGAGCTACCTCCTCCTGGACCGTGGGATACACATCCGACGCTTCGCCGCGGGAACTGAAAGGCATGGGGCTCTTCCGCTCATCTTACAACGGCCCATGGACTGCCTGGGTTGCTTTTGCAGGGTACAGCCATTGCCGCAGGCCGCTGACGGTTACTTTCCCGGTTGCCATTTGTGTGCGCGGGAAAAGCTTCACGGCCCTTGAGGGAACACCGCCGCGGGTGTCCCAGCACAATGGTGAAGGGAGAAAACGCACTCAGCCGCGCGGGTGCGTCCCCGAGGTCTGCACGCACTCGGAAATCTCCGCGTCGCTGAGCGTGTGGTCGGAAGATTTGGCGCGAGCGTACACCCGTTCCACAACCTCGTCGGTCGCCGTGATCCCGTGCCGCTCCAGCCAGAAATGCACGTTGGACTTCCCGCTCATCGGTCCGACATCGATGATCTGCTCGAGCCCAAACAGGTGCGATGGGACGCCCGAGTAGACCGCATTGGCCAATTCGACGTCGTTCTTCTTGTACGCCTTGATCACCGCGGAGGCGTGTACGCCGGTGGCGGTGCGAAACGCATCCTCGCCGACCACCGGGTAGTTCGCCGGGATCGGGATTCCCGTGGCGCTCGAAACCGCGAGACAGTATTCCTTGAGCCGGGTGAGATCCTGATCGGCCCAAGGCGCCACCCCCATCAGTTTCAGGTTTACCAGCATCTGGTCCATCTGGGTGTTGCCCACGCGTTCGCCCACGCCCAGCGCCGATGCATGCACGCACTCTGCACCCGCCACCAGGGCTGCCATGGAATTCGCCGTGCCTAATCCGCGGTCGCAGTGTCCGTGCCAGTCCACGCGAATCTTCTCTCCCGAGGGTTTCACGACTTCGTCGATGACAAACCGCACCAGCGCGAAGGCACCCATCGGAGTGGCATGCCCTGCGGTGTCGCAGATCACGATTGCCCGCGCGCCGCAACGGATCGCGGTCGAATAGAGCTTCTTCACCATCTCCGGGTCGCAGCGCGTAGTGTCTTCGGTGACGTACATCGAGTCCAGGCCGAGCGACACCGTGTACTTCACCGCCTTCTCGGTGGCCTCGAGCAGGAAATCGTCGGTCCAGCCCTCGGTGTAGCGCCGAATCGGGCTTGACCCGATGAACGTCGCCGCCTCGATCGGCAGGCCGGTCTTCTGCACAATCTCGGCGATGGGGCGGATGTCGTTCTCGTGCGTGCGGGCCGCACAATTCGCCCGGATCTTCATCCGGTGGTCCACCATCTCGCGCGCCAGCGCCGTCACGTGCTCCACCGCACGTGGCCCCGCCCCCGGCAAGCCGAGATCGAGGGAGTGAATCCCCAGCGCCTCCATCAGGTGGAGAATCTTGATTTTGTCGTGGACCGAGGGATCGCGCACCGAAGGCGACTGCAGTCCGTCCCGCAGAGTCTCATCGTTGAGCAGTACAGGCCCCGCCGGCCACAGCGACTCGGGGTGGACGGTATTCCAGTCGTAGATAAGTTCGGAGGTATTCACTTGGGCATGAAATCTGGTGAGAGACTGTCCGGGCCGTCCCCGGCAGAGGCGCGAGCATCCGCCACTCCCGTGCTATTTTCTATTTCGACTTCTCTTCCTTCGCCGGAATCGTCTCCTTCGCCGGAATCGTCAGCCCGAACACCGAGAGCTGCCCCTCTCCCGCAACGTTCACCCCGCGCGCCTCTTCTGGATTGGGCAGGTACAAGGTCTTGCAGTTCTCACATCGGTAGACCTCGACGTCCGCGCCCCAGGCCTTCTCGATCGATCTGCACTCCTGCTCGCCGGCGTCGGTCGTATAAAACCAGCGCTTCAAGTGGCCGCCACAGAACTTTCCCTTGTCGTTTTTCTCGTTGCAAGCGCGCTGCCCTATTTTCTTGACCTTCACTTTGTGGTCGGGAAGCTGCCGGAGAGCGTGCGGAACTGTGCTTTCACCGGTTGCCAAAGAAACACCTCTTTCAAGCCGTCGAAGCCGCCGGAATGCAGCCTCAGTGGCTCATTTTACTCGAACGGGATTGGAGCAACCACCCGAATTGGCGCAGCCGTCGTTACAGCTTCCGGCGCGCGACCACGCCCGCGGATCGCAGCGCTCCCCGGAGACGCGCTCCCAGTCTCGGCCCAAACTCGAGATCCACGAAGCCCTCCATCTGCCGTACAAACGGCTCGCCGTAGCGGTACCACCACACTTTCTTCATCCGTGGCAGGTGGTCGGTATCGAGATACTTCACCCGCACCATCTCCTCCAGCCCCAATCGCCCGTGCGCCCGGCCCATGCCGCTTGCCTTCACGCCCCCATGGGGAGCTTCGCTGATCCCGAAGCAGGAGATCGTGTCGTTCACCATCACCGTCCCCGCTAGGATGCGTCGGGCAATCGCTTCTCCGCGTTCGGTGTTGCGAGTCCACACGCTGGCTGCTAAACCAAACGCAGAGTCGTTGGCCAGGCGGATCGCTTGCTCGTCATCATCGAAGGGCGCGACCGAAAGCACCGGCCCGAAGGTCTCTTCCCGCATGATCCGCATTTCGTGAGTGGCGTCGGCCAGGATGGTCGGAGCGTAAAAATTTCGCCCCAGCTCCGGCAGTCGCATACCACCCGTGAGCACACGAGCTCCGTGAATCCTGGCCTCCTCCACTTGCGCCTCGACCCTGCGCAGCTGGCGCTCGTGGATCATCGGCCCCATGTCGGTCTGCGCATCGAGTCCGTTGCCAACCCGCAGTTTGCGCGTCTTCTCGACCGATGCCTCCAGAAACGCTTCATAGAGCGAGCGATGCACGTAACACCGCTCCACCGAGAGGCACGTCTGCCCGGCGTTGACGAACGCGCCCCAGACCGCCGCGCTCGACGCCACCTCCAGATCTGCATCGTCCAGCACCACCATCGGGTCTTTGCCACCGAGCTCCAGCACAACCGGCAGCAGACGCGCCGCCGCGGCCTGCGCGATCCGCTTGCCGGTCGCCTCGCTCCCGGTGAAGACCAGCTTGTCGATCCCGGAATTCACGAGCGCCGCGCCCGTGGCCGCGTCTCCCACCACCGCCTGAAAGACCGCCTGCGGGACTCCCGCCGTACGCAGAAACGATTCCAGCCCCCGCGCCACCAGGGAGGTAAACTCCGAGGGCTTCAGGACGACCGCGTTGCCCGTGACCAGGGCCGCGAGGGCCTCGACCGCAGGAATGGAAAACGGATAATTCCACGGGGATACGATTCCGATCACGCCATGGGGCTCACGCAGGATGCGTCCGGTCTTCGTCTTCATGGCCAGGCTTCCATGCGGCACGGGTTCGTCCCGCAAGAAGCTCTGGGCGTTTTCGATGAGGAAGCGGGTGGCGTCCAGGACCACGAGCACTTCCGTGAGCAGGGCTTCCACATAGGGTTTGCCCGCCTCGCGCGTGATCAGGCGGGCGACCTCGGATTTCTTTTCATGGAGCAGGCGCTGGAACTCGCGCAGGATGGCGACGCGTTTCCGGACCCCGAGAGCCGCCCAACCCGGCTGCGCCAGTCGCGCGCGCGCGACCGCCTCCCCGACGTCGGCATCGGTCACACAATCCAGTTCCCGCAGGACCTCGCCGGTGGCGGGGTTGGCCGACACGATCCTGCGGGTGGCGATTTGAAGATCGGTGGCCATGTATCCAGGGGAAGTCTACGCGGGTCAGGATGCCCGCGCCAATCACTCGTCGCCTGCGTCGCCATACTCCACGCCCACCAGGAACAATCCACTCGCCGGTGCAGTCGCCCCCGCGGCCGTCCGGTTGCGAGCCGCGAGAATCCGCGCGATGTCTTCGCTCTTGAGCGAGCCTTTGCCCACCAGGATGAAGGTTCCCACCAGGTTGCGCACCATGTGGTGCAGGAAGCCGCTGCCGCGCACGCTGTAAACGAACTCGTCGCCCTGGCGTTCCCACCAAGAAGAGAAGACTGTTCGCACATTCGACGCTGGAGTCTGTGGTCCCCTTCGTGAGACTTCGTGCCCTTGGTGGTTGGGAGGGTTTAGGCCTTCACGCTCCGGGTCGACCGCCGCAAATGAAGTGAAATCATGTTCGCCGACCACCGCAGACCCGGCCCGCGCCATCGCCTCTTCCTCGAGCGGGTAGGGGAAATGCCACACGTAGCGCGCCCGGAATGGCGGGCAGACGGGTCCCCGAAAAATCCGGTAGCGATAGGTCTTGGCCTGGGCCGACCGGCGGGCGTGAAACGCGGCGGGCGCTTCCCTCACCTCGAGCACTCGAATCGTGGGCGGCAGGATGTCGTTCAATGCCTTAAGAAAGTTCTCCGTCGGGACGGGCGAGGAGGTCGAAAACGTCGCCACCTGGGCCAGCGCATGCACGCCCGCATCGGTTCGCCCCGACCCCTGGGGCAAAACGTTTTCCCCGGTTAACCGTCTCATGGCCGAGGCCAGCGTGCCCTGAATCGTCGCCGCATCCGGCTGCACCTGCCAGCCGGAGAAATCTGTGCCGTCGTAGGCCAGCGTCAATCGGAGATTGCGCATCAACTTTTGTTGTGAGTCCTCCGCTGAAATCTCGTCATCTAAGGTTTCCGGACGTCTACAAAGTTTTACCCGTTTTGCGGCCCGGCGTCACCGGAAACCACCGGACGGTCGGCTATACTGGGGAACTTCCCGGGAATTGCATAAACCGTCTGGTGCGGCTGGAAGCCTGGAAGGAACCTTCACCGCGTGCTTTGCGTATCAACCTCTGCTGACCAGAACTCAGGACCCCGGAAGCTTTTCGCCGTCTACGCAGTTTCGAAATAGGTCTTATATTCACGGAGAACGCGAATGTCATGGCTTTGTCTGAACTCTCCCTCCAGGTTCCTTGCCGCACTGGCGATGGCCGCTACGCTGGTCACCGGGGCCTGGGCTCAGGATTCCCAGCCAGCGGCGATGCCGCAGGCGCCCTCGGCCAGCAAGCCCGCGGCTTCGGAGCAACCAAAACCGTTCCGCGTGGGTGAGTACTCCAAGGGACGCTCCCACTTCCCCAATCCGATCGCGCCCTACGTCGGGAGGCAGGTGTCTGCGCCGAGTTTGACCAACGCGCCACGTCTGGACCAGCTGCTCAAGAACGGCAAGCTGATGCTGTCGATGAATGACGCGATCGCGCTCGCGCTCGAGAACAACCTCGATATCGCGATTTCGCGCTACAACCTGAACATCGCGGACACCGACCTGCTGCGCACCAAGGCGGGCGCAACCCTTCTGGGCGTCAACACCGGCGTGATCCAAGGGACGCCCGGGGGCGGCGTCGGTGGCTTCGGCGGGGCAACCACGGCAAGTGGAGGCGCCGGTGGAACCACGGGCGGCGGGGGCGGCGCGGGCAGCGGAACACTGGGTATTGTGAGTTCGACCCTCGGCATTGGCTCTCCGGTAAATTCTTACGATCCCATCGTGACCGGCACGTTGCAGTTGGATCGCAACAACCAGCCTTCAACCAGCTTCTTTTCGGGAGGGTTTCAAACCACGGCAACCGCGAACTGGGCCTACCAGCAGGCTTTCACCACGGGTACTCAGATGGCGGTCGTATTCGACAACACAAGGTTCGGACAGGCCAACCCGGTCCCCACCGTGAGCCCACAATTGAATTCGAACTTCCGATTTCAGCTGACGCAGCACCTCCTTCAGGGGTTCGGCTTTCTTCCCAACAAGCGTTTTATCGTGATCGCAAAGAACAACCGTGAAATCTCCGATGTGGCGTTTCGCCTGCAGATCACAACCACGGTCGACCAGATTCAGAACATCTACTGGGACCTGGTGAATGCATACGAGAACGTCAAGGTGCAGCAGGACGCACTCGCGCTCGCCGAGAAGACCCTCTCCGATAACAAGAAACAGGTGGAGATCGGGACGCTGGCGCCCATCGAGATCGTCCGCGCCCAGAGCCAGGTGGCCACCAATCAGCAGTCGCTGATCGTGGCCAAGACCAACCTCGAACTGCAGCAGCTTCTGATGAAGAACGCTCTCAGCCGCACGCTGGTCGATCCCGCGCTGATTGAAGCAGAGGTGATACCCACGGACACGATGCGGATTTCCACCGAGGAAGCGGTTGTTCCGGCTCAGGATCTGATCAATGACGCCCTGGGACACCGCCCGGAGTTGGCTGAGTCACGGATCGACCTCACGAACCGCGAAGTGAGTATGAGGGCGGTCAAGAACGCTTTGCTGCCTAGCGTTGATCTGTTTGCCTACTACGGAGGGCAAGGACTGGGCGGCGCCCAGAACCCCGCGAACATCTGCGGAGACCCGCGGTCCATCCCTGGCCTGTGTACCGATCCCGCCAATGCTTTGCCGCCCGTCAGCATCGGCGGCACGCTGGGCCAGCTTTTCGATTCCAGCCACCCCGACAAGGGCGCGGGCATCTCCATCAACATCCCGCTGCGCAACCGCACCGCCCAGGCCAACCAGATTCGCTCTCAACTGGAATACCGCCAGGCTCAATTGCGCCTGCAGCAGGTGGAGAACGAAATCCGCATCGAAGTCCGGAACGCACAGTTCGCGCTGCAGCAGAACCAGGCGAGCGTAGCCGCAGCCCAGGCCGCCGTCGACCTGGCTCAACAGTCGCTGGATGCCGAGCAGAAGAAATATGCTCTGGGCGCCTCCACCACAACGCTCGTCCTACAACAGTCCAGCTCCCTGACCCAGGCCAGGTCCAATCTGGTCGCAGCTCGAGCGACCTACGAGAAGTCGCGGGTGGAAATGGACCGCGCCACCGGCCTGCTGCTCGAACACAACGGCATCGATCTGGCGGACGCCCAGTCCGGCGTGGTCACGAAGCTGCCGAGCGTACCCTACGTGGCTCCGAGGACAGAGGTAAAACCCGAAGCTGCGCCCCCGGCGGCCGCGCCCGACCAGCCCAAGACAAACTAGACAGGTTTCGTTCTGGCCCCGCGCCCGCCCGTCTCGGGGCGCCGGGCCATTTTCGTTGTATTTCCAATATCCTAGTAGACTTTATCGTGCAAACTTCCCGGGACCAAGGATGCCCGCCATGAAGATCGCCCACGACGTCACTGAGCTGATCGGCCATACTCCTCTCGTCTACCTCAACAAGGTCACTGCGGGGTGCCAGGCCAAGACCGCTGCCAAGCTCGAGAGCTTTAACCCTTGCGCGAGCGTGAAGGACCGCATCGGCGTCAGCATGATTGAAGAAGCCGAGCGTGCCGGAAAGATTCACCCCGGCCAGACGGTTCTGATCGAGCCGACCAGCGGCAACACCGGCATCGGCTTGGCGTTCGTAGCCACTGTCAAGGGCTACCGGCTGATCCTCACCATGCCCGACACCATGAGCTTGGAGCGCCGCGTGCTGTTGCGCGCCTTCGGCGCCGAGATCATCCTGACGCCGGGTCCTAAAGGCATGAAAGGCGCGATCGCGAAAGCCGAGGAGATCCTCGCCCAAACACCCAACGGCTACATGCCGCAGCAGTTCGCCAACCCCGCGAATCCGAAGATTCACTTCGAGACCACCGGCCCCGAGATCTGGGAGGACACCGACGGTAAAGTGGACATCCTGATCTCCGGCGTAGGCACCGGCGGCACCATCACCGGGGTGACCGATTACATCCGCCCGAAGAAGTCGAACTTCAAGGCAATTGCCGTCGAGCCGAAAGAGAGCCCGGTCCTTTCCGGAGGAGCGCCCAGTCCGCACAAGATTCAGGGCATCGGCGCCGGCTTTATCCCCGAGATCTTGCGCACCGACTACATCTCGGAAGTGATCCAGGTGGGCAGTGAAGACGCCATCGTCATGGCCCGCCGCCTGGCGGTGGAAGAAGGGCTGTTGATGGGCATCTCCTCCGGGGCGGCCGTGGTCGCCGCGGTCGAGGTCGGCAAGCGACCGGAGAATGCCGGAAAACTGATCGTGGTCGTGTTGCCCGACTTCGGCGAACGCTACTTCAGCAGCATTCTGTTCGACCATCTCCGCAAGGAGGCGATGGAGATGACGGCGGTCGCCGTACCGGTATAGTGGATCCGGTGCGAGACGATGCGGACCTCCGAGCTTCGCCTGCGCGAACTCTGCGGCCTTTCATTCAAAACTCTGCGGGTTGAAAGCGTTTGACCGCCAGCCCGCAAAGTGAGCACCAAGGCAGCGACCTGGGCCCAGCAGACACGCTCCCAATGATCGCTTTCCTCAAATCCGTCCGCGAAGACATTGACTTCATCTTCGAGCGCGACCCCGCCGCGCATTCTTACCTGGAAGTGCTGCTCTGCTATCCCGGGTTGCATGCCCTCTGGTTCCACCGGATCAACCACTGGCTCTGGACTCACAACCTCCGTCTTCTGGCACGCTGGCTCTCGCAGTGGGCGCGCCTGTTCACCGCCATCGAGATTCATCCCGGCGCCCAGATCGGCCGCCGCCTCTTCATCGACCACGGCATGGGCGTGGTGATCGGCGAAACCAGCATCGTGGGGGATGACGTCACCATGTATCAAGGCGTCACCCTGGGCGGCACCGGCAAAGAAAAAGGCAAGCGTCACCCCACCATCGGCAACGACGTCATCATCGGCTCCGGCGCCAAGGTGCTCGGCAACATCACCGTCGGCAACAATTGCCGCGTGGGCGCCGGCTCGGTGGTGCTGCGCAGCATCCCCGACAACTCGACGATCGTCGGAGTCCCTGGGCACATTGTTCTACGCAATGGCAAGCGAGTCGTGATCACGGATCCCAAAGAAATCAGCGACCCCATGTCGGATGTCTTCATCCGCCTCGCCACCGAAGTCCATCAGATCCGCGAACAACTCGAGAAACATACCGCCGCCAGACTGACGCCCGAACCCAACCTGACCATCGACCAAGAGTGGGACACCTACTCCGACGGCGGTGGGATCTAGCCGTAGCCCCAAAACACCGGACCGTATCCTCGTTCGCGAAGGGAAGCCGGCCGGGAAGACGATGGTTCGCGTCAGGGCACGCCTCGAGGCCTGCCCTCCGCTGCTTGGAAGCGTCTGGCTTTGGCCGCTGCGACTCGCAGGCTCGACCCTCCGGCCCGGGCTCAGCGACCCAACGGGTGCGCCCGTCCGTGAGACAATACGCCTTCCAAATTCAGCTCGAAGCATGCGTTGTCGCCCTGCCTCATGACTCTCTCCGTGGCCATGGTCGCGATGGATGAAGAGGCCAACATCGGCCGCACGCTCGCCAGCGTGCGCTGGGCCGATGAAATCGTGCTGGTGGATTCCGGCTCAAAAGACCGCACTTCGGAGATCGCCCGTGAATATGGCGCGAAGGTAATCGTCGAACCATGGCGGGGCTACGTTGCCCAGAAAAACTACGCAGTCGATCTTTGCACGCAGGATTGGGTCCTGTTGCTGGACGCCGACGAGGCAGTCAGCCCCGGCCTGGCCGATGAAATTCGCGGAGTACTCGCCGATCCCAACGCCCTGAACGGCTACTGGCTCCCGCGCAAGAACTTGTTCCTTGGCCGCTGGATCCGCCACGGCGGCTTCTATCCCGACCCCAAGCTGCGCCTCTTTCGCCGAGGCGAGGGATTCGTGACCGGCTCCGACCCGCATGACCGCGTGGAGCTGAAACCGGGAGTCGCCCCGCGTACCGCCCGGTTCAAGAACGCCATCGTCCACCACACCTATCCCACGCTGACGTACTACCTGGGACACATGAACCGCTATTCCTCGCTGGGCGCACAAGCGGCGGTCGCGAAGGGACACCGCAGCTTCAGCATGGTGAACATCGTCTTGCGCCCGCTCGCCACGTTCTTCTACAACTACATCGTCCGCCTCGGCTTCCTGGACGGACGCGAGGGCTTGCTGTTGCACCTGTATCACGCGGTCTACGTATCGTCGAAGTACGCCAAAGCGTGGGAATGGGCGCGCAGCCAGAAAACTTCTCCAACTCCGCCATCCTGAAGCGAGCCGCTATTCTCACCGAGCGACGGCACGGCGGAGTCCAGGGCTCCCTGGGCTACTGGCAGATGTCCTCCGCCGGCAAGCGCGCGATCGGATTGCATGCGCGACTGGCTCTGCCATCTGGGACCAAGGAACGCTCCGGGCAACCGGTGTCCCGCACCAACAATCCCGGAACTCAGAAGTGCCGCCCGCGCTCGCCCTGCCGCGCGGTCCCTGCTATCTTTGAGGTCGCAATTTGCGACCTCAATCCCGCGCCACCCGGTAAAATCTCAGGATCATGCCCAAACCCCACTCGGCCCTCGCGATCCCCGTCGAATCCCGCATCCTGGTGCTCCGGAATCACAAGGTTCTCCTCGATACCGACTTGGCTGAACTCTACGGCGTTTCCGTCAAGCGCCTCAACGAGCAGGTAAAACGCAACCAGGAACGGTTCCCGTCCGATTTCATGTTCCAGCTGACCGCGGCGGAGCACGAAGCCCTGAGGTCACAATCTGCAGGGCGCGGCGGCAGGCGCTACCCACCCTATGCCTTCACCGAGCACGGTGCCATCATGGCGGCAACCGTGCTCAACTCCGAGCGAGCCGTCGAAATGAGCGTTTTCGTGGTGCGCGCCTTCGTGCGTCTGCGCGAGCTGCTGGCCACCAACCGCGAACTCGCCGGCAAGATCGACGAACTGGAGCGCCGCCTCGACACGCACGACACCTCCATTCAGGACCTCATCGAGGCCATCAAGGAACTCATGGTTCCCCAGGACCCAACGGGGCGCCAGATCGGATTCGAACTGCCTCCTGCGAAAAAGAACGCCTAACGGGGGGTCACTCGGGAGAAAACCCAAGAACCGTGTCGTCGATCCCGCAACCGCCGCCGCCCGGTTCCGCAAGGCACTCCCTGCGGTGACAGTTGATCGGCTGCGGACAATCCTTGCCGAGTCGTCTTCCTCTGCTACACTCCCTTCCGTTGCCCCAACCCACACGAAGACGGTTCCTGGCGCAAGCCGCCGCCGCGGCCGCAGGAGTTTGGTTCGGGCCGCGCGGGGCACAGGCCGCCAGCCCCAGCCCGAACCTGATCTTCCCCACCGCTCCGCGCGAACGCATCGCGGTCGCCTCCTATCCCTTCCGCAACTTCCTCACCGGCGGAGACCCCCATCCTGACGGACCTCCACGGATGGACCTCAAAGACTTCGCCGCGCACATAAAGGCAAAATTCGGCATCAACAAGATCGAGCCCTGGACCGGGCACTTCCCCTCCACCGATGCGAAATATCTGGAGGAGTTTCGAACCGCCGTCGAAAAAGCCGGCGCTCACATCGTAAACATTGCAGTGGACGGAGCGAACAGCCCCTATGCCGCCGATTCCAACCAACGCGCGCGAGCCGTGGTTTTCAGCAAGCAGTGGATCGACCACGCCGTGGCCCTCGGCGCGCCCAGTATTCGCACCAACATGGCTGCCGCCGAGGACGGCTCGCCCGATGAGAACCGAGCCGCGGATAGCCTGCTGCGGGTGGCTGACCATGCCGCCGCGAAAACTGTGGTGGTGAATCTTGAAAACGACAACCCCGTCAGCGAAGATCCCTTCTTCATCGTGAAGGTCATTGAGAAGGTGAACAGCCCCTGGCTCCACGCGCTGCCCGACTTTGCGAACACCCTGGCGTCAGCGAGCGAACAGCACGCCTACCAGGGCGTGGATGCGATGTTCGCCCACGCTTACTGCATCTGCCATGTAAAAGACGAGGAAAACACGGAAGCGGGCAAGACCGTCCACGTCGACCTGGCGCGCACCTTCGGCTATCTCAAGCAGCACGCCTACCAGGGCTATTGCTCCATGGAGTGGGATAGCCCCGGCGACCCGTACCAAGGCACCGCCCGCCTGATTGAGAAGACCGTGCGCCTGCTCTCCTGATGACACCTGCCACTCGCGAGGGATGGGCGCTGATTTTCTTTGCGCCCTTCATCTCTTGGTTAGTTTAGTCAAGTTAGCCCTGCTTTGCGGCTAAAAGCTTTCTTCCTTCCGAATCAAAACACCCGGAAAAATATTCCCGCGGCTCACGGTGATTTCCACGGGACGTTCCCCCGCGGGGACCCTTCACCGAGCTTGCCCATCGAGCATGGAGCGTAAGCGAGCATACCCGGCCCGGCTCACCGGCAACCGTGCCCCGTCGCTCAGGATGGCGACGTGACTATCTTTCCCGTAAGGTTCCACCTTGGTCACCCGCTCCAGGTTCACAATGCAAGAACGGTGTATGCGCAGAAAGTTCTTGGGATCGAGCATCGCCTCCACGCTCGAAATCGTCTGCTGCTTCAGATGCTTTTTCCCCTGCGACGCCAGCGCCACGTAGTCGTCTTGCGCCTCTACGTAGTCGAGCTTGGCCGCTGGAATAATATGCACGCGCGTCCCCTCTTTCACCACGATCCGCTCGGCATAGTGCCCGGGCTCGCGGGCGGCCATCGCCAACTCCCCTACGGGAGGGGAAGCCGGAGTGCCCAGCCGCTGTTTTGCCCGCTCCAGCGCTGCTTCAAAGCGATCCGCGGCCACGGGCTTCAGCAGGTAGTCGACCGCATGCACCTCAAACGCCCGCAGGGCGTGCTGGTCGTAGGCGGTCGCGAATATCACGGCGACATCCGGCCCAACTAACTCGAGCACTTCGAAGCCATCCAGCTTGGGCATCTGGATATCGAGGAAAAGCAGGTCTGGCTTTCGCTCCGAGACCATCTTCACCGCTTCGAAGCCATTGCCACATTCGCCGAGAATTTCGATCTCAGAATGCCCGTTCAGCATTTCACGGATCACGGCGCGGGCCAGTTCTTCGTCGTCCACAATGAGGGCGGTGAGTTTCCGCGCGGCCTCTCCGCTCATAGGAGTGGCTCCAGTTTCTCAGCCGGAAGACGGACCGACACGCGGAAGCGATCGCCTTCGGTCCGGACCTCAAAGCGCGCTCGATCCCCGTATCGCGTCGCCAGACGCTGCCGCACGTTCACCAGCCCCACGCCGTGTCCGCGTCGACGCGGCATCTCCGGGTCGAAGTTGTTCTCCACCTGGATCAGCAAATCCCCGGCCGACCCATCGCGCCCGTCGCGATCGCCCTTGCTCCCGTCGCCCCAGCTAACACCGACCCGAATCCAGCCACCCTCCGTCAGGTTCGAGATCCCATGCGCCACCGCGTTTTCCACCAGGGGCTGCAGCAGCAGCGGGGGCACCGCACATGCAAGCGCTTCCGGCACAACCGTCTCCTCTACGGTCAGGCGGGCCCCAAAGCGTACTTTCTCGACCGACAAAAACGAGTGCACGAGTTCAAGTTCTTCGCGTAACGGGATGAGCACTTTCTCTCCCAGCCCCAGCGTCCTGCGCAGAAAGTCGGCCAGCAGGATACACATTTCGCGTGCCCGGCCCGCATCGATGCTAGTCAGTGCACTGATCGAATTCAGACTGTTAAAAAGAAAGTGGGGATTCACCTGGGCCTTGAGCGCCTTCAATTCCGAGTCGCGGGCCAGCACCCGCGCCTGAATCTCGCGCTTCTCCATCTCACGCGAAAACTCCACCGAAAGCAGCACGTAGTGCAGAGCCACCGCCAGCAGGTAAATCATCACGCCGCTGGCCAACAGCAGCGGGTAGTTGGGTGCGAATCTCTGGTCCAGTCCGTGAAACACGTCCAGGCTCGCGAGCGCGCTGGCCAGCCCCTTGGCGATCACCACCCAGATTCCACTGATGACCAGCGCGCCCATCAAATGGGTCAGCGTCAGACGGGAAAAGCTCGAGCTCTCGAGGGGAGCGCCACGGCACGAGTACCAGGCCGACAAGCACATGAACGCGTACACCAGGCACAAGGGCAGGTCCATCGCGAGCGCCTGCATCCAACCCAAACCGCCCGATGATTTCAGCACATACAGCAGGATCGCGGTCAGCGGGATCCAAGCCAGAAGATAAAGCCCCAGCTGCCGCAGATGCCCAAGGATGGGGTGCATAGCGCGTCAGTTCTTGACTTCCACGCCTCCGAACACCGCGACGCCGCGAACATACAGCGTCTTGCTAGGAGCGGACGGATCCGTTTGTACGTGCTGGGTCTTGTCGTTGTACCCGCCGAACACGCCCATACCCTGGAGCACTACCTTCCAGTTCATCGGAACGCGAATCTCGCCGCCTCCGAAGACAGCGTTCGCTTCGACATACGCTTCGTTCCCGGCCATCTCCGCCCGGGTCAGATCCACTTCATAGCCACCGAACACTGCGAAGAGCCGCGCGCTGCGGAAGTCTTTGGCGTTCACGTTGCGCTCGCCTCCCCCGAATATATAGAACGAGTCGAGCTCTGCGTCGGTCGTCGACCCCGGGAGCCCGCAGGTTTTCTCCGAGAATGCGTGGATGACCAGCATGAGACCCACCACGATAATGAACATGGGCCACGCCTGGCTCCAGGCAATGTGGGTGATCCCAAGGTGGTTGGTTTGAAGAATGGTTCCCGCCGCAATCAGACATCCCCCCACCACCCGCTCGCCCCGGTCCTTCCCGGAAAACACCTTGATCAGGCCAATGACCACCAGCACCACCGGCCAGAATTGCACCACGATGCCGTGGGGGAACATTCCCAACTGGTTGAGCAGAAGGATGGCACCGACCGCGATGATCATCACTCCGGCGATCATCGCCCCGCTGCTACGCCTGGGACTGAGACTCATGGGAGATCTCCGTGGACTTCCCGGCGCTGTCGGACTTTCCGAACGACGGCTCCGCCACCGGGTGGATCAACAGCAGAATCAGACCTGCGAAAATCAGCAGCATGGGCCAGCCATCGACCAGCGCCGTTATGACAGGAACATTGAGTTTGGTCGCCCAGGCGTCCAGTTTACTCTGGAAACTCGCGGTACCGACGCCAGCCAGAACCGCGGCTGCTACTGTGTCGTGGGTCCAGAACGGATAATGACTGCCGTTTGCCATGTTGCAACTCCTTCTCGATCCGTTTCCCAGTCACGGACCGGCCACAGGTCGAACAATAGCCCCAGGGCATTGGCGGCGCCTCTCATTTTCGGCCGATGACGGCGGCCTGCCGGTGAGTGGCGGAACGGATCCGCGAGCGCCACGAACACAGCAGGGCGATCATCGCCACGAAACACTGACACGGGCCAGTGTTTCGTTGTTTATTCGCCCTCCAATGCCGTTTTGTGATACACCATTGAGCCATGCGCAAGGCCGTCAGCCATCTAAAGAAATCCGATCCCGTGCTGCGCTCGATCATCGAGCGCGTCGGGCCGTGCCGCATGGAATTCGGCCAACCCACCTTCCACAGCTTGGCCGAAGCCATCCTCTATCAACAGCTCAATGGCAAAGCCGCCGTCACCATTTTCAAGCGCTTCACCGAGCAGACGGGCGATCCCGTGACGCCCGAGGGTATTCTGAAGTTGACGGACGCCGAGATGCGCGCGGTCGGACTCTCCAAGCAGAAGACCTCCTACCTGAGGGACCTGGCAGAGAAGACGAAGGCCGGTTTGCTCGAGTTCAAGCGGCTGGGGGGGTTGCCCGACGAAGAAGTCATCCGGCGCCTCACCCAGGTCAAAGGCGTGGGGGTGTGGACCGCGCAGATGTTCCTGATGTTCACACTGAAGCGTCCCGACGTATTGCCCACCGGCGACTACGGCCTACAGGTCGCGATCCAGAAGCACTACCGCAAACGCAAACTCCCCAAGCCGAAAGCCATGGAGAAGATCGCGAAAGCTTGGTCTCCCTACCGCTCGATCGCGTGCTGGTACCTGTGGCAAAGTCTGGATATCAAAACCATTTGACGATTTTCAATTGCCGATCGCCGCTTGCCCCATGGATAGGAGAGAGCGCCGCCGTGGTCCTGGGATCGAATTGGAGATTGGCCATCGGCAATTCCGCTGTGCTCCCCTGCGTTCCCTGTGGTTAAATTGGGCTTCATGGCCACCGAACACAAGATCCGGGTCCTGGTCGCGAAGCCCGGTCTCGACGGCCACGATCGCGGCGCAAAGGTGATCGCGCGCGCGTTGCGCGATGCGGGCATGGAAGTCATCTACACCGGCCTGCGCCAGACTCCAGAAATGGTCGTCAGCGCCGCCCTCGAGGAAGACGTCGATGTGATCGGCCTGTCCATCCTTTCCGGCGCGCACAACGCCATCGTCCCCCGGGTGACCGCCTTGCTCAAGCAGAATAAAATGGACGACGTGCTGCTGCTGGTGGGGGGGATCATCCCGGACCAAGATGTCGAGGGCCTTAAGAAAGCCGGGGTGGCCGCGATCTTCCAGCCCGGCACCGCCATGGACGACATCGTGAAATTCATCCGCGAGCACGTGAAGCCGCGGGGCGTTCCGACGGCGTAGAACAGTTCCCGATTTCCAGTTCTCAGTTGTCAGATCTCGGACGGTCTCTCAACCTTTCCAACTGTTCCATCCCCATGACTGACCTGTCCCGAACCCGCTTGCGAGAGATTCTTGCGCATACCGTCGGCCCCACCCCTTGGTACTGGCAGACGTTCCCGGCCATCACTTCAGTCGCGCGCCAGCGTTTTGAGTGGAGCCATCACGGGGAAGAAGGCCCGGTCGGCTACGTCGTCACGCTCGGGCTCGAGCGGGAGCCCGCGAAGCCGCGCCTGGCGCTGAATACGTATTGCCGTCCGTTCTTTGTCGAGCCGTCGTATCTCGGCATCTGGTGCCCGGAGGGGCGCAGCATCCGCCTCGCCTGCTTCGATCCCGACACGCTCAAAGCGTTCGAGATGGCCGAAATCGCCGGCTGGTTTAAGCAGTCCCCCGATCGGATCTACGCCCACACCGAACCGGTGGCCGATTTCGAGGTGCCCCTTGACCTCGGGCCGGGCACGCACAAGATCGAGGTGCCGCCGGAACTGGCGATGGTCGAGGAGTTGATCGTTCCCACCAGTTACAAGGCGATGTCGAATGACGATCCGGCGTTTGCCTTGTTCGTTCTCTATCTGCACGCCGGGCTGGTCGAGGTGCTGCCCCAGAAATGGCTCACCGCCGCGCAGTACCAGGTGGGCCAGCAGTGGATCACGCGCGCCGCGCGCGATCCCGAGTCGCATCGCATCGTCGGCGAATGCTTCGGCGTGGGGACGTTTCTGCTGGAGGAAGACGGCTGCCGACTGGAACGATGGCTCGAGAAGAGATAGTTCAGGAATAGCTCTTGGTTCTCGCTTGCTTTTTCTTGGTTCTCGGTTCCTGGTGGTTGGTTCTGAGTTCTTGGTTCTCGGTTGCCCCTGCTCCCGGGAGAGAGCGGGGCAGGTCTCTCGCCTTGATGCTGACTGCTGTATTCTGCAGCACAGATGGCTTTGCCCTCTCCATATTTTTCCCTTGAACCCGCAGAAGGCTTGACCCTGCTCCGCTTGCGATCTGACGATGGCACCAATCGCTTGACTCGTCGATGCGTGTTGGCGCTGACGGGGGCCGTCACAGAGTTAGCCAGAGATGCCAAGCCCCTCGTCATCACCGGAAACTCAAAGTTCTTCTCCGCCGGGGCCGACCTTGCGGAAATCGCGGCGCTCACGGGGCCGGTTGCCTACGAATTCTCGAAAATGGGCCAAGCCCTGATGAACACAATCGAGTGCTTCCCCGCTCCGGTCATCGCGGCCGTGAATGGATATTGCATGGGCGGCGGGTTGGACTTGGCCTTGGCCTGTGAACACCGGATCGCGTCCCCCCACGCTGTCTTCGGCCATCGAGGAGCAGCTTTAGGTTTGATCACTGGCTGGGGCGGCACGCAGCGCTTGCCGAGACTCGTAGGAAAAGCACGCGCGCTCGAAATGTTTGTAGTGGCCGAGAAGGTCCACGCCAACCAGGCGCCGCAGATAGGGCTGGTGGACGCGGTCGCGGAGGATCCGGTGGCGGAAGCCGTGCAGAGACTTAAGAATGCGCCCAATCGTCTGGAGCCAGGGAGAACAACGTCCCCAATTCGCCGATCCTGAATTTTGCTTGGCCTCTCGCTTTCCTCACTCCGTGCCTCTCTGTCTTGGCCTTGGTGGTGGATTTTCGGCAATCGACTACCTGAACGACAACGACGAAGATGACTGCCCGCACGCGCCGCAAGTCGCCGCTAGGGCGACGCCATCGGTCTCTTCGATCATGCGCATCTCCGGTTTCTTCCTGTCTCAAGTTTCCCACCGGCCAAGCCGGATTCATCCCGCTGTGGATCTCAAACTGCACCACCGCCTGATTTTCCAAGCGTTTGCGCCCCTCCTCATCGCTGATATACCGTAGTCTGTTTCAAGACCACGAACCATGGTACATCGTAGAGAAGTCTCCCAGTCCACCGCCGCCTCCAGCCTTTTGCCTTCGAAGGTCGATCCTACCTCGGCGCGCTTTGAAGCCAACATGCGCTTTATGGCTGACCTGGTCTCGCAGGTTCGCAATGAGGAAGAAAAAATCCGCGAAGGCGGGGGCGCCAAGGCCACCGACAACCAGCATGCCAAGGGACGTTTGACGGCTCGCGAGCGTATCCACCTGCTGGCGGATCGGGGAACCTTCTTTGAACTCGGAGTCTACGCCGCTTATGGCATGTATGAAGAATGGGGGGGCGCTCCATCCGCAGGTGTCATCACGGGCCTCGCGCGCATTCACACGCGCCTCGTGATGATCATCGCCAACGACGCCACCGTAAAGGCGGGCGCGTTCTTCCCCATGACTTCGAAGAAGGTGATCCGCGCGCAGAACATCGCCCTCGAGAATCGTGTCCCGACACTTTACCTGGTCGACTCGGCCGGGGTTTTCCTGCCCCTGCAAGAGGACGTCTTTCCCGACACCGACGACTTCGGCCGAGTCTTTCGCAACAACGCGGTGATGTCCGCGCAGGGAATCCCGCAGATCGCCGCCATCATGGGCATGTGCGTGGCGGGCGGAGGATACCTGCCCGTGATGTGTGATCACGTCCTGATGACCGACGGCAGCGGCCTCTTTCTCGCCGGCCCCGCGCTGGTGCAGGCCGCCATCGGGCAAATCTATTCGGCGGAAGAACTCGGGGGCGCGGCCATGCATGCCGCCATCAGCGGAACCGTCGACTACCGCGAACCGAGCGATGAGGCCTGCATTGCGCGGATCCGATCGATCGTCGAAAAGTGGGGGTACCGGCGCCAGTCGCCCTGGGATCGCAAACAGCCCGAAGAGCCAGCGCTGGCCGCCGAAGAGATTTACGGCATTTACGATTCCTCGCCCGCCCGCCCCTACGATACCAAAGAGGTTCTGGCCCGCATCGTCGACGTGGGCCGCTTCGACGAGTACAAGTCCGAGTACGGCAAGACGTTGATCTGCGGCTACGCGCGCATTGGCGGATTCGCGGTGGGGATCGTCGCCAACCAGAAGCTGCACGCCCAGCAGACCGACCATGAAGGCCACAAGCGGATGGAGTTCGGCGGCGTGATTTACACCGAGTCGGCGGAGAAAGCCGCGCGCTTCATCATGGACTGCAACCAGAACCTGATCCCGCTGGTCTTCTTCCACGACGTGAACGGCTTCATGGTCGGCCGCGACGCGGAGTGGAGTGGCATCATCAAAGCAGGAGCGAAGATGGTGAACGCGGTCTCGAACTCAGTCGTGCCGAAGATCACCGTGATCGTCGGCGGCTCGTTCGGCGCCGGGCACTACGCCATGTGCGGGAAAGCGTATGATCCACGTTTTGTGTTTGCCTGGCCGACCGCGAAATATGCCGTGATGAGCGGCGACTCGGCCGCCGGCACGCTGGTCGAGATCAAGGTCAAACAGCTTGAACGTGGTGGCAAGAAGCTGAGCGAGGAGGAGAAAAAGGAACTCTACGAGTCGGTGAAGCGAACCTATGACGAACAGACCGACCCGCGCTACGGGGCGGCGCGCCTGTGGATCGACAAAATCATCGACCCGGTCGAGACCCGCGAGGCGCTCGTGCAGGCGCTCGAAGCCGCCGCGCTGAATCCCGATGTCCCGGAGTTTAAGGTGGGAGTACTGCAGACCTGACTCGGTTTTCAGCGGACCAGCGCGAATCAGGCGGATTTCGACGGCGAACTCGAACCTAACAGGCAGCCAGGAGCCAGGGCCAGAGGCTAAGTGCTAAATGCCAACTGCTGATTCCATCAAACTCGTCGAATGCCCCCGCGATGCCTGGCAAGGGCTCCAGGGCCAGATCCCTGCCTACATCAAAACCGACTACCTGAAAGCCCTGATCAGCGTGGGGTTCAAGCATATCGACGCGGTCTCCTTCGTGTCCCCCCAAGCAGTGCCCCAGATGGCGGATTCCGAAGAAGTCCTCAAAGACCTCGACCCGCCGGACGACGTCGAGATCATCGGCATCGTGGTGAACGAACAAGGAGCGGAGCGCGCCATCAAGACCGAGGCCGTCCGCACGCTCGGCTTCCCCTACTCGATTTCTCCCACGTTCCTCGGACACAACCAGCGGCAGACGCTGGAGGAAGCGATCGAGGAACTGGAGAAGATCGGCAAGAAAGCCGGCGACGCCGGGCTCGATACCATTGCTTACGTCTCGATGGCGTTCGGCAATCCGTACGGCGATTTGTGGAACATCGACGAACTGGTCGAAGCGGTGGGACTGCTCGAGTCCGAGAACATCCACAGCATCTCGCTCGCCGACACCGTCGGGGTGGCGACGCCGCTCGAGATTCGCGAGGTGGTGTCGGCCGTGCTTGCGAAGTACGGGTATCTTGAGATCGGGGTGCACCTGCACAGCCGTCCGGAACAGGCTGGAGAAAAAGTGCTGGCCGCATACGACGCCGGCTGCCGGCGTTTTGACTCGGCCATTGGCGGGCTGGGAGGCTGTCCTTTCGCACAGGACGCGCTGGTGGGGAATGTCCCGACCGAGAAGGTGCTGGAGGCGCTCGCCGAGCGCGGGGTCGAGCCGCCGATTACACGCTCACTGGATTCGCTGCTGAAGGCAACCGCGGGGATTGCGGCAAAGTACACAGCTTCGTCTGCCGCGGACTAGCGCAGATTCGGTGCGGCCTATTTTTGGCATGGAATCGAAGAACATCCAACTCGCTTACGACCACGGCGTGGCGATCATCACGCTGAACCGGCCCGACAAGCGCAACGCGATCCGCTACGAACTGATCGACGATCTGCTGGCCGCGTTCGATGAGGTCGCGAAGGGTTCGGCGCTGGTGTTGATTCTGACTGGAGCCGGCAAAGCCTTCTGCTCCGGCTTGGACCTGGAGAACCTGAAGGACCTGATCGGGCGCTCACTGGAAGAGAGCCTCGAGGACACGTGGACCCTGGCCCGCCTGTTCCGTACGCTCTACGACTTTCCCAAACCCACGATCGCCGCGGTGAACGGGGCGGCCATCGCGGGCGGCACCGGACTGGCGACCTTGTGTGACTTCACGCTGGCCGTCCCGGAAGCCAAGTTCGGATATACGGAAGTGCGCATCGGCTTCGTGCCCGCAATCGTGTCCACGTTTCTCCTGCGCCAGGTCGGAGAGAAGGTGGCCCGTGATCTGCTTTTGACGGGCAGGCTGTTCGACACAGCCGAAGGCCAGCGCATCGGACTGATCAACGAGATTGTACCGCCGGAGAATCTGATGACGC
This sequence comes from Terriglobales bacterium, assembly GCA_035643915.1. Classification (GTDB taxonomy): domain Bacteria; phylum Acidobacteriota; class Terriglobia; order Terriglobales; family Acidobacteriaceae; genus Gp1-AA133. Next base: position 9,898 of record DASQPN010000099.1, on the reverse strand, counting down.
GGGCACGAGAGCTGGCTGCGCAGTTGATGGAAAACAGCCCAGCCTCTTTGCGATACACGAAGCGGTTGCTCAGTGACGCGGCGCGGGCCGAACTTGACCTCCACATCGACGCGGCAGTGCGTGAGAATACAGCGATCCGGTCGACCGCCGATTTCCGCGAAGGCATCAGGTCGTTCCTTGAGAAGCGCAAGCCGCGATGGAGTTCCGAGTGAGCGCGACCAACGGCCATCCGCACGCAGTCAATGAGAGCCGCGTCCGCGTCCGCTACGCCGAAACCGATCAGATGGGCGTGGTCTATCATGCCAATCATTTCATCTGGTTCGAAATCGGCCGGGTGGAATTGCTGCGGCAGTTGGGCTTCTCCTACAAAGACATGGAGCAGGAGGACAACTGCTTCATCGCGGTGGTGGACGCGCGCTGCCGCTACAAAGCCCCGGCCCGCTACGATGACGAGATCGTGGTGCGCACGTGGCTCAAGAACATCCGCGAGTCGGTGATCCATTTTGGATACGAACTGATTCTCCTACGCGATGGATCCATGTTGGCCGAAGGTGAAACGACCCACATCGTGGCCGATGCGCACATGCGCAAGACCGTGTTGCCCGAAAAGTACATGAAGGCATTTCGGGAAGCAGCGGCAAAACAGTCCTAAGCGCAACCGAGAACCGAGAACTGAGAACCGCCTTTGAGAGCCCTGCACATCAACGGAAACGATCTCACCCCAGAAGCGGTGCGCGAAGTCGCAATCGAGCGTTGCCCCGTGCTGCTCGATCCCGATGCGCGCGAGCGGGTCCACGCAGCCCGCGAGGTAGTGGACACGCTGGTCGCCAACCACCAGGTCTCCTACGCCATCACGACCGGCGTAGGCAAGTTAAGCGACGTCCGCATCGCCGGTGAGCAGATTCGGGAGCTCCAGGTGAACCTGGTGCGCTCGCACGCAGTGGGGGTCGGCGAACCGCTCTCGATCGCCGAAACGCGCGCCATGATGTTGCTGCGCGCCAATTCTCTCTCGAAGGGATTCTCCGGGGTGCGGGCTGTGGTCATCGACACGATTTGCGAGCTGCTCACTCGCGCTGTGACTCCCTGGGTGCCTGCGCAGGGAAGCGTGGGCGCCTCCGGCGACCTGGCTCCGCTCGCTCACCTCGCGCTTCTGCTGATCGGCGAAGGCGAGTGCCACGACGGCAAGGCCGGCCGCATGCCCGGCTCTGACGGGCTCAAGGCCGCCGGCATCAAGCCGCTGGTCCTCGAAGCCAAGGAAGCGGTCTCCCTGATCAACGGCACCCAGGCCATGCTGGCCGTCGGTACCCTTTCGTTGCTGGCGGCCGAAACGCTGGTCGATACCGCCGACGTGATTGGCGCCATGGCCTGTGATGCGCTCAAGGGAACAGACGCCGCTTTCGACGAGCGCATTCACCGCGCCCGTCCGCACCGGGGTCAGGTCGCGAGCGCCGCCAACTTGAGAAAGCTGCTCGAAGGCAGCGCGATTCGCGAGTCGCACCGCGATTGCGGCCGCGTCCAGGATGCATACTCCCTGCGTTGCATGCCGCAGGTCCACGGCGCCGTGCGCGATACGTTGGCGCACTGCCGTGCAGTTTTCGAGACGGAAATCAACTCGGCAGTCGACAACCCGCTCGTCTTCCGAGACCCCAAATCAAAAGACGGCGCCGCCGACGTGGTCTCCGGCGGCAACTTCCACGGCGAGCCGGTCGCATTCGCCCTCGACTTCCTCGGGATCGCGCTCAGCGCCCTGGCCGGAATCAGCGAGCGGCGCCTCGAGCGTCTGGTGAATCCGGCCTTGAGCGAAGGCTTGCCGCCCTTCCTGGCCCCGGGGGCGGGCCTGAATTCTGGCTTCATGATGCCGCAGGTGACCGCGGCCGCGCTGGTCAGCGAGAACAAGGTATTGGCGCACCCGGCGTCAGTCGACTCGATCACCACGTCCGGCAACAAAGAGGATTATGTGTCGATGGGCATGACCGCCGCGATCAAACTGAAAAAAATCGTCGAGAATACGCGTAACACAATCGCAATCGAAGCCATGGCCGCAGCGCAGGCTTTGGACCTGCTCGCTCCCTTGAAGACTTCCAAGCGCCTGCAACAGGCCCACGCCGCGATCCGGGCGGTTTCTCCGTTGGTTGAGAAAGACCGGGTGATGTACCAGGACTTTGCGAGAATCGCGGACGTGATCAACAGCGGGAAGGTGGCGGAGGCGCTGCGCTAGCGGCCTTCCCACTCCGGAGGAACCTAAAGGGTCTTTCTCACTCCGTGCCTCCGCCTCTCTGTGCTAGACCTGGTCTCCGCTAGCCGGCATTCGCCGCCCTCCCATCCAACCCCAACTCCCCCGCGATCCCCTTCATGGCCTCGATGCAGAACGCGATGTGCTCCTCCAAATCCACGCCCAGGTCCGCGGCGCCGTTCACGATATCCGACCGGTTCACGCTGCGCGCGAACGCCTTGTCCTTCATTTTCTTCTTCACCGACTGGGCCTCCACCTCCGCCAGCGATTTCCCCGGCTTCACCAGAGCGCACGCCGTGATGAAGCCCGCCAGTTCATCGCAGGCGAACAGCGCCTTCTCCATCGGCGAATCGCGCGTCACCCCGGTGTATTCGGCATGCGACAGGATGGCCCGGCGGATCTCTTCCGAATACCCGCGCGCTCTCAAAATCTCGTTCCCGCGATATGGGTGGTCCTCGAGCCGCGGGTACCGGTCGTAGTCGAAGTCATGCAGCAGTCCCACCACACCCCACAAATCCTCGTCGCCCGAAAGTTTTCGGGCGTAGGCGCGCATGCAGGTCTCCACCGCAAGGGCGTGTTTGCGCAGGCTTTCTGATTGGGTGAACTCAGTTAGTAAACACCATGCAGCCGATCGATCATTCATGGTTTCTTACCTGTTTTCTCCTGGTTTTCGCCCGACACTTTAGGTTTTCAGGGAACATATTTCCGTTTTCACACCAGAAATTCCTTGACATCCACAGGCGTTACGCCTCAGATTACCGTTCAGACATAGGAGCCTGACCACCGGCTCTTTGGAGTGCGCCTCGCTCTGGCACCTCCCAAACCCTAGATGGCCACGACTCTTGCCCCGGTGGATTCACGGGATGTAGTTCGTTGCGACCACTGCCTGCTGGTTCAATTCCGTACTACCAACGATCTGTGCCGCCGCTGCCACGCCTCGCTCGACGAACAAGAGCCCGAAATCGTGGTGGCTGAACCCCTGCCCCAGATAGCACCGCCTCAGGGGAATGGGCGCGGACACCTGCACCTGGCATCCTCGATCCGCTCGCTGCGTTTACGCAACGGGCTGAGCCAACGACAGCTCGCCACCCGCATGTCGGTGCCGCGGACGTACGTCTCGAAAATCGAGAACGAAAAAGCCACCCCCACGCTTTCATCCCTGGAACGCTTGGCGCGCGCGCTGGAAGTCACGGTGCCCGACCTGCTCTCCGGCGGCGAGCGCAACCGCCAGGAAGAGATCCGCGACCTCGCGCAGGACCAGTTTATCTCAGAGATTTTGCCGTTCGTGGCGCAGCTGAGCGGAATGCAGATGCAGAGCATCGTGGCCCAGGTGCGCGACCTGACGCTGCGGCCGAGAAGATCGTCTTAGGACCAGCGCCTCAAGTTTAATCCGGGCAACCAGCCAACTCGTATGCCGAGGTCTTCGGACCTCGGCTTTTTTCTTGCGCCACAAATCCCCACAAATCCCGAATCCAAAGACGCGAAGCACAGCACCCGATTCGAGGTGAGCATGGTGCAGGGAATGGGAATCCAGACGCCTTTGTTCGCGACCTGGGCCCAACCTTTGGGCTCTTCGCGGTTCGCTGAGCAGTCAGCTTTTTTCTGGATCCGCTCATCGATCAGGCCGGGGGCAGAACTCCTCTAACGAGCGGGCGACTCCGCGAGCAGTACGTCGAGCCATTGCGCCAAACGTGCTTTCTCGTCACGGCCGCCGTTCGTTTCCGAATTCGCATCGGTGAGCGCAGCCAGCTGGTGCGCCAGGATTCGCACGGCCGTTTCCCGCGGAAGGTAGATGGCATCCGTCGGAAGCGCCAGTTCCCAGCGATCCGCATTCTGGCGGCGGAGAATCCAACGCTGGACGGGGGGACGCTTCTTCGAGCGGGTGCCGGGTCCGTTAATGGGAGAAAGCTCACTGATGCGGATCTCGGCCCAGCCCTGGTCGCCCTTTATCTGAACCTTCTTCACTTCGAAATGATCGAAGGCCACAAGCGACGGATACAGCTGGAAGACGTCTTGTCCCAGGAGAGCATCGGCCGCCTCCTGAAATTCCTCGAAGAGCGCGCTGCGCACCTGATCGGGCTTCGGTCGAACGGACTCGACAATCAGGACGCTCGGGACGGTCGGGATCGCTGGCGGCGGAGCTTCGGGGCGGCTCTCAGAATCATCCCCCTCCCCGGAGCCTTCCGGAACTCTTCCTTCGGTCTTGCTGAGAATCCCTTCCCGGGAGCCATCGTTCGCGAAACCGGTTGGCTTCAGACTCGGAGAACGGTTTGATGCGGTGAGCACCGGTGCCTGAGCGGACCTTACGTACCGGAAGAAATGTGGATGGCCTCGCCCCTTCCAGTACGCGGAGTCATAGGCCTGAACACCGAACCCCGAGCGCAGAGCGCTGTAAAAAGTGTGCTGCCCGGGACTGACCACGATGCCGGCATGTCCGGGCCATACCACCAGGTCGCCGGCCCGCGGCTGCGCCACCCTGCGAAACTCGTCGGTTCCCGCATAGAGGTCCGAAGAGCTGGCGTAGGCGTAGGGAAAACCAGCCTTCTCATAGATGGCATGCACCAGATGCGAGCAATCGGCCCCGGCGTGAGCCGGGCGCCGCGATTCGAGCGCCGCCCCCAGGATGGCCAGACCTTGATCGGAATCTAACAACCGGGGGGCCAGCCGTTTCTCGGCGGGTACGATGGATTTGCGCTCCGTCCCCTGCGCCGTTTCGAGACTCGGGCGAGTCTGCGCGGACAAGACGCACGACGTCGCCGCCCACAGCAGGATCAGCCATCCGGCGCCGCGCCCCTTTGCTCGCATAGTTCTTTGTAACCTTCATCTCCGCAGCGGCACAGATCACCGGGGTACCATCGGCTTCACGAGAATACCCGGATATCCGATGCACCTTAGGAGCGGAAGAGTTGGAACCATACTCCAAGCCGCCTGAATCCGCAAATCGGGTTAACTCATCTATCACCCATGAACCTGGAAGGCAGTGTGGATTTTCTATCTTCCTTGGCGGACTCGCCGGAGGCCTCGGCCGCCGCCGGCAGGAATGCGGCCCCTGACGATTCTGCTCTGCTGGACGCATACTCGCGGGCAGTTACGAGTGGGGTGGAAAAGGTCAGCCCGTCCGTCGTAAACATTGAGGTCCATCAATCTGTTCCTGCGCGTCGCCCTAGGGAGCCCGAGGAGCGCCGGGGAGGCGGTTCGGGATTCATCTTCACTCCCGACGGTCTGATTCTCACCAACAGCCACGTGGTCCACGACGCCCGCCGGATCGAGGTAACCGTCACTGACGGGAGGCGGCTCCCGGCGCGCACGATCGGCGACGACCCCGCGACCGATCTTGCGGTCATACAGATTGATGGCGCAAGTCTGGCCGCGGCCCAGTTGGGGGATTCACAGGGCCTGCGCGTGGGGCAGTTGGTGATCGCGATCGGCAACCCCTACGGATTCCAGTCGACGGTCACCGCCGGCGTGGTCAGCGCTCTGGGTCGCTCGTTGCGTTCCTATTCCGGTCGCCTCATTGAGGACGTGATTCAGACCGACGCCGCACTGAATCCCGGCAACTCGGGTGGCCCCCTGGTCTCCTCCGACGGACGAGTCGTGGGCGTCAACACCGCCACCATTCTGCCAGCCCAGGGAATCTGCTTCGCCATTGGGATCAACACCGCGAAGTTCGTGGCCAGCCGCCTGCTGCGCGATGGGCGAATTCGCAGGAGTTACATCGGCGTGTCGGCGCAGACGGCTCCCATTCACCGCCGGCTGGTTCGTTACTACGATCTCCCTAAGGAAACCGGGGTGATCGTGCTGTCCACCGAACCGGATAGCCCCGCGCGAAAAGCCGGCCTGCGCGAAGGAGATGCAATCGTCGCTCTCGAAGGTCAACCGGTCGCGGGAGTGGACGACCTGCATCGCGTCCTCAGCGATGTGCGCGCAGGGGTGAAAGCGGAGTTGGCCGTCCTGCGCGGCACCGACAAGCTTGCGTTGGCGATCGTCCCGGAAGAGGCGGGGCAAACGAATTGAGATGGGGCCGCAGCACTCCTGCCGGCGCGCCCGTCTCCGATAACTCTTAAACCGGATAGGCGGACGGCTCCGCCACCAGCGAGGGATCGCCCCGGCCCCACTCCACCGGCTCGATCGGCCCTACGACCAAGATCCAGCAGAGCGCGGCCAGCCACAGGAAGAGCGACACAATCAGGACCGGCAGGAGGAAGCGGCCGGTGCGGTCCAGCAAGAATCCGGTGACCGCGGGCACGACCGCTCCGGCAAGGTTTCCAAAGAAATTCTGAATGCCCGTCCAACGCCCGGCTGCCTCCGGCCCGGCGAGACGCTGGGTGATCACCCAAAAATTCGAGCTGCTTAGCCCGAACGAAAAGCCCGCCAACATCAGAAAGACCAGCGAAAGCGTTCCGGAGGCGACCACACTGCCAGCGAGGAAGATGCCCACTCCCGCCGCTCCCGAAGCCACGAAAGTCTTGCGCACGAGAGTGGGCGTTCCCCCCGCCGCAACCCAGCGATCGGCCAGCCAGCCGCAAATGCTCGCTGAAATGGCCGAGAGCAGAAAGACGCTGCCCCCGATCTTCGCCATCTCGCCCATCGAGTAATGCCGCTCGCGCACCAGGTAAAACGGCAACCAGGTGACCATGAAGTACAGGTAGTAGTTCACGCAGAACAGGCAAATGCATGTGCCCCACGCCGACCGCTGGCGCAGGATCTCTCTTGTCCCGGGACCTTTCCTCTGATTCGGAGAGCTGGCCATATCCGTGGTGGGCATCCACCGGACCCACGGGACCAGCCACAGCAGGCACACCAGCCCCAGGGCGACGAAGAAGGGGCGCCAGCCATACAAGGCGACCAGGCTTCCACCCAGCAGCATTCCGAAACTCGGGCCCAGCGCCAGGCCGGCGGCAATCATCGAGTTCGCAAAGCCACGGCGGCCCTCTGGACAGTGCACCGCCATGATCTTCGAGTACGACGGGTAGGCGACCGATTCGCCCAAGCCCAACACCACCCGTACCACCAGCAGCAGCACCAGGGAATGCACCACTCCGGTGACCGCAGTCGCGCTCGACCACAGAAAAAATCCCGCTGCAAACACCCACTTCACATCGAAGTGATCGACCAGCCAGCCCGAAAGCAGCTGACAGCAGGAATAGGTCCAGAAGAATGCCGAGAGCAAAATCCCCAGCTGCGAAGCTGAGATGCCCAGTTCATCTTTGATCAGCGGAGCGGCGATCGAAAGGTTGCTGCGGTCGATATAGTTGATAAAGATGGAGAGCGCCAGCAAGACCAGGACGCGAGAAAATCCGGGAGTCCATCGCGTGTTGTCGGATGTCGGAGCCACAGATGAAGGCAAGGGCGGCCCATTGTGGACTTTGCCCAGCGTGATTGCAAGCTCACAGAAGAGCCATCCACCACGGAAGCACGGAGAAGCCTCCCCTTCTTGTCTCGGTGTCTCTGGGCCTCCGTGTCCCCGCGGTGGAAAACTTCCGAGACTGCGCCCGCCAATTTCCAAACACGGCCCTGTCAACCATGGCCCCTGTCATGCCCTGTCATTGCCAACTCGAGGACCGTATGTTAGCGTCGTGAATCAGAAGGGGATAGGCGTTGCAGGCTACGATTCCCGCCGGGCTGGATCGCAAGGAAGCAGAACTTTACCAGCGGCTTGATCCGGGACGGCTCCCAAAACACATCGCCATCATCATGGACGGCAACGGGCGCTGGGCGCGTCGCCGCCATATGCCGCGCATTGCCGGACATCGCGCGGGCGTAACCGCCGTGCGTTCCACGGTCACAACCGCCGCGCGCATCCATATCCCCGCACTCACCCTGTACGCATTCTCGGAAGAAAACTGGAAGAAGCGCCCCAAGAGTGAAGTCGACTTCCTGATGCGCCTGCTCAGCCGCTTTCTGAAGCTCGAAGTCCCCACCTTGAATGAAAACAACATTCGCCTGGAGTACATCGGCCGCCAGCAGGAGCTTCCCGATCCCGTGCAGGAGCGCATGGAGACCGCCCGCCAGGCGACCGCGAAGAACACCGGCATGGTCCTGACGCTGGCGCTCAACTACAGCGCGCGTTCTGAAATCGTCGATGCCTTCCGCTCGCTGGCCCAGGCCGCGGCGCGCAATGGCGGACTCGATCACATGCACGTGGATGAGGAAACCATCGGTCGGCATTTGTACACCAAGCATCTGCCCGACCCCGATTTGGTGGTCCGCACCAGCGGTGAGATGCGCCTGAGCAACTTCCTGCTCTGGCAGCTGGCTTATGCCGAGATCTACGTGACGCCGACGCTGTGGCCGGATTTCCGCGGATTGCACCTGCTCGAAGGCATCGCGGAATACCAGAAACGCGAACGCCGCTACGGCGGCCTGAACGAAGACCATTCCCAACATCAGGCCTCAAAAGCAGTGCGGGGCTAAGCGCGTACGGGGGGCTAAGCGTGCAACTAAGAAGCAGGAATGAAAATCCTGTTTTTCTCGGCGAACGGAGCGCGGGTTAGCCGAACTCGGGACTTTCGCGGTTGAATCGCATCGCCTCCAGGGCGCCTGGCGGCTGAAGCATGAACCCACGGCGCAAGCCGCGGGAAAAAGCGGGAGTCCCTTTGATCAAATGATCAAACGTATCGCGACGGCAGTGATTCTGATCCCCCTGGTCCTGCTGCTGGTTCTGCGGGCGCCCATTGCGTTGGTGGCTGCCGTAACGGCGGCGATCGCTCTGCTTACCGTTCAGGAATTTTTGAAGCTCGCCGAAGCCTACGGAGTGCAGCCGCTGCGCAAGCCCACCTACGGATTCGTGGTCTTTTTCTTCCTGCTGCTAGTGGTCAAGGTCGGCCAGGAGAAGCCCCTGCTCTCGACCGAGATCTTCGGTATCGCTGCTGCCTTTGCTGCGACCATCGCGACGTTCGCATTCCTGATCATCGCCATGCGACGTGAACAACTCAGCACCGGCTATCCCGCCGCGGCCGCCTCGGCGTTTGCCTTCGCCTACATCGCGCTGCCGCTGGCGATGTTGGTCCAGCTGCGTCAGCAATGGGCAGGCGCGTTTCTGATCCTGTATCTGCTGCTGGTCGTGTGGGCGGGAGACATCCTCGCCTACTTCGTCGGACGCTGGGTGGGTCGCCATCGGATGGCGGCGCGCATCAGTCCAAAGAAAACCTGGGAAGGCGCCGCCGCATCGATGATCGCCAGCCTCGCGGCCGGCGCGCTGCTCTTCTACTATGCGACGCCCCTATGCACGGCGCTGTTAGAGTGGGGACTGATTCAGCGCCGTGACGGAATCTTCGCGCTCGAGAAGCCCGCCCGGGCGCCGGTCCTGCTGCTCACCGCCGTGTTGAACGGAGCCGCACAGCTTGGCGACCTGGTGGAATCCTTGCTCAAACGCGGCGCCGGTGTGAAAGATTCCGGAACCATCCTCCCCGGCCACGGCGGCATGCTCGACCGCATCGACGCCCTGCTGTTCGCGGCCCCGGTATTATGGTTCTATGCCGCCTGGCGGGTGATGCGGTGATTTTGTGGCGCACCCACATTCCTCCGCGATAGGATTAAGGTTAAGATTAAAGCTTCCGCATGCGACGTATAGCCATCCTGGGCTCGACCGGTTCCATCGGCCGGAGCACTCTCAGCGTAGTGGAATCCTACCCGGACCGCTTCCAAGTCATTGCCCTGGCAGCC
>DASQPN010000098.1:0-6825 GCA_035643915.1 Terriglobales bacterium | reverse complement strand
CAGGCGGAAGCCCGGGTCGGAGATGCCGGGCATGCCGGCATCGGTGACCAGCGCAATGCGCGTGCCCTGTTCGAGGTCGACGATCAACTCGGCGGCGCGGATCATCTCGTTGTGCTGGTGGTAGCTGACGGTGCGGGTGGTGATGCCATAATGGTTGAGCAGTTTCTGGGTCTGACGCGTGTCCTCGCAGGCGATCAGGTCGACCCCCTTGAGCACGCGCAGGGCGCGCAGGGTGATGTCCTCAAGATTGCCGATCGGGGTAGCGACTAGGTAGAGGGTCGGGCCGGGATCGAGTGCTGCCGACTTCGGTGAGTCTTCGCCTTCCGGCTTCATGGCGGGAAGAATAACACCAGCGGCCGGGACGCCCGGGAGTCGGCCTTCCCCACTTTGGCCAACCGAGCGCCCAGTTGAAATCTCGCAAGTCTGGATTGGGCTGAATGCGGACCGCTAGGAGCCGAAGGCCGGCCCACGGCTTCAAATTGACGCGACCCGCGGCCAGCCCCTAGAATCTAAGTAGTCGAGAGGGCCAGCCACGCAGGTCCCGCGCGCGGCCCGGCGGTTTCCTGAGAAATTTCGGAGTTCGATGCCACTTTACGAATACGAGTGCAAGAAATGCCATCACCGGTTTGAGCGGATCCAGAAGTACTCCGATCCCCATGTGAAGAAGTGTCCGGACTGCGGCGGAGCAGTCGAACAAGTCGTCTCGGCGCCCGCCGTGCAGTTCAAGGGCTCGGGCTGGTACGTCACCGACTACGCCAAGAAGTCCACCGGCTCCGGTTCGTCTTCTTCCAACGGGGATTCGCGCGCCGGCGATTCCGGCAGCAACCAGAACGAGAAGAAAGAAAGCAAGTCTGAGAGTTCCAAATCTGAGAGTTCCAGGTCCGAGAGTTCCAGGTCCGAGAGTTCCGGGTCTGAGAGTTCTTCGAAGTCCGACCCTTCGCCCAAGAAGAAAAAGTCTTAAGCCGCGGAATTCGGGGAATACGGCTTCCAGCAAGAGGCTGCGGATGATAAAGATCCGCGGCCTTTTGCTTTGGACGAGGATGGCATAGAGCGCTCCGAGCCGGGTAGGCAGGCAGCCCTCGGGACCCCTGTTCCGCCCTGCAAGAGATTGAATAATAGTGACTTATCGGCTTGGCCTGGCGATGAATCCTTTCCACCCAGGCCTCATCCAAACGCTTGACTAATAAATGATCGTTGTAAGGAATATCGAGGAGGTTTACCCATGATCACGGTACGGCGCAGCAACCAACGGGGCGGAGGCGACCACGGCTGGTTGAACACGAAGCACTCTTTCAGCTTCAGCGACTACTGGGATCCGCGCTGGATGGGATTTCGCTGCCTGCGCGTGATCAACGAGGACTACTTGGCGGCGGCTTCGGGATTCCCGACCCATTCTCACGACGATATGGAGATCATTACCTACGTCCTCGAGGGCAAGCTGGAGCACAGGGACAGCCTGGGCACGGGATCGGTGATTCTGCCGGGCGATGGCCAGCGTATGACGGCGGGCCGCGGCATTCGCCATAGCGAGTACAACCCGTCCAGGACTGACCGGGTGCACCTCTACCAGATCTGGATTTTGCCGGAAAAGAAGGGCCTTGAGCCAAGCTATGAACAGAAGAGCTTCCCGGCCAAAGAGAAACAGGGCAAGCTGCGCCTGATCGCTTCGCCGGACGCGAAAGATGGGTCGGTCAAGATCAACCAGGATGCGCGCTTGTTCGTCACGCTACTTGAGCCGGGCGAGGAAGTTGTGCACAACTTCGGAACAGGCCGGCATGGCTGGCTGCAGGTCGCCAAGGGCGGCGTGGAATTGAAGGGTCTGAAACTGGGCCAGGGCGATGGCGCCGCGATCAGCGACCAGCAGCAGCTGACCATCCAGGGCGCCGAGGACAGTGAAGTGCTTTTGTTCGACCTTGCGTAACCAACAGGTCTTGATTGGTTCGACGGGAATTTCCGCGCCGCGGGCAAACATCCACGCTTCCGTCGGGTTCCCGCCCATGGTGAGCAATAGAGACCATCTTCAACCTTCGTAGGTGTGCTTGAATAAAAAGTTAATTGTGCGAGGGAACTGGCGCCCCATGGCTAGGCAAACCCGTGCTTTCGACCCGAAAACCTTTCTCTCCACCCCGAGCGCGGGCAGGGAGCTCAGGTCTTTCCGGAAAGGACAAACCATCTTCGCTCAGGGGGAGGTGGCGGATGCCTTGTTTGTCATTCTAAAAGGAACGGTACAACTCAGCGTTAAATCTCAAGCCGGGAAACACGCGACTCTCGACCTATTGAGTGATGGTGATTTTGTGGGCAAGGATTCCATCGCCGGTCAGCCTTCCCGCATGGCGTCTGCCAGGGCAATGACAGACTGCAGCCTCCTGCGCATTGAAAAGGACGCCATGATTCTCGCGCTGACGCGGCAAGTGAAGCTGGCAAATATGTTTTGGGCTTATGTGTTGGCGAAGAATATCCGATACCAGCAGGACTTGGTTGACCAACATTGCAATACCAGCGAGAAAAGACTGGCGCGCATTCTTGTGCTGCTCGCCCACCTTGATGGGCATAGAGGACTCGAGGCCCTGATTCCCAGGATTAGTCATCAGACGCTGGCGGAAATGGTGGGGACTACACGATCGCGCGTTTGCTTCTTCATGAAGAGGTTCAAGGAATCGGGCTTCATTGATTACGTGCACAAAAGCAGGCTGGTGCGCGTTCATCGGACACTTCTTGCGTTCAGCACCGGACAGGTCACGCTGAGTGCTTCGTCCCGGCCGGCTCCTTCTCTCCCACTCGCTTGCTGACCTCAAACTTCATCGCGCCGCTTTTCTTGTCCGCATCCACGATGATGTGATCCCCATGCAGCACCTCGCCGTCCAGGATCTTCAAGGCGAGCGGATCCTGCACCAGCTTCTGAATAGCGCGCTTCAGCGGGCGGGCGCCGAAATTGGGGTCGTACCCTTCCCTAAACAACAGATCCTTGGCGGCGTCGGTCAGCTCGAGCGAGATCTTGCGGTCCGCCAGCAGGCGGCGCACGTCTTCCAGGCGCAACTCGATGATCTTGACCAGCTGTTCCTTGCCCAGCGGGTGGAAGACGATGATATCGTCCACGCGATTGAGGAACTCGGGCTTGAAATGGCCGTGCAGTAAATTTGTCACCTGCGCGGCGGCTTTTTCGAAATCCTCCGCAGTGCGCAGGTTCTCGGCGACCAGGTACGACGATCCGATGTTCGAGGTCATGATGATGATCGCGTTGCGGAAGTCCACCTGCCGGCCCTTGCCGTCGGTGAGTCGGCCGTCGTCCATGATCTGCAGCATGACGTTAAAGACATCAGGATGCGCCTTTTCGATTTCGTCGAAGAGCACCACCGCGTAGGGGCGGCGGCGGACCTGTTCGGTAAGTTGGCCGCCCTCGTCGTAGCCGACGTAGCCCGGGGGCGCACCGATCAGACGCGAGACGGAGTGCTTCTCCATGTACTCGGACATATCGATGCGCACCATGGCGTGCTCATCGTCGAACAGGAACTCGGCCAGGGCTCGAGCCAGTTCGGTCTTCCCGACGCCCGTGGGTCCCAGGAAGATGAACGAGCCGATCGGCCGCTTGGGGTCGCTCAGCCCCGCGCGCGAACGGCGGATGGCATTGGCCACGCGTCCAAGGGCTTCGTCCTGGCCAACGACGCGCTGGCGCAGGCGCTCTTCCATCGTGATGAGCTTCTTGACTTCGCCTTCGAGCATCTTCGAGACTGGAATGCCCGTCCACTTGGAGACGATGCGGGCGACGTCTTCTTCGTCCACTTCTTCCTTGAGCATGCGCAGCGCGCCGGTTTTTTCCATCTGCGCGGTGAGCTTCTTCAGTTCTTCCTCGGTTTGTCGGATGAGGCCATACCGGATTTCGGCCACGCGCTGCAGGTTGCCCTTGCGCTCTTCGGCTTGCTCTTCGATTTTGAGCTGCTCGAGTTGTTCCTTCAGCTGGCGCTGCCGGGCGATTAGATCTTTTTCTTTTTTCCACTTCGCCTTCAACGCGTTGGCCCGCTCGCGAATCTCGGCCAACTCCTTGTCGATCACGGCCAGGCGTTCGCGCGAATTGGGATCCTCTTCCTTCTTGAGTGCCTGTTTTTCGATTTCGAGCTGCGTGGCGCGGCGTTCGAACTGATCAATCTCGGTCGGCAGCGAGTCGATCTGGATGCGCAGCGAAGCCGCCGCCTCGTCGATCAGATCGATCGCCTTGTCGGGCAGGAAGCGGTCGCTGATGTAGCGGTGCGAGAGCGTCGCGGCGGCGACGATCGCCGAATCCTTGATCCGGACGCCATGATGCACTTCATAGCGTTCTTTCAGGCCACGCAGGATCGCGATCGTGTCTTCGACATTGGGTTCGCCGACCAGCACCGGCTGGAAGCGGCGTTCCAGGGCGGCGTCCTTTTCGATGTGCTTGCGGTACTCGTTGAGCGTAGTGGCACCGATGGCACGCAGCTCCCCACGCGCGAGCGCGGGCTTCAGCATGTTCGAGGCGTCGATCGCGCCTTCGGCCGCGCCGGCCCCGACCAGAGTGTGCAGCTCGTCGATGAACAGGATGATTTGTCCCTGGGAGTCTTCAATCTCCTTGAGAACGGCTTTCAATCGGTCTTCGAACTCGCCACGGTACTTGGCGCCTGCCAGCATGGCGCCCAGGTCGAGCGCGATTAAGCGCTTGTTCTTCAGAACTTCGGGCACGTCGCCGGAGATGATGCGCTGGGCCAAGCCTTCCACGATGGCCGTCTTGCCCACACCGGGCTCCCCGATCAGCACGGGGTTGTTCTTGGTGCGGCGGGAGAGCACCTGAACAACCCTCCGGATTTCCTCGTCACGGCCGATGACGGGATCGAGCTTGCCCCGCCGGGCCTGCTCGGTCAGGTCACGGGCATAGCGTTCCAGCGCCTGGTACTTGGCTTCGGGATTCTGGTCGGTGACCTTCTGCGATCCGCGCACGGAGGTCAGCGCTTTGAGGATGGCGTCGTGGGTCGCGCCGTGACGGGCCAGGATTTCCTGGGCAGCGTCTTTCTTCGACCGCGCGGAGGCGAGCAGCAGGTGCTCGGTTGAAACATACTCGTCCTTGAAATTGGCAGCCTCTTGGAAGGCGCGCTCGATCAGCTGGTTCAGCGCGGGCGACATGGCCGCCTGGGTAGCGCCTTCGCCTGACACTTTGGGCAGGCGCCCGATCTCGCGGTAGATCTCGCTCAGTACGGCCTGCGCGCCGACGCCGATCTTTTCGAGCACCGGAACTACGATGCCTTCCTGGTCTTCGATCAGGGCCGCGAGCAAGTGCATGGGCAACAGCTCGGGGTTGCCGTGTTCGGATGCGATATCGTTCGCCCGCTGCACCGCTTCCTGCGCTTTGACTGTAAATTTGTCCCAACGAATCGCCATGGGAGACTCCTGGACTCTCTCTTATGATGGTTTTGGCAGTGCGAACGACTTCAAAAAGCAACTGGCATTTATCGCTCAACATTGGGCCGACCGCTCCCCCCTTGGGTCGGGTGCGCGGTTACAACTTAAGTCTTAGCGCCAAATGCTAAACCGCCAACAAAAACGGGAGACGGCTACCGCGACCGCCCCCCGCAATAACCCTGTGCCGCCTTCGGTTATGCCGCTTTGCTGGGGCCTTTGCTTTCCAGGGTCTGTTCGCTGCCGACGTTCACCTTGATCTGCTTGGGCTTGGCTTCGGCTTTCTTCGGCAGGGCGATCTTCAGGATGCCCTTGTCGTAGTTTGCGGAAACCTTCTCGGCATCCACGGTCGTGGGCAGCGTGAAGGTGCGGGTGAAGCTGCCGTACTGGCGCTCCACGCGGCGATAGTTCTCTTCTTTCTCTTCCTTCTCGATCTTGCGCTCGCCGTGGACCGTGAGCAGGTTGTTTTCGACACGGATGTCGATGTCTTTCTCATCAACGTCGGGAAGGTCTGCCTTCACCACCAGCTCATTGGGAGTTTCGTAGATATCCACGGCCGGGGCCCAGGTGGTGATGGCAGAGTCCTCGTTATGGCCACGGAAAATGGTTTCGTTAAAAAGGCGATTGACTTGGTCATGAAGTGTGGAAAGCCCGCGAAAAGGTTCATATCGTACGACGGTGTTCATGGTTGCTAATCTCCTCCTGGTTATGTCTCACTGACTGCATGCGAATCATATAATATGCGCTTATTAATGTCAAGTATTTTCGGAATCAGGCGACCGACGCATCAAGAATTCCAAAATATTGTATATAAATGACTTATCAATTAATTCCTGCTAGAAGTTGCACATTCTCCGAGATTTGAACTATAGTTCCAGCACCCGATAATGCGTCTTTCCGACTTCAGCTACGAACTGCCTCCTGAACAAATTGCACAGCGCCCTTTGGATCAGCGCGACTCCTCCCGCATGCTCATTTTGAATTGCCGGACTCACGACTGGGAAGATTCCGCATTCCGGAGCCTCCCGGAGCGCCTGCGGGGCGACGAACTCATCGTGGTGAATAACGCGCGGGTCATTCCCGCGCGATTATTTGGACGGCGCGCGGGTGTTCGCGCGGAGAAGCCGAGTCGCAACACACGTGTGGCGCAAGAGTTTTTGTCCTCCGAAATAGAAGTCTTGCTGACGCGGCAGCTGTCCGCGGAAGAATGGGAGGCATTAGTTCGTCCGGGCAGAAAGATGCAATTGGGCGAGCGCGTCTTTTTCGGGGATGGAGAACTGGTCGCCGAAGTGATTGGCCGCGGCGCATACGGGTTACGCCGCCTGCGGCTCACGTCCCAAGGCGATGTGCACGAGGCGATCGAACGGCTCGGCCACATTCCGTTGCCTACCTACATCGCGCGCGGTGACGAGCCAGCGG
>DASQPN010000097.1:0-5618 GCA_035643915.1 Terriglobales bacterium | reverse complement strand
GCCCGGTGACGTCCAGATCGCCATGTCCGGCAAATCGATTGAAATCATCAACACCGACGCCGAAGGCCGCCTGGTGCTCGCCGACGGTCTCTTCTACGCGCGCCAACTCGGCTGCACCCACCTGGTCGACGCCGCCACGCTCACCGGCGCAGTGGTGGTCGCGCTCGGCTACGTTCATGCAGGTATCTTCGCCAACGACGACAAGATGTACGAGAGGTTTAGCAAGGCCGAAGACAAGGCTGGCGAGAAATTCTGGCGTATGCCGCTCGACGACGAATACAAGGAAGTCATCCGCTCCGGTATCGCGGACATCGTCAACTCCGGAGGACGCTGGGGCGGCGCCATCACCGCCGCGATGTTCCTGAAAGAATTCGCGGAAGAGACGCCGTGGCTGCACCTCGACATCGCCGGTACGGCCTGGACCGAGGAAGCGAAGCCGTGGATCGCCAAGGGCCCGTCCGGAATTGCGGTGCGGAGCCTGGTGGAGTTTGTGCGGGATTTCACGGCATAGTCGGAGCCTCGGTACAAACGCTCCCATTCCACGGACGGGTGCAGAAAGCGGATCCGAAGGTTGCGAGGAGGTTATTGCTCTTCCTGTTCTTTACGGGGCCGCGGCGGCCCTTCTCACTTTGCGGGAGCGGAATCGCACCATTCGGAACTCCAAGCACGAGGGGTATTCCCGGAAGAATCGGCAAGAGCCTGCAAGGCGCGGAGCTGGAGCAGGTTGGGATTGTCGTCCATTCCCGGGGGCGGCATTGGCCGAGACTGCGAAGCGCTGCCGTCTCCCCGCGACCCTTCTCCCAAGCTAGTGCGACCAACACCACGACCCAGAACCGTGAAGGGAATCCGTCTCAGGGCTGCGTCCCGCTGGCCTTCAACAGATCGCAATTCGCCACGCACTTGTAGGACTGTACTTCGATCTCGGCCTTCTTGTGCGATTTGACGGGACTGCTGGGAAGAACTAGCAGCGATTGCGGCCCGTCGGCCGGGTTGAACAGGCAGTCAAACTCCATGGTCTGCACTCCGCGCTGCTTGCACGAAGTCTGCCCCAACGCTGAACCCAGTTCGTCGGGCTTGTCGTACACCTGGTCAGCCGTCCCGGACGGCATCACCCCCAGGGTCATGGGGACCGGTGCTTTGATCTTCATCCACAGTTTCTGGCCGTCATACTCCGGCGTTAGGATGCTGTATAGCTTGGGCAGCGCCGTAAGTTCGTATTTCTCCTTCACCAGCAGCACCCACTGAAACTCGGGCTGAATGCAGTTGGCGACGCAGGACCAGCTGTGATACCCGATCTGGACATCGTTGGGAGACATCAACGCGCGGGCTCCCCCCTTGCCGAGGATCGCTCCAATCCCCTGCACGATGGCGCGGTTGGGAGTACGTTCATCGTGAATGACCAACACCATGGGCCGCGCCGAGGGGAGGTGGCACTCGTAAGTTGTACTGGTCACGTGCTCGCGCAAACACCGGTACTCGAGATTGCCCCAAGTCTCCGGATGCTGGCGCGCGGCATTCCACTCCGCGGCCCAGGTCATGGCCAGCGTCACAGGCCGCTTGGCCTGGATGATGACGTGCATGTTCCCGCCGTCTGGCCCCGGCCGGTAAACCCGCCCCGTGTGGTAGTCGGCAGGGTCAAGTTGCACGATTTCGTCGCTGGCGCGTACCCAGTCGTACGTCCTCGGCGGAAGTTGTTGTGCCCACGCGGACGCGATCAGCGCGCAGGCCAGGATGGTGGAGATAAGGCTTGTTCTCATGAGTTTCCCGTCGTCCCGAGAGATCCAGCCTAATTGTGGACAACCAGACGATTGGCGGCCACGCCAATTCGCAGGCGAAGGTTACAGAGGTAACGGCAGGTTTCGGGCTGGCGCGGCAAGGACAGGCGCGTCGGGGCGGAGGCTTCTAAGCGAAAACCACGAGGACGCCCTGTCGAGGATCAGGTTCGATCCACTTCAGAAAGTGCGTGCCCGTGGTTCGCCTGCAACAACCTGTTACTTGTGGGTGGACTTGTCTGACGTCGGCTGAACTCCTTCGAAACCTTTTTCGAACTGGGAGAACAGCGGCGTCTCGCCGGCCTCGAGGCCATCGCGTCCCATGACGCGCCACAGGTACATGCCATTCGAAAACTGGCGGGCGTCGTAGACGGCCAATATGTCCTCAGACGGGCGACTCTCGACCAGCAGAACAATATCCGCTTCTTCCGGCCTGTACACCAGCGTCAGCTTGCCCCACTTGCGGATCGCATCCTGCACAGCCACGATGGCGTCCCGATCCTCGGGCAGCAGGTGGATGTTGAATTCGTCGCCGTCGTAGGACGCGACGTACACATAGCGAGCATTTCTGAGCGTACCGGGAAAAGGCTGATTCGATTGCGTACCAGGTGTGGCCTTCGGCGCCGCCATGGCGGCAACAGCCAGCAATAGCATCACACCGATGGCGCCCCAAGACTTACGCATAAACCCTCCCTGACTTCCTTAGTTGATTGGATGCCGGGTGGCGGGAGGTGGTTGCCAGCTTGTAAGGGGCTAACGCCCTTCAACTTTGGAATATTTTAACTCCGAGATAAATCCGAGAACAGGGTTGCGAAAGCGCTCCGACACGACTCCAATCGTCGCAAAGAATGCCCCTAGGAAGCCTGGGAATAGCCATAGAATCCTCGATCGGCATCTGGGCGGACAAAGAAAGGCCGTCTCACGACTAACAATGCGTCACAGGACCTCCAATCGCGTCTTCGAAATCGCCCAATATCTCCAAGTTATTGAACAACTCCGCAACCTGAAGAACCGCCAGCGCTTTTGCGGGGTGTTAGGTGTCAGGTCTCGGGTGTCAGGTCTCGGGTGTCAGGTCTCGGCTGTTAGGCCTTGGTCTTGGGGTGGTGGGTCTTCACGCTCGAACACTTGAGACTGAGACCTTGAGATGTTGGGTTTGCTCACGCGCCTTGCGCGTAGCTCGTAGCTTTCGCCTCCCATCATCTAAGACCTAAACTCTGAGACCTCAGACCTGCCCTACATCACCGGCGGCACCGTGATCCCCAGCACGCCCAGCGTGCGAAGCAGTTCTCGCCGCACGACCGCTACCGTTGCCAGCAAGAATCGTTTCCGCCCTTCGTCGGCTTCGTTCAGGATGGGATGCCGGTGGTAGAAGTAGTTGAACAGTTGCGCCAACTGGAACGCGTGTTTCGCGAGATACGCCGGCTCGGTGGTCGCTATGCACTGGTCCACGATGTAGGCAGTTTTGGCCGCCGCCAGCCAGAGTTCCCAGATCTCGTTCCCCGCTTCGTCGGCCAGATAGTTGGCAAGGTCTTCGGTAGAGACGCGGCTCGCCGCGTCTTCGCCAAACGTCTCCGGATCGAACCCGCCCTTGCGGAAAATGTTGGCGGCACGGACCACGGCGTACTGTGCGTAGGGCCCGGTCTCGCCTTCGAAGCTGAGCGCGTCCTTGAAATCGAACGCGATCACCGACGACTTCGTGTACTTCAGCATGAAATAGCGCAGCGCGCCGACGGCGATCTGGGTAGCGATCGCGCGCCGCTCGTCGTCGGTGAGCTGTGGGTGGCGGGGATCGACTTCGCTCCTTGCGGAAGCAATCAGCCGGTCAATCAAGTCATCGGCCTTCACGCCAAAGCCCTTGCGGCCAGATACCTCGATGTACGGCTTCGCCTTGTCCTCCTCCGAAAGCTGGTAGCCGAGCTCGGTGGCACAACGGGGGGTGAGTGCGACCATCTCGTAGGAAAAGTGCGTGTAGCGGTCGGCCTGCTGTTGGTGCCCCAGGCCGCGCAGCGCTTCGATGACCGTGTTCTGCGCTTCGGACTGGCGCGCATCGATGACGTTGTAGATCTCGCCCACATCACCGAAGTGGGGATGGTCTTTCTCCCCCTCGGTCGCAGAGATCCAGCACTGATGCTGATTGGGGTACAGGTAGAACTTGCGATAGCCGAAGTCGCGTCCGAGCAAGCCGAACTTCCACATGTGGTAAGCGATGTCCTTGCCGACATAACCGACCGTACCATTCGACCGCACGATGACTTTCTGGTCTTCCTCGGCCACGTTGTCCTCAGCGTTCTCTGCGGCTCTCTCCGCGCCCTCCGCGGTTTCAGGTCTTTTGCCAGTGCCCGCCCGACGCATCACCCAGCAGCCCTTATTCTTCCCGTCAGTCTCGAAGTACAGCACGCCGCCTTCTTTCAGCTTGGTAAAAGCCGCATCCCAGAAATGCAAGCGCAGGATTTCGCTCTCGCGGGGCAGGAAGTCGTACTCGATGTCGAGCCGGTCCATCGTTTCCAGATGCCGGCGCAGCACGGCGACCGAGATCAAGTCCGCGAGGGCTGTGGTCTCATTCCCGCCTGCTTCGATCTCGTGCAGGGTTTTCAGTCGCGCCTGCAGGTTCTGCTTGTCCTGCCCGTACCATTGCGAGGCACGCGCGTAAAGATCCCAGCAGTAGTAGTCAAAGCGCGGCCGGCGAGTGAGTTGCTCAATCTCGGCGCGGGATTTCTTCTCGAGGTGGAGGAAACCTACAACCACGTCAGCCACTTGCACGCCGGTGTTGTCGATGTAGTTCTGGATGGCGACTTCCCTGCCCGCGAACCGCAGCAGGCGGACGAATGTGTCGCCCAGAATGGCGTTGCGCAGGTGTCCGATGTGCGCGGCTTTGTTGGGGTTAATGCTGGAATGCTCCACGAGCACTTTGCCGGAAGGAGCTTGGACCTGCTGCCTTTGATCGGCGACGAGTGCGGCCGCGACTTCCCCGCGTTTGACGCGCGCGTTGATGTATCCGGCACCCGCAACTTCCAACTTCTCAAAGCCTTCGATCGGACCGATGCCGCTGACGATCTCCTCCGCGATTTTGCGCGGAGCCTTACGCAGCTTCTTGGCCAGTTCAAACGCCAGGGGCATGGCATACTCACCCAGTTCGACTTTCGGTGGCTGCTCGACGACGATCTTGGGCAAGTCGAGATCGTAGGCACCGCGCAGGAAGTCACGGACTTGCTGGGTCAAACGGCGTTCGAGAATGCGATACAAGGAGACCCTCTAACTTATTGAAGAAACTAGTGATTGTAGCAAACTGGGAGACGGAGCCGGGTTTGACGGAGCCTGGCGGCTTCCCTATGATGAACAACAAGTTTGGTCGTTGGTCGTTGGCGAAAACCGACCTACAACCCCTCTGGCAGGAAGCGACTGGGGGCGACCGGCCGAAACAGCCATTGGATCGGGCGCACTGTTGAGAGCGGTGGCTTTTACCAACGACCAACAGCCAACGACCAAACGACAGATTCTCCCATGAAGATTGCTTACCTCGACTGTTTCTCCGGCATGAGCGGCGACATGTTTCTGGGCGCGCTCGTGGATGCCGGAGTTCCGGCTTCGCTGCTGGAGAAGACTGTGGCGGCGCTGAACGTGGGGGCACGGCTGGAAATTTCCAGGGTAGTGCGCAGCGGGATTTCGGCGACCAAGGTGGATGTTTGGGTCGATGGGGAGAAGGATTTGCCACGCGAGGAGTATTGGGAGCGGCAGGAACAGCAGGCTCATTCCCATAAACATTCTGACCACGAGCATGAGCATCATGGGCATACGCACAGCCATTCTGGGGAGACGCGGACAGGAGTGTCCGCGCCACACGAGCAT
>DASQPN010000096.1:0-3848 GCA_035643915.1 Terriglobales bacterium | reverse complement strand
GCTGGCCCAGCGCGTAATTCGGCATCAATGCATTGATAACCGTGGCTGCCGCCAGACCGCCCGCTAGTCGCTGCATGCCCTCCATAAAAGCGCGGCGACTGATCTCACCGTGAATGAAATCGTTGTAAAGCTCTATGGCTTCGCTCGGAAGTTTAGGTTTTGTCGGTTCCACTGGTGGATTCCCACAGCGATAATACCATCTGTTTTCTGGCCGCGAGCTTTTCCAGATCCCTCTTAGGAACCCACCGCGAGAGAAATCATACGCGCGGCTTTGGTAAGAGGTTGCTCGCGATTACCAACCCATTTGGCGCATCCGCTCAAGGATGCGCGCGCTGTACTTATTCATGCGCTCGGGCCGTCGCTTCAGGGGAGCCGGCAGAATCGCAGCGAGCCGTGCCGCCTGTTCCCGACCGACGTTCCGGGCAGCGGTTCCGTCGTAGTAACGACACGCCGACTCGGCACCATAAATCCCAGGACCCCATTCGACCACATTGAGGTAGATCTCTAGAATGCGCCGCTTGCCGAGGACGAATTCGGCCACCGGTACCAGTGTGAACTCCGCTCCCTTGCGGAGGATTGACCGACCCGTTCCGAAAAATAGGTTCTTTACAAGTTGCTGCGTAATGGTTGAAGCTCCGCGAGTGCGATCGCTTTCCAAATCGTCTTCGGCAGCGATTTGGATCTGGTGCCAATCGAACCCATGGTGCTGGTAGAAGCGCGCGTCCTCCGCTGCCACTACAGCGTGTTGGAGATCGGGCGAGATTTGGCCGAGCGGAATGAATTTGTAGTGTTCGTGATACGGAGTGTGGTGAATCCAGGCCTGCAAGTGGCGCTGGATGTGCACTGCGGTTGACGGTGGGTCGATCCACCGAGCGGCCAGAAGGATCAGCGCGGCAAGCGACCAAAGAAGCACCACGCCGATGGCAAGCCATCGAACAAAGGACCGGAGAAAACCCTTGCCAAGCGGTATCTTGGGGTGTGTGTCTGGCTTTTCAGTCACATTTCAGAATAATACCCTGGACTGGGTTGCCGCTTGTTGCTGATCTTGCGGGCGAGCGCGGAGTGTAGCCCTTACGATGTGTGCCTCCCATTCCAGGCATTTCAGCTGATTGCGTCGAGATCGGCAATCACTTCAGGGGGAATCTGAAGCGGCCAAGACTGAAGATTCTCGCGAAGATGTTCGATGGAAGATGTTCCGGGGATGACCAGGATATTGGGCGATCGCTGAAGAAGCCAGGCTAGCGCAACCTGCATGGGCGTGGCACCGAGGCGCGTGGCGACGTCAGACAAGGTAGACGACTGGAGTGGAGTGAACCCGCCGAGTGGAAAGAATGGCACGTAGGCGATGCCGTCACGAGCAAGATCCGCGATGAGAGTATCGTCGGCCCGGTGTGCGAGGTTGTATTGGTTCTGTACGCAGACGATCGGAACGATCTGTCGGGCTTCCGCGATCTGCGCGGGCGTCACGTTGCTAAGCCCGATATGACGCACCAAACCCTTTTGCTGGAGTTCGGCTAGAACTGTGAGCGGTGCCTCGATCGACCCCTCGGCGGGTTCATGGATGCTAAACATGCTGCGCAGGTTGACCACATCGAGCACGTCCAGTCCCAGATTGCGGAGGTTGTCGTGAATCGCTGCAGTCAGTTCTTCGCGTGAGAAAGCCGGAATCCATGATCCATCCTCACCGCGCCGGACGCTGACTTTGGTGACGATCACTAGATCGTCGGGATAAGGATGCAGCGCTTTTCGTATGATCTGGTTCGTGACATGGGGACCATAAAAATCGGCTGTATCGATGTGGTTCACGCCACTTGCGACGACCTCTCGCAGAAGAGCAATCGCTCCGTCGATGTCGCGGGGAGGTCCCCATACCAACTTGTTGCCATCTCGGCCTGCGAGTTGCATGGCCCCGTAGCCCATGCGGTTCAACGTTCTCGACGTGCTAGGCAGAGCGAAGTTGCCGGCCAGATCAGTCTGTTCAATCATTCCGTTCCTCCATTCCATTCTCCATTCCATTCTTTCTGAAACTGTTCGTTGTTTGCAGTGAAGAGAACTAAAAAGATTCGCCCACCAGCTCTTCACTTTTCTTCCAGAGCGACTCGGCGTTGTTTGGATCGAGCGCATATCCACGGACCCCTTCGCTGATGGCGGTGATGGTCACGTGATCCGGCACGATTTGGCCGACATGGCAGTTCTCGCAATATCGGCCGCCAATCTCGTCGGCCGGAGCGACCACAGCAGCCCACACCGAGGTTGCGGCTCCCTGAGGAATGGTCTTCCACTGAAAAGGCCCCTTACCCTGGGCGGCGAGCTGCTGATTGATCTCTTCGACGATTGTTTCGAGGCGGCTGGAGTCGATGTGGCGATCCAGTTCCGTTCGAATGCCTCCTGGATGCACGGCTGCGGCCCGCACACCGTGGCCCCGGTGCCGTTTGTCGAAGGCAACGGCGAAGAGGATGTTCGCCGTTTTGGATCGGCCATAGGCAAGGAACGGATCATAGGCAGTGTGCTCGAAACTTGGGTCCTCAAGATCAACATTCGAGTAGCGATGCCCCGAAGACGACAGATTGATAAGCCGCCCACCGGCGCGAATGAGACGCGCTATACGGTTGACCAGGACGAAGTGGCCTAAATGATTGGTGCCAAACTGGGTCTCAAAGCCGTCAGCCGTATGGCCAAATGGCGTGGCCATCACGCCCGCATTGGCAATGACCACGTCGAACGGTTCCCCTTTCGCCAGCAGTTGATCAGCGCAAGCCCGCACACTCTCAAGGTCGGCAAGATCGAGCCCGATCAGCTCGAATGTGCCACCATTGTCTGCAGCGTCCTTTCGCACCTGCGCAGTCGCGTTTTCAGCTTTGGAAAGATCCCTCGCCGCGCCCACAACGTGTGCGCCACGTGCCGCCAGCGACCGCGCCGTTTCCACGCCGAGCCCGGCCGAAACACCCGTTACGAGGACCCGTTTGCCCTTCAGATTCGCGCCGGACAAGACGTCCTCTGTGGTCGAAGTTGCGCCAAATGAAGTTGCCTCAAGTATTTTCGTCATTCCCTTCCTCCTTGTACTGACACGTTCGATGTGATGGTTCATGGTCCGGTCACGCGCTAGCCGTGCAAAGGGATGGCGTCCGCAGCGTGTTCGAAATAGTGCTCCGCGTTCAGATCGGCAATGAGCCCAGGCTGAACCGGTCGCCATCCCAGCCGTTCCTGAGTTTGTGCGCTTGAAGCCGGACCGTCCATAGCAAAGAACATAGCGATCCAGCCAAAATGATCGGCTGCTTCCTCGCGAGACTTGCTGACGACCGGCACGTTCAGTCGCCGGCCGATGACCTCAGCGATCTCTCGAGTCGGTACGCCCTCGTCGGCCACACTGTGACACCGTGCTGCGACGGAACCCTTCTCAAGCGCCAGCCTGTAGAGATGGGCGGCATCGAGCCGATGCACCGCAGGCCAGCGGTTGAGTCCGTCGCCTATAAATCCGGAAACGCTCTTTTCACGTGCGATGCTAATCAGGCGTGGCACAAAGCCGTGATCACCGCCGCCGTGGACCGACGGGGGAAGCCGCAGCACAGATGCGCGGACTCCGCGTGCCGCCAGCGCAAGCGCCGCCTCCTCCGACTTGCGGGGGAAGCTGGGATTGGGCGCATCCTCTTCTGTTGCGAGCGAGCCTTGGCGTTGAGCGAGCAAGGTCCCGGAAGTGATGATCAACTGGCGATCAGAGCCCGCGAGCGCGCCGCCGAGAGTCTCGATGGCACGCCTATCCGCCTCGGCGGCAGGCCCATAGTTTGAGAAATCGTGGATAAAAGCGGTGTGGATCACTCCGTCGGCAGCCGCTGCGCCGCTGCGAAGGC
>DASQPN010000095.1:0-35789 GCA_035643915.1 Terriglobales bacterium | reverse complement strand
CTCCGCATAGCTCCAGCACGCGAAGAATCCAATCACCACCGCGATCAGCGAATAGATAATCCGCTTCCGCAGTTCCTCAAGATGCTCAAGGAAGCCCATGGCGGGCATGCGGTCGTTGTCATCTCCCTGAGGGGGTACTTCGGCGGCCATTTCAGGCATCGGGACCCTTGGCGATGGAATCGGTTCCCGGGGTCAACTGCGCGGGCGCGTGCTCAACGGCGGGCGCGTGCTCAACGGCAGGCGCGTCGAGCATCGTCCCACTAGCCAGGGCGCCTTGTGGCGGCTCCGAAGGAGGAAGAATCTGGGGCGTTGTCTCGCGCTCCAGATTGGCGATCTCAGTCTCGATCTGCGCCTTGAATTCATTCGAAGCGCGCTTGAATTCGTTCAGAGCCTTCCCAATCTGACGCCCGATCTCGGGCAACTTCTTCGGCCCAAATAGGATGAGAGCTCCGATAAAAATGAATACCATCTCTGGAAAGCCGAGATTCATACAGCCATCATACTGCGGGAGTTAGATTGGCAGCAACGCGCCCCGCGCTCTCCTCGTCTTCCTCCCGGCCCATTACCCCGGTACCTGTCCCGATTCCGCGGAAGCCGCACTAACGTCCTCTTTCCGGTTGCACGGCAATCGGAAAGAATGAATGAGCCATGCCCCCCTCGCCTTCTCCCTGGAAATCGCTCTGCTACGCCGGCGTTTCTGCTTTCACCCTGCTGCTCGTAGCCTGTAGCGCGGGAACTGCCACGAACTCCGGCGGTGGAGGTTCAGGCGCCGGCGGTTCCGGCTCGGGCGGATCGGGTGGATCCGGAGGCGGCACCGGCGGCTCTGCCACCTCCTGTCAGCAGATGGCGCTGGGCCAAAACGCCAGCCTCGGCGGGTTCCTGCCTTTCTCGAGTGCCAGCCTGTGGAATGCCGACATCTCAACGGCGGCCGTCGACTCGAATTCCGATTCCGTCATCAGCAGCTTTATCGGGACCGGCACCCACGTGCATCCGGATTTCGGAGCCGACCCGAACTACGGCATTCCGTTTGTCATCGTGGACGGGAATCAAAACCTGGTGGGAGTCAACCTCGGCGCCTATGGCGGCGAAAGCGATCCCGGCCCGATGCCCATTCCCGCAAACGCGCTGGTGGAAGGGGGATCGTCGAGCACGGGCGACCGTCACGTTCTGGTCTTGAATAACAGCAACTGCTTTCTCTACGAGTTGTACAACGCGTCTCCGAACAGTGACGGCAGCTGGAACGCCGATTCCACAGCCGTGTGGGACCTGCTCGGCAACGAACAGCGGCCCTACACCTGGACTTCGGCCGACGCCGCCGGCCTGCCGATTTTTCCGGGCCTGGTTCGCTACGACGAAGCCGCAGGGGGAAAAATCCAGCATGCCTTCCGTTTCACGGTGCCGCACTCACGTGCCGCGTTCACGCCTCCGGCTTCCCACTACGCGGGGAACATCAGCGCTGCCACCGCACCACCGATGGGAATGCGCTTGCGCCTGAAAGCCAGCTATGACATTTCCGGATTTTCCGCAAACATGCAATCCGTACTCACCGCCATGAAGAAATATGGCTTGATCCTGGCCGACAACGGCAGCGCTCTCTACGTCACTGGCGTTTCCGACCGCCGTTGGGGCAGTGATCTGGATACGCTCAAGAACGTGCCAGCCACCGCTTTCGAAGTAGTCCAGATGAATCCCGTCTACAACGCTTCGAACATCCCTTCGGGAGCCGCCCCGACGATCACCAGCTTCACTGCTACGCCCGCCAAAACTGCGGCGGGAGGCAGCGTGACCCTGGCCTGGGCGGTCACGAACGCTTCGTACGTGATTGTGTCCCCAGGGGTCGGTGCAGTGCGAGGAAGTGGCGTGACCGTGAAACCGTCGGCCACCACCACCTACACACTCTACGCGACCAACCAGTACGATCGCACCTCGGCCTCCGTCGTCGTCACAGTACCCTAAACTCTCAGCTCACCGATCTTCGGAGAATGCCGTCGGGACGGCATTCCGGCGCATCCAAAAAGCCGCACTTCTGCTTTGCCCCTTCATTCTGAATGTGTTCCGAGCCTGCCTTTACCAATCGGATAAGCAACTTCGTTCCAGACTCTCCTCCCGGTGCAAATGTAAATTCGCGTTGACGGGAACAGAAAGAAGTTGGACGGTGGCAGAATTTCCATACAATATTCCCAAGCACGACCGGTTCCGCGCCGCTTCAACGATTTTGTCCGGCGCAACTCTCCACTGGCCAAGGGCCGTTTGCCGGACTAGGAATTGAGCCCTGCAGTGCGCGCGTGGGACGTCCGCAATGTCGAAACTTCAGCTTCTTGGAATTGGCGTACTGGCGAGCGGAGCGGCCTTGGGCTTTGCCACGGGCAGCCCCGTCGGGCTCGCATTCACAAGCGTATGCCTGATTGTGGGGCTGGTGATGGTGGTGGCTTCCGAGGCTAGGGGGACCAGACCGAAGCGGGAAAATTCTCAGCCGCCCGATTCCCACGGGCTTCAAACTCAGGTCTTGGTTGCCGTAAAGGAGATCCATGCCCGCCCGCAACGTGGCGGGAAATTCCAGGAGATTGGCGACCCGAACCAACCAGATTTGGAGTTCGACGTCTTCCTCAAATGTTGGCTGGTGAACGAAACCGACGTCCCCTTGGGCATTCAGTCCCTCCAGCTTGAGTTGAAATCATCCGATGGTTCCACTCGCGTCGCCGAGCGGATCAGTGGCGACTTGGAGAACTGGCGCCTGGGCAAACTGCAGGAAGAATGGGAGGTGTGGGACGTGCACCTGCGAGCGGCCCTGGAAAGCGTCTCGGAGCTGGACACTGCTCAGCCGTTGCAATGTGGCCTGGCTCGCGAAGGCTGGTTGCATTTTCGGTTACGGAACGTGACCCCCTCGGAGTTTAAGTCCGGCCCGATGCAGATCTCGGTGAAAGACTCCCTCTCCCATACCCACGTGGGAACCGCGAGCGGTGCGCGTCATCTACCAGGAAGGATCTGGCCGGTTCTCCCAAAGGCTGCGCCTGCCGCAAGCAGCTCCCCAGAAGTAGCCACCGGGTAAGGATTCTTGCCTCCTGTCACAGACCTTCGACCGGCCGTTCAGAGAAACTCCTGTCACGGTCGCCAGTGTGGTCTGCGGCAAGGCCTGCCCTGATTCTTTGACAATCTAACTCCCGGGTTGACAGTATTTTCCGTGTAAGTCCTGATATCGCCAGAGATTTTGGCGGTCTGGGCTGTCTAAGTCGCTGATCCCAATAGACCGAGCGGGTACCCCCGCGATCAGATGCCGTTGCCACTCTGGGAAAAGCGCCAGCGGCGTGCCGAGTCTCCAGGCGGACCGACCTGTCCGCTCCACTCCAGCCGGAGGTCACGCCAGCTGTGGATTACCTGCATCGCCACCCCGGGATTCATCATCTCAACAGTTGCAGGGCCGGATACCCGCTTTGGTAACCTCCCGAGCCAGAATCCGTCTCATAACGACGCAGTTTCGCGTGCTATACTGCCCAAATTGTGCGGTATTCGGGGCCCCGTCGTGCCCCAAATTTAAGGAAACTGAAGATGGCAGGTAGTTCTCGTCGTTCACTCTTCCTCGTCGTTGTAATTCTAGTAACTTGCGGCTGCTTGGGCATGCTCTTCGCACAGAAGAGTGCCTACACCCCGCCCAGCAGTGACGCCGATGTCAAGGACAGCCTGAAGCAGTTCACCCAGGTTTACCAGGTGGTCGAGGACAACTACGCCGAGCCGGTCAACGCGGACAAGGCCATCTACAACGGGGCGATTCCGGGCATGCTGCACGCGCTCGACCCGCACTCCAACTTCTTCGATCCCAAGTCGTACTCGCTGCTGCGCGAAGAACAGCGCGGCAAGTACTACGGCGTCGGCATGACGGTTGGCCCGCGCAACAACAAGGTCATTGTTATTTTTCCCTTTGTCGGGACGCCCGCCTACAAGGCTGGCATTCATCCTGGGGACGTCATCATCGCGGTCGACGGCAAGGCCACCGACAACATGAGCACCTCCGACGTTGCGGACCTGCTGAAGGGACCCAAGGGCACGACGGTGCACATCACAATCCTGCGCGAGGGCGTCGACAAGCCAATGGAATTCAGCCTGGTGCGCGACGAGATTCCGCGCAACAGCGTGGACCTCGCCTTCCTGATCAAACCCGGCGTTGGCTATGTCCATATCACCGGCTTCCAGGAAACCACCGAGCGTGAAGTCTCCGACGCGCTCGACAAATTCGGCGATGTCAAGGGCCTGGTCCTCGATCTCCGGCAGAACCCTGGTGGATTGCTTAGCGAAGGCGTGGGCGTAGCCGACAAGTTCCTGAAGAAGGGTCAGCTGATCGTTTCGCACCACGGGCGCTCTTCACCCGAGAAGCGTTACACGGCGACGCACGGAAACGGCGGA
This sequence comes from Terriglobales bacterium, assembly GCA_035643915.1. GTDB lineage: Bacteria > Acidobacteriota > Terriglobia > Terriglobales > Acidobacteriaceae > Gp1-AA133. The sequence continues at coordinate 31,391 of DASQPN010000095.1, read as the reverse complement.
CGCGAATATCCAATGGTTGTGTTGGTGAATAAGGGCACCGCCTCGGCCGCGGAAATCGTGGCCGGCGCGATCCAGGATCACGACCGGGGCTTGATCGTGGGTGAAACCACATTCGGCAAAGGCCTGGTGCAGACCGTTTATCCGCTGGCCGAAAACACTGGCTTGGCGCTGACGACGGCTCGGTACTACACGCCCAGCGGCCGCCTGATCCAGCGCGATTATTCGAACGTGTCGCTGTACGACTACTACTACAACCGCGATAGCGACGCGAACAACGCCAACCACGAAGTGAAGCTCACCGATGGCGGGCGCACCGTTTACGGCGGCGGCGGAATCACCCCCGATGTGAATGTGCCCCCGGTCAAAAGCAACCACTTCCAAGACACCCTGCTGCAGCACTACGCCTTCTTTAACTTCGCCAAGCGCTATGTGGTGAAGAACAACGTCGCCAAGACTTTCGCGGCCGACGAAATCATCATGCAGGAATTCCGCAAATTCCTGGACGAAGAGAAAATCCCCTACACCGAGGCTGACCTGGTTGAAAACAACGACTGGGTTCGCTACAGTATCAAGAGCGAAGTCTTCGTTGACCAGTTCGGCCAGGATGAAGGGTTGAAAGTTCGTGCCGAGAACGATCCGCAGATCATCAAGGCCCTGGAACTGCTGCCCCAGGCCCGGGCGCTCGAAGATCACGCCAAGCAGGTCATCGCCGAGCACAACGCGGCGCACACCTTGAACCAGTGAGGGTCCGACCTTTCAATTGCCAATTGCCCAATTGAATTTCGTTAAGCCCAACAGGGCCCGGTTTCTTCCGGGCCTTTTGTTTCTTCTATTTATGAGCATAAAACCTGGGATATGCGAACATTTTGAATATCCCTTCGGCGCAGGCAGTAATTGGCCTTTCCCTCCGTTGACTTGCCCACCTAAACGTGTGAAAATCCGCGCATTAGCAGGCCCTTTGGGCCAGATGCCGCTGGCCAGTTTTCGCCGCCTCTAGTGACAGTCCGAGATTGTTAGTCATGAGCCCTCCGTTGAAAGGTCGCCACTACACCATGCCCGCAGGCCTGCGGGCATGATGAAAGGGAGCGTCTGGCTGATCGCGGTATTGCTGGCCGTGTGGGCAGGCGGGATGGACTGGCGGTATCGCCGCATCCCCAACTGGCTGACGGTGCCAGGCTTGGTGGTGGGCGTGGTGGTCAACACTGTGCTGCGCGGTTGGCCCGGAGCGGAGGCCTCCCTGTTGGGCGCGGGAGTGGGTTTGCTGGTCCTGCTTCCGTTTGTACTGGTGAGAGCTCTGGGTGCGGGAGACTGGAAGTTGGCCGGCGCCCTGGGAGCGTTTCTAGGCCCGGCGCTGCTGGTCACGGTGCTGGTCGGTTCGATGTTCGTCGCTGGAGTGATGGCGCTGGCGTTGGTGGTGTACAAAGGCCGCGTACGGCAGACGCTGCAGAACATCGGGCAGATGTTGGGAGCGTTCCTGACATTGCACTTGCCCGGACCCGAGGTGTCGCTCGACAATCCGGAATCAGTGAAGGTTCCGTTTGGCGTGGCGGTGGCAGTGACCGTGGTGCTGTACGGAGTGGGGCGAGCGCTGGGTGCGGTTTGAGGGGGAGATGCAGACACTGAGAAGGATCCTTTTCGGGACGCAAGGCGCCGAGATCGCCGAGATCGCGGTCGTACTTCCGGTCCTGTTCCTGGTTCTGCTGGGAGTTTTCTACTTTGGGCGTGCATACAACATCTACGGGACGATCAATCAAGCTGCGCTGCAGGGTGCACGGGCGGCGGTCGCACCCAGCTGCGCCACCTGCGGCAATGTATCTCTGACGGCCAGCCAGATTGCAACCAACTATGTGGCGCCGACATTGCAGGCCTCAAAGCTCAACCCCGCGCAGGTGCAACCGCTGGTGCGGACGGCCTGCCAGTGTGGATCGGTCGGCTGTGGTGCGACAGTGGCTTGCGATCCCGCGGGAGTTGGGGCGACACCTTCGATCTGCGTCCAGCAGAACGTGGTCCTCAATACCACCTCGGGTGCGCACCAGGAGTGCGGAACATCGGTGGCGTTCCAGTATCCCTACAACTTCAATCTACCCTTTCAGACTTTTACTCTCCAGATGAAGGCGGCCGCGCAGATGCGGACTGAGGAGCAGCAGCAGTGAGCACCGGCCTTGGCAGTCAGTCGTCGATGGTGTGCCGCTTGCGCCTGCTGCCATGGGACTCGACCGGGTCGCAGATCGTAGAGTTTGCAGTCGCTCTTCCGCTGCTGCTGGTGATGGTGGTAGGGATCATCGATTTCGGCAACGCATTCAACCTGAAGCAAAAGCTCTCCAACGTGACGCGGGATGCGGCCCGGCTGGGCGCGAGCCAATCGACCAGCGATCTCTCCAAGGCGCCGCCCCCTTCGGTACTTGCCGTGCGCGATGTGGTCGTGAATTACATGCAGAACGCCAAGGTGAACGATTGCGGTCTGGGCAGCGCGGCAGCCACTCCCGCGGGCGCCGGTACACCGTGGAAATGGACTTTCACCAGTGCTTGCCCCCAGGGTGGAAATCTTGTCCTCACCGTCAATCGGGGCAACGTGTTCACCAGCACGGTAACGTCCGGTGGATTCCCTGTGAAAATCATTTCTACCGAAGTTACGATCAGCTATCCGTACACCTGGCAGTTCAACAATGTCATCAAGTTAGTGGTGCCGAGCGCAAGCTATCCGGGCACCAGTCCGATCAATACGGACGCGGTCGTAGCCAATGAGAGCTGAGGGCAGCAGCATGGTCAGAAATCGACGGAGAAAACAGAGTCGGAATGGTGAGCGCGGCGTAACGCTGATCCTCGTCGTGATCGCCATGATGAGCATGCTCGCCATGCTGGCCCTGGCCATCGACGTGATTACTCTTTACGTGGCGCATAGCGAAGCGCAGAGCGCCGCCGACGCGGCAGCGCTCGCGGCCGCCAAGATGCTGGTGGACTCGGGCGTGACGGGCGATCCCAGCAACGGTGCTCTGCAAACCACAGCTCAGACGTTGGCTATCATGGCAGCCCGGGATGTGGCCGCGAAGGCCACGATCGGGGGACGACCGGTTCAAACGGCCGACGTGATAGTCACGTTTCCCAATGGTGGCGCCGCAAGCTTCGGCATCGATCCGACCGTGAATGTGACCGTACAGAATGCGAACTTGCCTACGTTTTTCTCGCGCATCTGGAGCCGAAGTCCTCTTACGGTGCGCGCCTCCGCAAAGGCAGAGGCCTTCAATCCATCGAACTCGTCGAGCGTAAGTGGGGGCCCGGGAATACCTCTGGTCGCCCGTTGTGTGAAGCCCTTTCTCCTTCCGAATTGTGACCCGGTCAATCCCAACAATCTTGGCTCGAATTGCGGAGCTGGCTATTCGACGTTTTTCAGCGCCACGACTGGTGCGATCACTAATCCTGGGCAATTCCCTGCGGGAGTGGTCGGTGAGACATTCAACCTGCGTTCCGATTGCACCGGTTCGGGCCCAGGATGCCCGCTCGGCCCGCCCACCGCAGCTCCAGGTCCCCTTCTCCTCTATTACCCGGCACAACTACCGGTGGCTTCCAGCGGCAGCGCTTGCCCTTCTAGCTGCGGCGGCGGCGGTACGACATTCGAGGGAGATATCGAGTGCTGCAACCCGATGCCCCTGACGTGCGGCGCCACCGCGGGCCCGATTACCAATGCGCTTGCGGCGGACCCGACGGTTTTCCCGGAAGGTGGAGGTGGACCGGCGCAGAGTGGCCTTCAATGCCTGGTTCACCAGAGACCCGGCAACGGTCAGGACATCCTCAATGAGAATGTTCTTCCCGGACCGTTGACCTATCCGCTTCAGATTCAGGTCGGGAACAACCATCCCCTGTCGGGCACTCCATCCCTGGCGACGAACGATTTCATTACCACCAGCGATTCTCTGGTGACGGTGCCGGTCTATGACGGAGTCAGTGCGCCGGCTGGGCCGGTGTCGATCATCGGATTCCTGCAACTTTTCATCGTTCGGGTATGGCCCGGTGGCGGTGGGCCTAAGGCAGGCGAGTTTACGGTGACCGTCGTGAACGTGTCCGGTTGCGGCAGCAGCGCCACCGGGACACCCGTGTACGGCGCGGGCGTTTCCGCCATTCCAGTACGTCTTATCCAGTGACATTGAGCCCTTGTAGCTCTCCGCCGGCAGGGGGATCGCCGGGCTGCGGCTTTGCGTCGGCCTGTCCGGTTTCCCGTGCCCCGCGCAACCGGTGGATCCGCACACATGACTCAGTTGCAGCCCGTGAACACTATCGCGGCTGTCACACTGAGCCCAGGGGTCACGCTTAACGACCCGCTCCCCCTCTGCCGAGTACGCCTCAAACAGCAGTGACGTTTCCAGCGCTCGAAACGAGAGAGATGGACCGGGCGGCACTCGGACTTCGAGGTCGGTGGAGCATTCCAGGTTCCGTTTTCCAGCTTTTTTCTAACCCGCGGTCGATGAGTCGGTTACGGACGATACTCGGGTTTCACGCTGGAAGGATGGACGAAGAGAAAAGTGGTTCTTTCCCGAACAAGAGGCCATCGAGAGGATGAGGGCCCCGTAGAGGAGCAAGTTTGGACGCGAAAGCTGCCGGAAAAAGGGGGAGACAGGCATCGCAGGGACCGCCCGGGAGGATTGACTTTTGTCGAACTGCTGAGCCGCGGATAGCGACGTCAACCTTTGTCCTGTGCGTCAGCCGGTCTAGTTCGGCGCGGGCTGAGGATCCCCAGGCTGCGGTGTGGTGTCGGGAGGAATGGAGTCTCCCTGCGGCTGCGGGTCGTCAGCCGGCGGCACTGTCGAAGGCGGCGGGACCGGCGCGGAGTCAACACTGGGCGCCATAGACTGCATCGCAGCCACCGGCACGGGCTCCGACATCGGGGGCTGACCGTCGGCGGCCATATTGCCTGCACCTTTGGGGCTGAGAATCACCCGCTCCAGCTTGTTGGCATCGGCATCAGAACCGAGGATGATGAAGTTGTAATGCGAACCGTCCAGCAGCTTCGCCATCACGTCCCTGGGCGGCGCAGGGCCTAACGAGACTGCCACTTCTTCCCGTTCCGCCCCAGCCGGTACGGAAATGTCGGCGCCAGTCTGCAGACGGATCTCATTCAACACTTCCGCCAAAGAACCTTTGTTCGACGTAATACTCAGCAGTCCATCCTGAAACGCGATCGTGACCTTCTTCACGGGCCCGGGTCCTGGAGCGCGCGCGGCCGCAATCTGCGGCACGGCTGCCTGCGGCGTCGCCGCGACACCAACCGCCCCACCCAGCTTCACAATCACTGACTTGCCCAGGGGAAACAGCTGATAGGCCTGGGGCGATTTCAAGTCAAGAACAACGCGTGTGACGGGCGGATTCGCACTCAGCAAGCCCACGCGCACGCCCTTGACCTCTCCCTGATTGATGGCCAAGGCGCGGAGCTGCGGCCCCGGCGTGGCCTCCGGGAAATCCAGAACCAGGCGGTCCGGGCTTGTGACCACTTGCACTGCCGGCACAATCCGCTGGCTGGCCTCGATTTCGACCTCGATGGCCCCGCCCGCCTTGAGCAGAGACACATGCCGAACTTGCGCGCCTTGGCCGCCCGCTGCGGGCGCGGAGGAAACCGCTGCCGTTGGCGCCGGACGCGGGCGCTCCGGGGCCGGCGCAGGGAGTGAAACGGGAGCGGGCGTCGGCTGGCGAGCAGGTGCAGGAGCGGGTGCAGACCCGCGGGTTGGAGAAGGCGCTGTTGCGGCGGCGGGGTCCGGCCCGGAGGGGGCCACCGCTGCGGGTGTGGCAGCCGGCGCGGGTTCTGGCTCAGGCGCGTTGGCGGGCGCAGCAGCAGTACTCACCGAACCGCCCAGCTTCACGATCACCCACTTGCTCGACGGCAGTAACCTGAAATTCTGCGGCGACTTCAACTCCAGCACGATCCGCGTAATCGGCGGGTTTGTCGAAAACAAGCCCGCGCGCACACCTTTCAATTCTCCCTGATTCGCAGGCAACGAGCGAAGCTCGGGACCGGGAACGGCATCCGCAAAATCAATGACGAGCCGGTCTGGATCGGTCACGACTTGCGTCATGGGAACCACGCGCTTGCTGGTTTCAATCTCTATCTCGGTGGTTCCGCCCGACGTGAGCACGGCGACGTGCCGGATCTGAGCATTTTGAGCGGCAACGGGTGTCGGAAATAGCGATGCGAGCAGAGTCGCAGCCAGAATGGAGATCCAGGCGATTTGGGGGAGGTGGTGATTCATTACTAAAGACTGCTAATTACACGCGATTGTAGCAGCAGATGCAAGCTGTGAATTACACAATGGTCGTAGAACCAACTGGCCGGTTGGGGGCGGTCTTGGCCGGTTTCGAAAACGGTAAGTCCAGAGGTTCTCCTCGCCCGCGATCGATCGGCTGCTGCGGACATTTATGGCTTGACCGGGGGGCCCGTTTTGGGCTTCAGAATGTCCCCCAACAGGTCCGTCTGGCTTTCCACCCGCTCCAGGTGAGGGGTTTTCTCACCCTCGTAATAGGGGATCGAATACGTCTTGAAAAACTGAGCCGTTTCGACGATCAGCTCGATCGGCTGGTGATCCTGATGGGCGCTCACTAGAGCCTGGTGCAGTACTGCGGGAGACCAGCGCCGACCGTTGACGGCGACCATGGTCATTCCCGGGCCAAGCCCAGCCTGGTAGGCGGGGGAGCCCGGAGTCACATCGACAAGTTGGCCCTCTTCCCCAATCATCATGCCGAGCGAATACGCGAGGTTCGTACTTTTCGACAACTTTTCAATCGCCCCCAGATACGCATTTGGTTTGTCGTTATAGACCAGCCGCCAGCCGCCGCGCTCAATGCCACCCAAGGGTGCGTGGGTGCTGGTAGTCTTCACTCGTTCCTTCAGCAAAGTCGCCCAGCCATAGGGAGCCACATCGTTTAGCGTGCGGACCAGGTCGTCAAACGTATAGGGCACAAGCTTCGGTGAGGCACTCTCGCCCCCATGGAAACGCCGGCAGAAGTCATCCAGCGAGCGCTGGCCGTTGCTCTGCTGGCGAATCGTGCTGTCAACTTCCAGCCAGATCAGTTCGCCCTCAGGATAGTAGTCGAGGCTGCGCCGCCAACTCTCCCAGTGGGAGCCCAGCATGCGCAGAGTCTGGACGGAGACCGCGGTGTCTTCGAGAGGACGCCACGTGCGTCCAGCACGATGATCGAGCATGGCCGCGGTTCCAGCCAGGGCCTCTCGATATTGCTCAGGCGTCCAAAGCCCCGAGCGGGCTGTGAGCACGTCGCCCAAATACTCGGTGAGGCCTTCGTAAACCCACAGGAGGTCGCCAATCATCGGCTCCTGGTAGTTGCGCGTCACCAAGCCAGCGGGCCGGCGATACTTGCCGTTCCAAGAGTGCACGAACTCGTGGGGAAGAAGCGCTGCATCGAGCAAATGCTCGTCGGGATCGAGCAGCGTGCGCTCGCCGGCACTATTGTCGCTGGATTCATGGTGCTCCAAGCCATGATGGCCCACCTGATCGCTCAAGGTATAGAGGAAGTGATACTGGCGGTAATGATGGGCACCAAAAAGCGCATCAGCTTCGGCCACCAGCTTCCGATAGGCGGTCACGTCTTGTGGCGACATCTCGATGTCCGCATCGCTCTCGCCAACCATGTCGATTACATGGGAGGGGATTTCCCCGGCCGGAGCGAGTTCGATCTGGCGATAGTGCGCACCCGCGATCAGGGGCGAGTCTACCAGCGTGGTCAGCGAGACTGGGTTGAATTCCACTTCGTTCGCCGTGGCGCGCGCGGTCGTGAGTGCAGTGCCAAATTTCCAGCCCGCGGGCAGGCGAACGGAGGACACGAACTCCAGAGCGTCGGAAGCCGCTGCTTGCGGGTAGAGCACGACCTGGTTCCAGTTGAGATCCACCAGATTGCTGGAGGCTGCCGATCCGCCGCCACCCGCGCTGTCTGCCGAGATGAGGTCAAAGGCTGCCTGGAGCGCCTTTGCGCCAGGTGGCACGATCACGTGGAAGGCGTACATGTCCACCGGGTCCCGCTGCCAAACCAGTTCCTGGTTGCCTGCCGTGAAATGCAAGCCGGTGACGTTCGCGATGGGTCCGCTGGGTCGGTGGTTGCCGGGAATCCACTTGGGATAGACCAGCGTCATTTCTCCCGGCGAAGCCGGAATGATCAACACGGAGTGGAAGATGTTGCGGGGAGCGTCCGTGAGATCGACGACCAGACGAATTGACGGGACGGTGGCTGAGCTGGCTGCAAAGCAGCAGGCAGAAAACGCAATCAGGATGCCAACAAACACAGATCCACGCACGCGCAAGGCTCCCCCAGAAGAAAGGAGAGCTTAATGGAGAAATGGGATCGCGGCAAGCGGGTTGGGGATGCGGATGCGCTGTCGGAGTCTAAGGGCGGGAGGAAATCTTGCGGCAACGCAGGTAGACACCCGCGATTCCGGTTGAAAGCAGAATCAGGGTTCCTGGCTCAGGCACTTGCGGAGGGGGAGAGTCGCAATTGCCATTCTTCTTTTTGGCTGAATCAGCGCGCGGGTCGCTCACAACTCCGAGTCCGCCCTTCCCCTTCGTCGTGCCCGTACTGCAACCCGGCAGCGGAGGAGGATAGAGCGACAACAACCCGCCGTTGTTGGCGATCAGTCCGTACCCGGAGGTCGGCCCGTAGGAGGGGAAGTTGGGACGAGTCAGAGCCGAATCGTAGTCAACCGGGAACGGAATGACCTTGGCGGTGCCGCCCTCCCGAATGGGCTGCTCTAGCTTCGCGATAGCCGGCTCATTGGGCGAGACCTCCTGACGCGCGGTCTCGGAAACCTGATTCGCGCAACGGGTGCGCACTGTCGTCTTGCCGTCGGTAATCACCTTCTCGCCTCGACGCAGCCGCACTTTCTTGGTCGTCCAGTAAACATGGCCAGCAATGCGGTATGAGACATACATCGTCTTGTCTTCGGTCAGTTCGACCACGCGGGCGCGCCGGAAATCAAACCCGCGGTAATGTGCTGCCAACACAGGGTCGCGCTCAAACGCCTGGGCCAATTCCTTGGGATCGTGAACGCCCCCGGGCACCAGAGAATAGGGGTAGACCGGACGGTCTTTCCTTGAAGGAGCTGCCGACGAATCAGAGTCGGCCACTGCCGACAGCGCCAGGTCCCGGCGCACGTCACCGCTGTTCCATTCCGACACCGGATGGGAGGAAAAGGAAGATACCAGGTATGAACCGAAATCGAAAGGCAAGAGCGCGGCTCCCGCAAGTCCACCGAGGACGAAAACCGCGGCCAGCAGGCCCCGCCGGATCAGGCGGTTGCGGCGATGCCGACGGGTCCGTCGGCGCATCCGGACATGCACTCCAATAGGGTCGTTCAAACCTGCTCCTACACAGCTAGGGTCGGCCAAGGGAGCACCGCCCTTATGCTTGCAGTTGCCATTCCATTCCCGTCAGGGTAGTCGTGCTGAGAACACAGGTGAATAGCTCTTCCGTGATGAGCACCATCCTACATAGAGTGCAGCTGTTTGCACACGGAAGGCGCAATCGGCAGCAGTTTCCCTTTTCGAATCCGGAGGTTAGCTTGCCCGCCGTCTACGCGGTCCGATAGAATAGATCCTTCTCATGCAAGATTTCAGGATTGGATCCTTCTCATGCAAGATTTCAGGATTGGAGCCCGTTCGTGAAAGATAAGCCCCGGATTCTTGTGACGGGCGCGGGTGGCTTTATCGGGCACCATCTCGTCCGGCGACTGAAAGACGACGGTCTCTGGGTGAGGGGAGCCGACATAAAGCTCGCGGACTTCGATACCAGCCCGGCGGATGATTTCGCGCTTCTCGACTTGCGGCTTTGGGAGAACTGCCTCAAGGCGACCAAGGATATTGACCAAGTTTATAACCTGGCGGCGGACATGGGCGGCATCGGGTACATCACCGCCAACCACGCTGACATCTCCCGCAACAACATCCTGATCAACACCCACATGCTGGACGCCAGCCGACTGAATGGGGTACAGCGCTTTCTGTTCTCCTCGTCGGCCTGCGTGTATCCGCAATACAAGCAGAAGGATCCGGACGTCACTCCGTTGAAGGAATCGGATGCCATTCCCGCCGATCCGGAACCTGGCTACGGCTGGGAGAAGCTGTTTGCCGAAGAGCTGTGCCGCTACTACAAGAAAGACTACGGTTTGGAGACGCGCATCGTTCGCTTTCACAACGTCTACGGTCCCTTGGGGACCTACGATGGCGGCAAGGAGAAGGCTCCGGCAGCCATCTCGCGCAAGGTGGCACTCGCGGAGGACGGCGGCGACATCGAAGTCTGGGGCGATGGCGAGCAGACTCGGTCTTTCATGTACGTGGACGACTGCGTGGAAGGCTTGGTCCGGCTGATGGCCAGCGATTGCGCCGAACCGCTGAACTTGGGCACGGATCGGCTGGTCACGATCAACGAATTGATCAATCTGGTGTCGGATGTGGCGGGGAAAAAGCTGGAAAAGAGACATGACCTGTCGAAGCCCCAGGGCGTGCGCGGGCGGAACAGCGACAACACGCTGCTGAACCAGGTCCTTGGCTGGGAGCCGACGATACAGCTGGAGGATGGGCTGAAGATCACCTACCGGTGGATTGAGAGTGAACTGCGCAAAACGGGACAGCTCCCGGCAGTGGAAGCAGGACACGCCACGCGGTGAATCGCGGAGGCCCGGATGCCTTCGTCTGGGTGGCGTCGCGATGGTGTTTGAAGCAACCCCTCTGCCGTCGACCAAGTGCAGCCGGCGACACCAAAGAACGGATCCTGACCAACCAACTTGTTTCTGATAGTTTTTCGCTGGATGCCTTGCGCGCACGCGCGTGCGGCATCGAACTGTGTGTCCGGATGGTATGAGACCTTGATGGCTCGAGATGTCTGATTTTTCGCAAATCACGGTAGATAAGGTCCGCAGCTACTGGGACCAGCGCCCCTGCAACATCCGGCATTCACCCAAGCCGGTGGGGACGCGTGAGTACTTCGATGAAGTGGAAGCGCGCAAATACTTCGTCGAGCCACATATTCCGCGGTTCGCGGAGTTTGAGCGCTGGCAGGGCAAGAAGGTACTTGAGATCGGGTGTGGTATCGGGACCGACACCGTCAACTTTGCACGTCAGGGCGCAACGGTCACGGCGGTGGACTTGTCGCCTCAATCGCTCGAACTGGCGCGCAGGCGGGTGGAAATTTATGGCTTGCAGGACCGGGTTCGTTTCTACTCCGGCAGCGGCGAAGAGCTGACTTCGTTTGTGCCGGTCGAAGCGTATGACTTGATTTACTCGTTCGGCGTGATTCACCACACGCCGCATCCTGAGCGTGTCGTCGAGCAGATGCGCCACTATGCAAAGCCCGAGACCGCCATTAAGTTGATGGTCTATTACCGGCCTTCCTGGAAGGTGTTCTGGATTCTGATGGGCTACGGCAAGGGCCAATTCTGGCGGTTGAGGGAACTGGTCGCGGAGCACTCGGAGGCGCAAACCGGCTGCCCGGTCACCTACACATACACGCGCGAAGAAGGACTCAAGCTGATCGAATCTTCCGGCTTCCGCGCGACCGACGTTTTTGTGGACCATATCTTTCCTTACCGCATCCCCGAGTACGTGAAATACGAGTATGCGAAGTGCTGGCCGTGGAACTGGACGCCGCACTCGGCGTTCCGCTGGATGGAGCGTCACTTTGGCTGGCACCTGTGTCTGACCGCGAAGGCGGGCGCATGAGCGTAAGAGTCTGTGTGATCGGCCTCGGAAAACTCGGCTCGCCCCTGGCCGCTTGTCTCGCCGCCAAGGGATTGACTGTGGTCGGCGTGGATAACGACCGGCGCAAGATCGACGCGATCAATCAGGGCAAAGCTCCCGTCAATGAACCGGGACTGGGTGAGTTGTTGACTAAGACTCAGGGGCGTCTCACGGCGGTTGTGGAGGTTGAGGCGGCAGTTTCGCAGACCGACATCACTTTCATCGTGGTCTCGACCCCGAGCGATCCTGCCGGTGGGTTCTCCCTGCGGTACGTGGAGCCGGTTTGCCAGGCGATCGGGCATGCCCTGGCAAAGAAGGATTACCACCTGGTTTGCCTCACCAGCACGGTAATGCCCGGGACCACGGGCGGCCCGGTCCGTGAAACGCTGGAGAAGGCCAGCGGGAAGCGCGTTGGCACAGATTTCGGGCTTTGCTACAGCCCGGAATTCATTGCGCTGGGCAGCGTGATTCGCGACTTCCTGAATCCCGACATGCTCTTGATCGGCGAGTCGGATCCTCGCGCGGGCGAAGTTCTCCAATCGCTCTATGCACAGGTCTGCGAGAACAAGCCAACCGTGGCGCGCATGTCGTTTGTAAATGCGGAGATTACCAAGCTCGCGGTCAATACCTACATCACGACCAAAATTAGCTACGCCAACATGCTGGCCCGCATCTGCGAGAAGCTCTCCGGCGCGAACGTCGACGTCATCACATCCGCGCTGGGCCTCGACACGCGCATTGGGTCGAAATATTTGAAAGGCGCGCTCAGCTATGGCGGACCCTGCTTCCCGCGCGACAATCTCGCCCTCGCGCAATTAGCGCAGCAATTGGGCGTTCCGCCTGACCTCGCCCAGACCGTCGACCGCTTCAACCGTTTGCAGGTTCCTTGGCTCGCGGACCTGGTCCAGCATCGAACCACGGGTACGACGGGGATCCTGGGGCTTACCTACAAAGCTGGCACCGACGTTGTCGAAGAGGCGGCGGGGTTCCTGCTGGCCAAAGAGCTTGCGGGCCGGGGCGTAAAGGTGCTGGTTTTTGATCCGGCGTACGGGGAACAATCGCCGGCCACGATGCATGACAACGTCCATTTTGCGGCGAACGCCGCCGACTGCATCGCTCGATCCGACGTCGTCGTTCTGGCGACTTCCTGGCCGGAATTCGACAAGATTCCGCGGTCGCTGTGGGCTCGCAACAGCAACCAGGGACCGCGGACCATCATCGACTGCTGGCGCACAGTCAAGTTCCTGCACGACGAACCCGGCGTTCGCTATCTTGGCCTCGGTCTGGGGGAGGGTTTCGTATGAGCGTCACCTCCGCCCACGACCCAAGCGTCCCTCCTACTCCGCTCACGATCTTCGCCACCCCCAAGAAGTTCGACGGGCGCATCGGTGTGATCCAGCGAAATGCGATTGCCAGTTGGACGCGAATCTGTCCGAAGCCGGAAGTGATTCTGTTCGGTACGGAACCGGGTACGGCAGAGGCCGCCGCGGAATTCGGATTGCGCCATGTGCCGAGCGTGAAATGCAACGAGTGGGGAACTCCGCTGGTCAGCGGCCTGTTTGAACAAGCCGAGAAACTTGGGACCGGCGCCGCCCTCTGCTACGTGAACGCAGACATCATTCTCTTCGACGACTTCGCCCGAGCAGTCAACCGCGTGGCAAATTGGAGTGACGGCTTCCTGATGGTTGGGAGACGAACCGACCTCGATATCAAAGGGGCCATCGACTTTCAGCAAGGCGACTGGGCCAAACAGGTCGCGACCCGCGCCCAGCACGAAGGCAAGCTGCAAATCGCCCGCAGCATCGATTACTTTGCCTTCTCTCGAGGTCTCTATCCCGCCATGCCGCCTTTCGCCATCGGACGTTTCTGGTGGGACAACTGGCTCCTCTGGAACGCACGCACGCTCGCCGCCAAAGTCGTAGACGCCTCCAAGGCCGTACTGGTCGTGCATCAGAACCACGACTATTCGCACACCACGTACGGTCCCAGCAAGGAGGAGATGATGGCCAGCGCAGAGTGCATCCGCAACGCTCGTCTCACCTGCGAACAGAATCCCACAGACTACGACGATGGCTTTTTCTGGCGCTACGCTTACACGATCGACGACGCGAACTACCGGCTCACGGCGGGCGGCATCCAACCGAATCCTCGCCACCTGTGGAAACAGTTCAAGCGCTACGGTTCGCGGCCGCTGGGTATGGCCAAATTGGCGCGGCGGGCTCTTTTTCAACCCCCCCGCAAGTCGCAGCCGAAGAACACAGTTCCCGAGAGCCACGCGAGATGAACGGATTTCGACGTCTGCTCGGCAAGATCGGCCCGAACAAAGGCTCACGCCCGTCGGCACCATTGCCCGAGGCGCTGCCTTATCCCGTCCAAGTCCGACGCCGCGTGTTCCAAGAGGAACGGACTCGGAAACACGGTGGCCTGGAAGTCTTCGACACACCTGCGGCCATCGCGCTGAATGAGTCTCGGATGACCCACCTTGCTTCGCTCGGCCTGGACTTGGCGGGCAAACGAGTCCTGGACGTAGGCGCGGGAGTGGGACACCTCGCGGCGCGCTTGCAGCAGATGGGGTGTTCGGTGACTTGCGTCGAAGGCCGGACGGAAAACGTCGCGAGCATGCACTCGCGCTATCCGCAACTGGAAGGCTACGTCGCCAACGTAGAGAATGAGGCCCTCTCTCGCTTCGGGCGTTTCCACCTTGTGCTCTCCTACGGCTTGCTGTACCACCTGGAGAACCCGATTCAGTCTCTTCGCAACATGGAATCGGTTTGTGAAGAACTTCTGTTGCTCGAAACCATCGTCTGTGACCACATCCAACCGCTGGTGCGGCTCGACGACGAAAGCAAGGACTGGAACCAGGCGCTCGCAGGAATTGCCGGCCGCCCGTCGCCACACTACGTGGTGCTGGCTCTGAATCGTGCAGGGTTTAACCACGTCTACGCGCCCATGACTCCGCCAGCCCATGAGGATTTTCGGTTCGAGTGGAAAAACAATCTCGACTGCGCCCGCGACGGACACAACTTGCGCTGCATTTTCGTGGCTTCCCGAACGCAATTGAAGAATCCCAAGCTCATCCCCCTCTTGAAGGACTCGTAGCGGCTGTACACTGTCTGCCGTGGCACACCAACCGGTCGCACAAATGGTCTTTGGCAACGAAGCAGCGGTTGCTCACTGGCCAAAGATTTCGCTCGTGACTCCAGTCTTCAACTCCGCCCGCTATCTGGAAGCCGCAATCCGCTCCGCGTTGAGCCAGCAATATCCCAACCTCGAGTACATCATCGTCGACGGGGGCTCGACCGATGGCAGCATCGACATCATCCGCAAATACGAATCGCAGCTTCGCCTCTGGATGAGCGAGTCCGATCGTGGCATGTATGACGCCATCAACAAAGGCTTCGCTCGCTCCACGGGGGAACTCATGGGCTGGATCAGCGCGACCGATCTGCTCCACCCCGGATCGTTGTCTGTGGTGGGCGGCGTGTTTCGGAGGTTCCCCAAAGTCGAGTGGATCACCGGCCGACCAACGGGTTTCAACGATGACGGAATGGCGGTGGAGTTCCTGAAGCTGCGCCAGTGGTCTCGGATGCCGTTCCTGGCGGGTGCCAATCGTTATATTCAGCAGGAATCGACCTTCTGGCGGCGCAGTTTGTGGGAGCAGGCAGGCAGCCGCGTGGACGATACGCGGCGCAGTGCCAGCGATTTTGAGCTCTGGGTTCGCTTCTTCCGCTATGCGAAGCTGTACCCGGTGGATGCACTCATCGGCGGCTTTCGGTCGCACCCCGATTCCCTGGGCCTGCAGAATCTCGAAGAATGCCATCGCATTCAGGACGCGATCATTGAGAATGAACTCGCGACGATGAATGGAGTGGGGGCTCTGAAGCTCTTCCGCGCCCTTAGCAGCCGAGCTCTGAGGACCCCGGGGCTCGCAAAACCCTGGACCAAGCTGGTCATTGGCACGCTGATGAAGCTGCCCGGAGGTGGTCGGGCTCCCGTCATCCGCTATCGCAGGAACCAGTGGGTTATGCAAGCGCGTTGATGCCCAGACTGCCGGGGGGAAGTTGTTTCGACGGATGTCGATGGCGAAACAGAGATTTCACACCCGGAAATAGTCCGCTCGCCAGTTCTTGATCAATTTCTTGATGTCGGTTCTGGAAAGCTGCTTGGCCAAAGCCTCCGGGACCAAATCCGGGATCTCAGCATCGGATGAAAAACGAAGCCCGATCAGCTGCGCTTCGCTGAGCTCGCCCACTCTTGATCGCAGCGGTTCGGAAAGCAGGGCCACCAGACGCTCTCGCTCTTCCAGACGAATGATTCGGTCCTGCGCCTTGAGAGGGTACGCGCGTGTGCGCAAGGCGATGATTACGACCGCAACGGTGAACACGACGAGCCACCCTGAAAACCAATTCGGCCGCTGCACGAAATGGATGATCGCCACGATCACGGTCAGCGCAGTCACCGGAAGCGCAAAGAAGTGATACAGGGGGTCGAAGCGACCGTGATTGGCAAGGTTCTGTGGCACTTTTTCGGCCATAAAGCTCAGTCTCCTTGGAGTCTCATAGCTTGTAACACAAGTGTGGACCCGCGAATAGAGGGCAGCGCCTCGCCGGAAGTCGCAAACATGAAGACCGCCAACGACGGGGGGCATCACCAACACAAATTGCGAAAGCCGACCTGGCAGGCAGATCGTTTGTGCTTCATAAAACAGCAGATCGTTTGTGCTTCATAAAACAGAGGATTACGTGTTGCCGCAGTTGGAAGGCCAGTTGCTCACTTGCGTCTGTCGGGTACGATGTATCATGCACAGCGGTGCTTGGAGAACCGCCGCGCCGACGGTGAGTTTTGAGTCAGGGACAGAACGGAAATGACCGGACTATTCCAAGATGTCCGCTACGCTTTGCGGCAGCTGCGTAAGTCTCCCGGATTTACGGCAGTGGCTGTCCTCACACTGGGGTTGGGCATCGGTCTGAATAGCGCCATTTTTACGTTGTTTGATGCCCTGACACTCCGGCCTCTCCCGATCAGCGATCCGGATGCGGTCGTGAACGTTTACCAACGTATTCAAGACGAAGCAGGCAGCTACCACTCATTCTCCTACCCAGAGTACGTTGCTTTGCGACAGTCTAACGCCGTTTTTTCGGGGCTCATTGCATATTCATGGATGCCCGCTGAAATAGTGACGCCTACTCGAAGTACGGTAGATGGTGCCGAAGAAGCTCATGGCCTCCTCGTGACGGCAAACTACTTCCCATTGTTGGGAGGAGAAGCTGCGCTTGGGCGCACATTTCTGACCGAAGAAGATGAATCACACGGCGCTCGGCCGGTGATGGTTTTGAGTCACGGATTCTGGGAGGAGCACTTCAGTTCTGACCGGTCGATTGTCGGAAAGAGCGTCAAGCTCAATGGCACTCTCATGACGGTGGTTGGAGTCGCAAGCGCGGGCTTCGTCGGCGCGGAGCCGCAGACTCCTGACTTTTGGGTGCCGATGATGATGCAGGCCCAACTAACGCCGGGGGACGAACGGCTCAGCGACCGGCGCTCGTTTTGGCTCGATGTTGTCGCTCGTCTGAAGCCGGGCGTCTCACGCACGCAAGCTCAAGCGGGTATGGATGCCCTCATCAACCGAATCGCACCCGACTACCTCGGAACGAATCAGAAGGTGAGCATCGACCTTGTCGCGGGATCGCTTCTGGCCCGTCCTGACGTGCGGGGTCAAGTGGAGTCGCTGGCCTTTCTCGTCATGGCATCTGTTGCAATGATCTTGCTGATCGCCTGTGCGAATGTCGCCAATCTTTCTCTGGCACGGTCCGCGGTTCGGCAAAAAGAGATTGGCGTACGTTTATCGTTGGGGGCCAGTCGAGGTCGTGTTGTTCAGCAGTTGTTAACCGAAAGCTTGCTGGTGGCTCTATTGAGCGGGGTCGCTGGATTGCTTTTGGCTCGGTGGTTGCCTGGAGCAATAATCAGTCTGTTGCGGCCCCAGCACGAGCAGCCAATCAGTGTTCCTCTCGTCTTGGACATTCCTGTGCTTGGCTACACGCTGCTCCTCTCGGTCGGTACGGCAATCGTCTTTGGTCTCATTCCAGCACTGCGCGCCTCAAGAACTAATCCAAACTGGGCCTCGAAGGGCGAGATCACGACCTTGGGTCAGGGAGGTGGTCGATTCCGCATACACAGTGTGTTGGTGGGAACAGAAATTTCCGTTTGTCTGGTATTGCTACTCGGTGCGGGGTTGCTGGCTCGGGCACTTGGAAGAGCGCAGACTGTCGATCCGGGATTCGACATGAAACACGTGCTCGCCCTTTCAATGGACTTGAATTTGCACGGCTACGACAATGAACGAGCGACCGAGTTTCACCGCCACCTCATTGAACAACTGCAAGCTCTGCCTGGGGTGAAGGCAGTGAGTGTGGCGTCATTGGCTCCGCTCGGCGGGATGAGCAGGGCAGCGCCGGTAACCGCCGCAGACTCCAACGGCCCAGTGGGCCGATCAGAAACTTCAGTCGGCTATTGGGTTGTGTCACCGAACTATTTCGCGACGTTGAGCATTCCGATTGTGCGGGGACGGAGTTTTGGGCTGAGAGATGCAGGCCAGGGGACACCCGTGGCGATCATCAATGAGGCTATGGCGCGGCAATTCTGGCCCGGACAAGACCCTGTCGGCAAACGACTCAGGCCGGGGCCACCATCGGTTCCATTCACCGAAGTGGTTGGCGTGGTGAAGAACACACGAGGCGCGCGGCTGTGGGAGGCAGATCAGCCTTATGTCTATCTGCCGCTTCTGCAGAACAACACAAAAGGTCCTGCAATCCAGACTGAACAACTGGGTATGAAGATACTCATCCGTACGGATGGCAATCCAGATGATATTTCAGCGATCGTACCGCGAGTCGTGAGAACACTGGATCCAAATGTTCAAGGTTCGGCCGCAACACTTGGAAAAAGCGCGGAGCGTTGGGTATGGTTCTCACAAGTTGGGGCGATGCTTTCTAGCAGTTTAGGGATTCTGGGGCTGTTCTTGGCATCTCTGGGCATCTACGGACTTATGTCCTACTCCGTGGCGCAAAGAACACATGAATTGGGAATACGGATCGCTCTCGGTGCTAACCGATCTGACATTCTTAAGCTCGTTTTGGGTCAAGGTCTACGCATCTCGCTGGTGGGTCTAGTGGTGGGGTTAGCGATAGCCCTGGGCGTCACACGAGTTATCGCGGCGATGCTCTATGGCGTAAAACCCACTGACCCCGTGACCTTTGGTGGTGTCTCCGCATTGCTGACTGCGGTAGCGTTACTCGCGTCTTACCTTCCAGCCCGGAGGGCAGCAAAGGTTGAACCCTTAGTAGCACTGCGCTACGAGTAGTTCATGACCTCGACCACGGTGAACGTGGCATCGGAACTGTTCCGGGCGTGTCGCCGGCAATCCCGAATTCAAAGCTGTTAGATCTGGGTCTGGCTCGCTCCGCGCATGCACATCCAGGTTCAAGTTATGTGGCGCTTGGCCGTGCCGAACGGCACGCATCTACGCGCATCCCGAGGCGAACGCCACATAATTCTCTGCGCCACATAAGTGCGCGTATTCGTGAACGAGCGTCGTGAACTCCATCGCGGGCGTGAGACCATTCAGGAGCCGAATGCATCCGCCGCTCGACGTGCCCAGGGCGCCGCCAAGGTCGTCGACAGATTCGAGCGCGATGCCCTGTCCGAGAATCGTGGTCTTGAGCGAGGCCGTCTTGGTGCCAGGATCGCCTGTGGCCTCGCCGGGCTCTGCGAGCGGCTCGCCGTCGGTCTGCTCGACGTCGAACACGTACGCCGCTCGGAAGCCCAGGACGGCTCGCGCGTTGTCGCTCTCGGACTCCGCCTCGCGTCGGCCGACGATCGGCGCCAGAATCGCGATGCCCTTCTCGCCCTTCCGAACGAAGCGACCCATCGTACGCCAGCGGTGGGTGGTTGGGTCAAAGATAGGTTGTTGCTCACCCCGCTGCGCCACTCGGAGAGATGAGGCGACCCAATGAAAGTCGCGCTCTTCGCCACTTATCTACGCCACACAGATTACGACGGTGGCACTTCTCGTGACTGATCAAACTTGCTCAGTGTTTGAAATAATCTAAAAAGGACTGGGAGAGGATGGTTCAGCCCGAGGTGCGCAGCGCGACGGGAGTTGATTCTTCAGTGGCGAAAGAAGCCGAGGTAGATCCCAACCAAACCAACGACCAGCCCAGCTATCGCGACGCCAATCATGATCCAATTCTGCCGTTACCTAACCGGGTCCGGTCCTCCGCTGTTTGCGATATTCATGACACCAGCTTCCGAAGAAACGCCAGACATTTCTCCTTAGAGCCTTCGAAGAGCACCTCGAAGTCACCCTCGTCCGGCTTTCCGGGCCGGACAACGCGCACAGCCTGGAACTGTCCCTCGGGAGTGAGGTTTAGCACCAAATTGTGGACGACGCTGAAAGAGATCGGGGTAAAGCGTTGTGATCGAAGTTTCATGAGACATCACCTCCCCGCACTTTCGGCTGAGCAGGCTAGGCGAGACTGAATAGCAAGCACCTTGTCTGTTAGGGGCTTAGAGTGCACGGCAAGAACAGAGGTGCCAGCCTAGCAGCCTTCGAGGATGTGCCACCACTCTTCAATTGCCCGACTGGCACTGTCCATGCGACGCATCCGTTCGAGGTCATCTGGCTCAGCGTGGGTGCGGACGTAGTCCAGTTAAGCTCTCTTCGAGCCGTCCATCCGTTGCGTCGCCGATGCAGACTCTTCGAGCCTGCCCATGATCGGAAATTGCACGCCTCGGGCGGCACCTGCGTCGCGGTGGACTGTGTGCGAGGGCTTGCAGCACACCTGCGGAGACGTTTAGCCTGTTCACATGGGCAGAGGCGGCCGACAAACAGCCGAGATCGAAGATCGCCAGCGGCTCACTCTGGGGCTGGTCCCGAGAGCGGAACCCATTGTTCCGCGTGTTTCTTGGCCTCAGTGATCACCCAAAAGCAGAGGCCATGTAAGGTCACCTGAAAGCCGGCCGTGCAAAGGGCGGTCCAGGACATTGACAGCGGCGGCAGGTAGCGTAGCCTTCCGCGGCATGGCGAATGTCTTGAACAACGAGAAGAAGCAACAAATATTAGCCTAGGGCAACTGGGCTGGTCCCTGCGTCGCATCCAGCAGGCGAGGCGTGTTCGTCGAGAAACCATCAGCACCTACCTGAAGGCGGCAGGAGTGGGGAGTGTGGCGGCCGGTGGCTGGGGTCGGCAAACCGGTTCAAAACCGGCCATAGGGGTGACCACCGGCTTTGGCGTGGAGTCGCGAGGCCCACGATCAGAAAATCCTGGTCGCAATCCATCAGCGAGCGCTTGCGGTTCCTTCTAGGAAGCCATTAGAGGCAACAAGCCGCGTCTCCAGTCATGGGAGGGCTCCTTGACCTTAAGTGCCAGGGCCGCCGAAAAGAAACTCAACCATGAAGGAGTTTTTCTCGAAGGGCTGAAAGTATCATCGCTCCCGATGAACGATCAAAGGTCGGCCTTAGTCGCTCTATCTCTTTTGCGTATGCGTCGAATAGGGCTGGGGTTTGCTGCTGAAATACTCTCTCACCAGCAGCAGCCTTCAGGGCCAGATCATGGCACTCTTCCATCAGATTCGCCAATACGTCCAGTAACTCGGCAACAGTGTCGGGCTTCATAAGGCTCTTCATAAGCTTCTCCGGCGATCCCAGCGTAGCTGAATCGACTGGGTGTTGCCACCCCTACCGTTAAACGGTGCGAAGCGGTGAATGACAGAGACAAATTCCCTAATGATTTCGATAAATCTTTGAGGGCAAAATGGGCGGATGTGGTAGTGGGCGGCGCTGGCAGCGAGATGGGCTCCTGGTTTCGGGTCGATCCTTCATGTTCCACTGGGGGAGGACGGATTAGGAGCTTCCCAGCACTTGTGAACGTCGCTGTAATCCGAGCGCGTGTAGGCAGTTCCAAGGTGCCATTTGGCGCTCCCTCCCCTGCCGTCAACTGCAGTAGCGAAATCGCAAGGGCGGGAAGGCTCGGCGAAAGACGATGACGGCGGAGCAGAGGCGCGAGATCGCAACAAAGGCTTCGAAGGCCCACTGCGAAGGCTCGCAGTAAGAAAGCTGCGGAGCGAAAGAAAAAGGCTCAACCCTCAGAAAGCTGCCGTCGATCCTCTTGGAAATCGATCGGCAGCGGTGCTATCTGGACCGCATTCTGAGAGTCGAGAGGTTGAACGAGGTGGCGCGGGTCGAGTTTCGCCAAATGGTGAAGGTGGTGGATCGGTTGATGGCCAACCTATCCGATTTCAACGCTCTGCACTTTGGGCCTTTAGGTTCTCCGCGTCGCTGGAGGACGCGCAAGGCGAGTCGAGCAAAGCGGGCGTGAACCCGTACCAAGAAGGCTGCCGAGCGGAAGAAGGCAACAGGACAGTGCGCTAAGCCGCCTGGATCAATTCTTTCAGCCGGTCGCTAGCCGCTTGGATTTGACGCGCTCTTTCGACAATGTCGCACTGCACATCGGTGGGCAGGTCGGCAAAGTCAGCTGGGTCCCATGTTTGCTCACGGTATTCGTGGAAGGCTCGCTCGAAACAACTATCGTCCGGGCAGTGATCACTGGGGGGCATGACGTTTCTCCTGCGGGATAGTCGAGGACTGTCAGGGAATTGGGTTCAGGGACGCAACGGACCCAAGAGAACCTGTCAGTATTTACTTCGTGTATCCGTGTATCATTTTGTAGATGTGGGAGTTTGAAGTATCCAACAGTTTTCCTTGCCAGTCAAGAACTAATGCCAGCGGCGCGCTTCCAAAAACCCTAGCGCCAGCCCGTCTGCAAGTGGTTGATGTCCAGACTCTGAAGATGGGAGCCGAAGTCTCGGTTCGCACGGAGACTTGCCGGCTTCAGCCTGATCCGCCGCGGCAGAATGGCGAGTTCTTGTCCATCGAGGAGACGCAAAAGCATCCTGCGTGGACTCGAAGAATCATTCCGAAATACCCTGCTGGAGAGACTAGGAACGTCATTTAGCGAGGCCGTGTTGGCGAGAATACACGAGCTCGCCGGGATCACCACGATTCCAAGAACCGGTGCTAAAGAAGCAGTCTGGAAAGGGTAGGCCCAACAGCCCAAACGTATCAACCGGACAGCAGATTATTAAGGCCGCCACCTCATGCGCGACATGGATGGTACAGGCTGGCACTGATCCGAAATCCGTGCAAGGACAGATGCGGCACTCCCGCATCTCGACTACCGTGGACATCTACGCGCAGTTTGTTCCTGAAGGCCAGAGAGGGCCGCTGCGAAGCTGACTGAGCACGTGGCCGAGCAGGTTGAAAATTCTGATCCAATGCTGGTCCGTTACTGGTCCAATAAAGTGGCGATTTCAGAGCGCAAACCGATGTCCGAGACACGTGAAGGTTGTTGAGAAGATTGGTGGAGCTGACCGGGATCGAACCGGTGGCCTCCTCGTTGCGAACGAGGCGCTCTCCCAGCTGAGCTACAGCCCCACTTGATGGTTGGAATGCTGGCGTGATTTCAATTCTAGCAGCGTTGGCGCGCTTGGACCAAGCCCGGCGGGCTCAGTTCGTTACTGTTGTGATCGCGCCCTCGGACTTGTCCGAGGGCCGCTCCGGGAGCTCGCGAGACTTCCACGCCCGGCGTCTATAATGCGAGTGTGACCTCTTCCAGCTCAATTCGACAGGTATCCTCGGCGGACTTTCCGACTCGCTGGGGCAGGTTCCGCATTTACGGCTTCGAAGGCATCTTCAAAGACGGAGACGAGATCCGCAAGGAGGAAGCGGTAGCGCTCGTCATGGGCGATGTCCGCTCAGCGGCGCCGCTGGTGCGCATCCACTCCCAGTGCCTCACGGGTGATGTCTTCGGTTCGCTGCGCTGCGACTGCCGTCAGCAACTCGAGATGGCGCTTTCGATGATCGCGGACCGCGGGATTGGCGTGCTCCTTTACGAACAACAGGAGGGACGTGGGATCGGCTTGATGGCGAAACTGCAGGCCTATGAACTGCAAGACGCCGGCCTCGATACCGTGGAAGCCAACGAGCGGCTCGGCTTCAAAGCGGACCACCGCGAGTTTACGCTGCCCGCCGAAATGCTCAAGGCTTTGGGAATTCCCGAGGTGCGCCTGCTCTCGAACAATCCTGACAAGGTTGCGGCTTTGGAGCGGGCGGGCGTGAAGGTCGTGGAACGCGTTCCCTGTGAGGTCGCTCCCAATCCGCACGCCGAGGAGTACCTCAAGACCAAGAAGGAGAAGCTCGGCCACCTGTTCACTGCACGCTGAGAAGTTCCGCGATTCCGCGATCGTGGACTTCTTCCTCTTGCGGCTCAGCATCCGCCGGCCAACCTGGCGACGAAAGCCACTCAGACCAACGCGCCCTTGCGACTGGCGCCTCAACGATGCCGGTCTTGCAGCACTTTCTCCAGCCGCGTCCGGTTCTTCACGGGAAGTGTGCGAAGGGCGGAACGCGCCATCGCACGATAGACCTCGGCCGCGCCCGGCACCCGCCGCAGTACGTCCAGATGCTTACCGACGGTCTCGGCGTCACCACGCACGATCGGCCCGCTGAAGCCCCGCGCTGCGCCCTGCTTCGCGTAGTTTTCGACCGTCTGGCGGACGATCGGAAGCATACGCCGGCGCGCTTCCGCCCGGTTCACTCCCGCCGCTCCGGCCACGCGCTCACTTACCGAAAGCAGAACGGTCAACAGCGGAGATGCAAACGTCCCCCAGGCGTGATAGGCGGCCTTGTCCCTTTTCTTTATGCGAAACACTTTGCTGCCCAAAGCCGTGACGATCCCCCGGACCACACGCACGGCCGCCCTATCTCCTTCGATTGCAAAACTGACCCCCCCGAGCGAAGGCGTCACGCCCGGAACAAACGTCATTAGAGGATGGGCGGAAGCGACGGTCGCTCCTCGTTGCCGTAGCAGCGTAAGTTCATCGCTGCTGAGCGCACCGCTCGAGTGCACTGCGACCTTTCCCTTCCACCACGTCGCTTTGGCAAGACTAGCCGTGCACGAGGTGATCTCTCGGTCAGGCACACACATCCAGATCACGTCCGCGGTGATTTCAGGTTTCCTGACGGTAACCACGCGCGCAGCAACTCTTCGGGCTAGTGTCCGCGCGCGTTGTCGGGACATTTTCCCTTCTCGGGAGACGACCTCGCTCACCGTGTAGCCGGCCGACCGCAATGAGACCGCCAGCGCGGTGCCCAGGTTTCCCGACCCTACGATCGTGATCTTCGGCAAGGCTTTCGCCTTCATTGTGGGCAGCATAGCAGCGCCCATGTCAATCAGAAAGCTGAGCCCGTATCATGCCACCGTTGCTCACCCGAATTTCCGGTCCCAAATCTGTTCCGCCCGTCGCTTATATTGTTTGCATGCCAAAATCTGCCGGTCGCAAGAAGAAGTCCGCCCGCGTCCTCTCCTCTCGCCTGGTCTACCGCGGTCCGGTGTTCTGGGTCACGTCGGAGCGTGTGCTGGAACCGTCGGGCATGCGTGTGCTTCGCGAAGTCGTGCGTCATACCGGGTCCGTGGTCGTGCTGGCCACCGAGCAAGGCAGCCGTGAACCTCTGCTGTTGCTCGAACGCCAGTACCGCCATGCGGCCCAAAGCTACCTCTGGGAACTGCCTGCAGGCCGTATCGACAAGGGGGAAAAGGCGCTCGCCGCGGCCAAGCGGGAGTTGCTGGAGGAAACCGGTTACACCGCAAAACACTGGAAGCAAATCCTCAAGTTCTACGCGAGCCCCGGCTTCGTGGC
The DNA here is from genome assembly GCA_035643915.1 of Terriglobales bacterium. Lineage (GTDB taxonomy): Bacteria > Acidobacteriota > Terriglobia > Terriglobales > Acidobacteriaceae > Gp1-AA133. Next base: position 5,917 of record DASQPN010000095.1, on the reverse strand, counting down.
CGAGCAGATGACCGTCTTCTGGGCGCGCGGCCTCAAGGCGGGCCCGGCCCAGCCCGAGGCCGATGAGGTCATCGAGCAACACCTTGTCCCCCTGTCGAAAGCCATACGAATGGTCCTGCGCGGCACCATCCGGGACGCCAAAACCATCTCCTCAGTCCTCTGGCTTGCCCTCCAGCGAAAGAGGACAAACGGCAGATAAACAAGGGGGTTTTGTGACATGTCTCCTTGACAGCCCTCCCCCACCGCCGGACAATGTGTCGCAGATTTCGGCAGGCAGCTGCTTGCTCCCCCAGGAAGCTCTGTGTGAAAGATGCCTGCCGGAGGGGGCGCACGTGGAACGTCTGAAGGGTACGGTGAAATGGTTTAACAATGCGAAAGGATACGGTTTCATCGGCCGTGACGATGGACCCGATGTTTTCGTGCATTACAGCGCGATCACTTCAGAGGGCTACAAGAGCCTGCAGGAAGGTGACGTGGTTGAGTTCGAGATCACGCAAGGTCAAAAGGGGCCCCAGGCCTCGAATGTTACGAAGGCTTCCTGAAGGAGCGCTTTACCTCAACTCGGTCTCCCCTGTTCTGGCCTAAAGACGCCCGGTCCCTGTTCCGGCCACTTCCAGACTTGTCGTCGCGTCCCTGGAAAGTCCTGTCCCCTGCGCCTTACTTCCTCTCCCGCCCCAACTTGTTTAAGCTGGTCTCCGCCATGGACAACAAGGCCATCGCCAACCTGCTCCACGAGACCGCCGACCTGCTCGAAATCGACGGCCAGGATTCTTTCCGCATCCGCTCTTATCGCAACGCTGCGCAAGCGATCGAAAACTTGCCCCAGCGCATCGCGGATCTGATCTCGGAACCGAAGAAGATTCTCGAAATCCAAGGCATCGGCAAGGGCATGCTGGCCAACCTGCAGGAGATCTTCAAAGACGGCCGCCTGACGGTCCACGCTGACTTGCTCGAGAAGTACCACCCGTCGATGCTGCAGCTGCTAAAAATCCAGGGACTCGGTCCCAAAACCATCGCCCTGATTTGGAGCGCATACAAAGTCTCCGATGTGGACGGCCTCGAGAAATTGGCGCGCGCCGGAAAAATACGCGAACTGCCTCGCATGGGCGAGAAGCATGAGCAGAAACTGATCAAGGCCATCGAAGACTATCGCCGCATCGGCGGCCGCTACCTGATCGACGTCGCAGAAATCGAGGCCGAGAAGCTCACCAAGTATCTCTCGACCGTGCCCGGCATCGACAAGATCACCCCCGCCGGTTCCCTCCGTCGGGGACGCGAAACGGTTGGCGACCTCGACATCCTGGTCACCGGCAAGGTCTGCGTCGACGACACCGCCCGCGCCAACGCCATCGAGCACATCGCGAAGTACCCGCCCCTGATGGACGTCATCGCCCGCGGCGACAACAAGATCAGTTTCCGCGTGCGCAACGGCATGCAGGTGGACGTCCGTCTGCTTCCGCCCGCCTCCTTCGGCGCAGCCATGCAATACTTTACCGGCTCCAAGGCGCACAACGTCGCCCTCCGCCAGCGCGCCCTGAAGATGGGCTACACCCTTAGCGAGTACAGCTTAGCCCGGCTCGAAACCGAAAAACCCGTAGCCGGCAAGACCGAGGAAGAAATCTACGCCACGCTCAAGCTCGACTACATCCCGCCCGAGATGCGCGAGAACCTCGGCGAAATCGACTTGGCCGCTGAACACAAACTTCCCGATCTGATCACGGCCAACGACCTCCAGGGTGACGTGCACATGCACACTGTCGAAACCGACGGCAAGAACACCATCGAAGAAATGGCCGAAGCTGCCCAGGCACATGGCTACAGCTACATCGCCATCACCGATCACTCCAAGAACCTGGCCTTCGCCAACGGCCTCGACGACAAGCGCGCCCTCACACACATCCAACGCATCCGCGAAGCCAGCGACCGCCTGAACGGCATGAAGATTTTCGCGGGAATCGAAGTCGACATCCTCGGCGACGGCGACCTCGACCTCTCCGACGACGTCCTCAGCCAGATGGACGTGGTCATTGCCAGCGTCCACTCCCAGTTCAACCAGGACCGTGCCAAGATGACCGAGCGACTGCTGAAGGCCGTCGAGAACCCGAGCACCTCCATCCTGGGCCATCCCACCGGACGCCAACTTCTGCGCCGCGATGCCTACGCCTTCGACATGGACGCGATCCTCAAGGCCGCCGCCCAGCACAAAGTGGCGATGGAGCTAAATTCCTACCCCGAGCGTCTCGACTTGAACGATATCCACCTGCGCCAGGCCAAGCAGCACGGCGTGAAGATCGTCATCAACACCGACTCCCACCATACCTCGCACCTCGACAAGATCCGCTACGGCATCCTGCAGGCCCGTCGCGCGTGGCTCACCCGGGACGACGTCCTCAATACCCTGCCCGCCGACAAGTTTGCCAAGGCGGTCAAGCACGGATGGTAAGACGCCCCCTCCCCAACAAACCCTTTTGATCAGGATCGCACCCCTATGTAACCCATGTACCGGACGGCAGCGCCCCGAACCCTCATTGTGAATGTAACGGCTGCATTGGCTGGCTACACCGGGTTGGCTCCTCTACAGACCGGCCCGGACAAAAGCTGCAAAGGGATGCTCATGAAGCGCACATTCAAGACCATGGACGCGAACGAAGCCGTTGCTAAGGTCGCCTACCGCTGAACCAGGTCACTGCCACTTATCCCATTACTCCCTCTTCCGCGCTGGGCGAATGGGCCGATCGCGGGCGTCGGAGAGCGTACCCAATATCTGGGCATCGTCCCCGCTGTGGCCGAAAAGAACCGCGAAGGGTGAGCCGCGGGCGCGGTACGTTTCACTTTGTGGTCCCGGCTGATGTTTTGGCACCGTTCGCACGTCTCTCTACCTCTTCATCCCCATACATGCTGCCGCGACAATTCTTGGCGCCGCAGTGGCAGACGGCCTCGTCGTTGTCGTCCCCGTCGTAGAGATTGTAGTCGTAGGTGAGCTCCTCGCCCGCTGCAATGTCGCGGAGGGCAATGACCCAGACATGCTCGTCGAACTCATCCGTCTCGCAGTTGGGATCGCAGCAGTGGTTGATGAACGCCGCCACGTTGTCTCCGTCGACCACGTACTCGCCCTCCCCGAGGCAGAAGAGGTAAGTATCGGGGCGGTCGGAATAGAGCTCGTCCGCTTCTTCCTTCGAGAGGCGCGTACCGGTGTACTCGACGATGTGGGTCCCCTCCGAGATCGGGACCGTCGCGTAGCAGCCGGAGCCGTGGATACCGGACTTCTTGATGAGCAGGTTTGCAGGGCTAACCGAAGTCATGGTCGTTCTCTGAAGAGACTTAGACTAGCACGAGCGGGTTGGACGACTAACCTGTGGGGCACGCCGGCATTGCCTGGGGCGAGGAAGAGTCCGCTTTAAAGGCGCTCATTGGCTAGCTCGGGACAGCAGCAGGAAAGGACAGGCCGCCACCTACCGGCCTGTCCAGCATCCCGCAGAGGCATAATTGCACCCCCGGAATTCAGGCCGCTTCTCGCGACCGTTCCACAAAGTGCCCTTCGATCCGGGAAACGTCGGCATCCCTTAATTTGAGGTCCGCGCCGCCGATCACGCCGTCCAGTTGCTCGGGAGCGCGAATGCCGACGATTGCTCCTGTGACCGCCGGGTTGCGCAAGGTCCACGCGATGGCGACCTCGCCGGCAGTGCCTCCGTACTGCTGGCCGATCTCTCTGAGCAAGTCCGCCAGCTTCAGATTCCAGGTGAAATCAGGCTCCTTAAACCACGCGCTGAGTCTCTTGCGCCAGTCCTCCGCAGGCAGTTGGTTAAAGCGCTCGCGGGTCATGGCTCCGCTCAAAAGGCCCGAAGCCATCGGCGAATAGACGATCACGCCAATATTGTTCGTCAGGCAGAAGGGCAAGATCTCTTCTTCTGCGTCGCGCTTCAGGAGTGAATAAGACGGTTGCAGTGTCTGAATGGGTGCGATCTCTTGGATAGCCTTCATGTGAGCAACGTCGAAGTTCGATACGCCGATCCAGCGGACCTTCCCGGCTTTCCGGGCGTCGGCCAGGACCTGCCAACCTTCTTCGATGTCTTCGGTGGGCCAGTGAATTTGGTAAAGATCGATGGCATCGACCTGCAGACGCTTTAGGCTGGCGTCGATTTCCTTCTTCAGGGAATCGGCCTTGAGGACTCTCTGGATGTTGTGCCGGTCGCCGACCAAACCGCCCTTCGTGAAAACATACGGGCGCTTCGAACGGCCTTTGAGGGCGCGGGCAACCACCTCTTCCGAGTGCCCCAGGCCATAGGCGGCAGCAGTATCAATCCAGTTAATGCCAAGATCGAGCGCCCGCTGGATGGCGGCGATGGACCGCTGATCGTCCTGGGGTCCCCAGCCGAACTGCCAGTCGCCTCCGCCGAGCGCCCAGCTGCCGAAACCGATGACGGTAATATTCAAGTCCGTCGTGCCGAGCTTTCGCTTATCCATGAGAAAGCCTCTCCTATAAGGACTTTTCTCCCGCACCTATGGGCGGGAGCTAGACCTACAGATGGCCCCGAAGGCGAAGCGATTCATGAAAATCGGCTGTGTCGCCTTTTCTCCAGTGAGCAGAGAAGGCGGTAGGATGAACACCCTGGAAACCGGAGGTCACGGATGCAGCACAATGAGCGTCTCTTACCTTTTTCCCGAAGGTCATTCTTGCGGTTGTCGACAGCGGCTTCAGCTGCGGTTGGCTTACGGATCGTTACCGAACCCATGCTGGCCTGGGCGGGGCGGAAGGCCGTGGCCAAGGATGCTGTCGTGATCAACCAGAACGAGAATCCGCTTGGACCCTCCGAGGGAGCACGGGCGGCGGCTACCGCGATGGTTGCGGAGGGTGGGCGGTACCAGGGGGACCTGACCGACGCACTGGTGGAGACCTTCGCCACGATCGAGGGTCTCAATCCCGAGTATGTCCACGCTTTCCCCGGATCGAGCGATCCCCTGCACTACACGGTGACGGCATACACCTCGCCAACCCGAAGCTACGTTACGGCTGATCCCGGATACGAAGCGGGCATGTTCACATCGGAGATTTCCGGCGCTCGGGTGGTCAAGGTGAGTTTAACGAAGACCTACGCGCACGACGTAAAGGCGATGCTGGCGGCAGCGCCGGATGCGGGCGTCTTCTATGTATGTAGTCCGAACAATCCCACCGGGACGCTCACCAGCCATTCCGATATCGAGTATCTGGTGGAGAAAAAGCCCAAGGGGTCGATCGTGCTGGTGGATGAGGCGTACCTGCATTTTTGCGATGCGCCCTCCGTGCTCGACCTGGTGAAAGCCGACAAGGAACTGATTGTGCTGCGCACCTTTTCGAAGATCTATGGAATGGCGGGGTTGCGTTGCGGCTTCGCCATTGGGCGGCCCGACCTGTTGGAGAAGATTCACAACACGGGTGGCTGGAACTTCATGCCGGTGCCTGCCGTGGCTGCGGCCGCGGCCAGTCTAGCGGATTCAAAACTCGTGCCCGAGCGGAGGCGCATCAACGCCACGATTCGCTCTGAAGTATTTGAGTGGCTTGATCGCAACGGTTACGCCTACATTCCATCGCGGTCCAACTGCTTCCTGCTGGAGACGAAACGAACTGGGAAAGCTGTGATGGATGCCATGGAGCAGCAGGGCGTCATCATCGGGCGCGTGTGGCCGGTGATGCCGACCTGGGTTCGGATCACGGTGGGAACGCGCTCAGAAATGGACCGGTTCCAGGTCGCCTTCAGGAAGGTGATGGAAGGGATGGCAGTGGGCATGGCACCCACCATGCCTCGCCGACGGCGCCGTCTTGGCGAGCTGGCTTACCCCGGGTAGCCGCGGTCGGACGTTCCCGCAGGTGTCCAGCCGGGGTGCGCAGTGCTCACGCGTCTGGGCCTGCCTTCACCGGTCGAACACGCCTACCGACTCG
>DASQPN010000094.1:0-5668 GCA_035643915.1 Terriglobales bacterium | reverse complement strand
CGAGTCTTCGGCGTCAATTCCCAACTCCTGCCGCATCGTGCGGTGGTGGAACTCGGCGAGCGCCTCCGCGGTCTCCACGCTTAGCCCGTGCAGGTAAAGATACTTCGTATACTCGCCGGCTTCAAACAAGCGCTGCGTCTCGAGCGAAGCCTTCGCACCAATGGTCACGAGGGACAACCCCAGCACATCCATTTTTCCGGACGACCTAGGCGCAAGGAAGTCCGAGATGCAAAGCTTCCGACCTTCCCTCTGGCGCGGGAAAGTAAACCTCAGAACTTCTTTCCTTCCTGCCTCTGGGTGTCCTTCGTGGCTTAAAGGCTTTGTCGGCGGCTCATATACAACCACATCATTCCCATCCCCCTGAGCGGGGAAATACCCATACACCACCTTGGGCGCAAACAACCCACTCGAAATAATTTCTTCCTCCAGCTGCTGCTTGATCGGCCGGAGCTTCTCGGCGACGAGCCGCAAGTAATCTTCCTGCGACGCCGTCTTCAACTGCCACTGGTTCTTGAACAGCGCCGTCTCATTGATATAAGGAAACAGCTCGCGCAGGTCGAAATCCTTCCTTACTCGCACGCCCCAGAACGGCGGTTCCGGAATATTCGGAGCATCGGCAACGACCGCGCTGCGCTCCGCGAACACCGGGCCGGTTTCTTCATCCACCACCGCCGCGGCCCTGGTATACTCCTTCACCGTCTTCCCTTCCGTCAGCCGCGCGTCGCGCTGTCCGTTCACGGCTATCAGATCTTCCATGATGTGCAGCCCCGCAAACGCGTCATCCGCGTAGAACACCGCGTTCGCATACTCCCGCCGCAGATCGTCTTCCACGTACTTGCGCGTCAGAGCCGCTCCGCCGCAGATCACCGGATACTCCAGGCTCTGCCGCTCCAGGTCCTGGATCACGTACTTCATCTCCAGGGTCGACTTCACCAGCAGCCCGCTCAGCCCGATCGCGTCCGCCTTGTGTTCGAGTGCGGCCTTGATGATCGAATCCCCGGGTTGCTTGATCCCCAGATTCACCACCTTGTATCCGTTGTTCGAAAGAATGATGTCGACCAGGTTCTTCCCGATGTCGTGCACATCGCCCTTCACCGTCGCCAGCACGATGGTTCCCTTCTGCGACCCAGACGCCTTCTCCATCTTCGGCTCGAGGTAACCCACGGCCTGCTTCATCACTCCGGCCGAATCGAGCACCGACGGCAACTGCATCTTGCGCGCGCCGAACAACTTGCCCACAGTCCGCATGCCATCAAGCAGCACGGTGTTGATGATGTCGAGCGCCCTGTACTGCCCGAGCGCAACATCCAGCAGTTGCTCCAACGATTGTTTGTGAACTCCTTCGCCCACCGATTTTTCGCCGTTGATGATGGCGAACTTCAGCTTGTCCTCGACCGACAAAGTCTCCACATGCGCCGTGGTCGAAGCTCGTGGCCTCCTCTTCAGCCCGGCGAAGTGGTTCATGTAAACCTGGAGTGGATCACCGTTCGAGGCGTCGCGGTGAATGAGCTTTCGCGCCAGTTCAACTTCCTCTCGAGGAATCTTATATAACGGATAGATTTTAGTATAGTTTACGATAGCCATATCGAGGCCATTGTCGACCGCTTCGTGCATGAAGACGCTGTTCAGCACGCGCCGCGGATAGCTGTCGAGCCCGAAGGAAATATTGCTGACTCCCAGGATCGTCTTCACATCGGCCAGTTCGTGCTTGATCCGCTTCACGGCTTCGAGCGTCTCCATCCCCGCCGAGCGGTACTCTTCCTGCCCGGTTGAAAGCGGCAGAGTCAGCGCGTCGAAGATCAGGTCCACACCGCGAATGCCGTACTTCTTGGTAGCCAATTCGTAGATGCGCCTCGCGATGGCAACTTTCTTGTCGGCGGTGAGCGCCATGCCGTCTTCATCAATGGTGAGCGCGATCACGGCCGCACCATAGCGCTTCGCCATGGGCAGAACCTTGGAAGTCCGCTTCTCGCCGTCTTCCAGGTTAATCGAGTTGATGATTGCTTTCCCCGGAATCCGCTTCAGCGCCCCTTCCACTACGTCGGCCTCGGTGGAGTCCACCAGGATCGGCGCCGGCACGCGCGTCGCGATTCTCTCCAGAATCGAAGTGATGTACCCCTTCTCGTCCTCGCCCACGATCGCGCAACACAGATCCAGCATGTGCGACCCGTCATTCACCAGTTTCTTGGCCAGGGCCAGGATTTCGTCATATTTTTCCCCCTGCACCAGGTTGCGGAAATGCTCCACGCGCGTGGTCGTATTCATCTCCTCGGCGACGATGAGAGGCTTGGGCTCGAGATCCAGGGGAACGGACGTGTAGGCGCTCGAAGCCGCGCCCGCCGGCTTCACATCCCGGGCGGCGGGTTCCACCCCTGAAACCGCGTCCACTACGGCCTTCAGATGCTCCGGCTTAGTCCCGCAGCACCCGCCCACGATGCGCACTCCATAGTCCACGACGAAATGCTTGTGGTACTGCGCCAGCTCTTCCGGGGTCAGCTGGTAGACCGCATGTCCGCCCTCATTCTGCGGAAGCCCCGCGTTGGGCAGGACGGAGATATGCTTGGTCGAATTCAGGCCCAGATAGCGGACCGCGTCGTTCATCTCCTTGGGCCCGGTGGCGCAGTTCAGCCCGATTACGTCGACGTCAAACGGCTCCAGCGCAGTGAGGGCCGCACCGATGTCGGTCCCGAGCAACATCGTCCCCGACTCCTGCAGCGTGACCTGCACGGTAATCGGTAGCCGCTTCCCCGCCTTGCGCATTGCCTGGAGCACGCCCACCGCCGCGGCTTTCGCCTGCAGCAGATCTTGCGCCGTCTCGATCAGGAGCGAGTCCACCCCCCCTTCAATGAGAGCGGCTGCCTGCTCCTCATAAGAAGCCGCCATCGCGTCGAACCCAATATGTCCCAGTGAAGGCAGCTTGGTAGTCGGCCCGAGAGATCCCGCCACAAAACGGGGCTTGTCCTTAGTAGAAAATTGCTGCGCAACTTCGCGCGCCAGCCGAGCCGCCGTGATATTGATCTCCGCAACCCGATCTTTCAAATCAAACTCGCCGAGAACGATGCCCGTTCCCCCAAATGTATTGGTCTCCACCACGTCGCAACCGACTTGGAAGAAAGACGCGTGGATATCCCGAATCATGTCCGGCCGGCTCAACACCAACACTTCACTGCAGTTCTCCTTCCCCCAATAGTCGTCCAGGCTGGGATTGCGCAACTGGATGTTGGTCCCCATCGCGCCGTCGTAAACGACAACGCGCTCCTTCACGGTTTGGAGAAAATCAGACATGCAATTCAGTCGTTCGTCCTTAGTTGTTGGTGGTTGGCCAAACTGGACACTGCCGGTATGAACAAACGCCGGCCCGCGTCGGGACCGGCGTTAGACGTGAGACCGAAAAATGTTGAACTCTCAGCTCCGCTGTGTCGGCAACGCCGGAGCGCCCCCAGCCACATCCGCGCTGTTAAACACCGCGTTGGCCCCCATATGCGCCGGCGTCGCCGCCAGCATCTGCTCCTTGCGATAAATCAACCCCGTCGCGTTGAATGAAGCCAGCTCAAAGCCATGCCCATGCGTGATCGCGTCGGTAGGGCAAGCCTCCACGCAATACCCACAAAAAATACACCTGTTGTAGTCGATGATGTATTCCTTGGCGTAGCGTTCGGCGCCGCTTACTCGATTCGTTTCGATGTTTTCGGCGGCTTCTATATAGATGCAGTTGGAAGGACAGGCGGCGGCGCACAGGAAACAGGCTACGCATTTTTCCAGACCGTTTTCGTCGCGCTGCAGGACGTGCATGCCTCGGTAACGTTCCTGAAAACGAGCGCCTTTCAGAGGACCGGGACCGTCGGGATAGTTCTCGACCTGGGTGGGCTGGAACATCTCCATGAAGGTGATGCTCATGCCTTTGGCGATCGCCTTGATGTTCTGCAGAACCGTCATGCGTTATCAGTATACCGAAAGGTCGGGATCGGCGCTGGGCTGGGCGCTCGCAGGTCCTTTGCTGGCTGTAACTTGGGAGGTGCTTGCTGCTGGTAACGGGCGGCATCCTTCGAGGGCCGCATGTCATCTAAGAGTAGGTTCCAACCGTTCAAGCCTATGGCGCGTCTTCTCGATAGCATCCATTCCCCATTCGATGTAAAACAGCTTTCCCTTGCTCAAATGCAACTGCTGGCGGAGGAGATCCGCGAAGAGCTGATCTCTGTCCTGTCGAAGAACGGCGGGCACCTCGGGCCGAACCTGGGCGTCGTCGAGGTAACCCTCGCGATGCATTACGTGTTCGAGACGCCGAGGGACCAGTTCGTGTTCGACGTGAGCCACCAGGCGTACGTGCACAAATTGCTGACCGGACGGCGCGAACAATTTCACAGCATTCGCACGCCGGGTGGTTTGAACGGTTTCATGCTACGGACGGAGAGTCCGCACGACTGCTACGGAGCCGGGCACGCGGGTACAGCGCTGTCGGCCGCCCTGGGGATGGCGGTGGCTCGCGACCGAAACGGCGGCAACGAGCATGTGGTTGCGCTCGCCGGCGACGCGGCTTTCACGTGCGGGATTACTTACGAAGCGCTGAACAATATCGCGCACCACACGCGGCGGATGATTGTGGTGCTGAACGATAACGAGTGGTCGATCGACAAGAACGTCGGGGCCATCGCAAGCTACCTGAACACAATCGTCACGAACCCGCGCTTCGACTACCTGCACGAGCAGGCAGGATGGTTCGTGGAAAAGTTGGGCGGCAAGACGGCGCTGCACATGGCGCGCAAAGCGGAGGAGGCGGCCAAAAGCATTTTCTGGCCAAGCGTGATTTTCGAAGAGCTGGGACTGAAGTATTACGGGCCGATCGACGGCCACGACATCGCCACCCTGATCAAGACGTTTGAGTTCCTGAAGACTCAGAAGCGCCCTGTGCTGCTGCATGTGCTGACGCAAAAAGGCAAGGGCTTTGAGCCCGCCCTGCAGAAGCAGAAGAAATTCCACGGCCTTGGGCCTTACGACCCCGAAACCGGGGAGACCAAGGCGCTCGGGCAACGCACCTACTCGGAAGTGTTTGCGGACACACTGGTGAAGCTGGCGAACATGAATAACAAAGTGGTCGCGATCACGGGGGCAATGCCGAACGGCACCGCGCTCGACCGGTTCGAGCCACATCATCCGGATAAGTATTTTGATGTGGGCATCGCCGAAGAACACGCCGTGATTTTCGCGGCGGGGCTGGCGACCAAAGGCTTCAAGCCTTTCTGCGCGATCTATTCGACCTTCCTACAGCGGTCGTTCGATTCCATCGTGCACGACGTATGCCTGCAGAATTTGCCGGTGGTGTTTTGCATGGACCGCGGCGGCTTGTCGGGGGACGACGGTCCGACACACCACGGGCTCTTCGACATCAGCTACCTGCGCGGCATTCCCAATATCGTGCACATGGTTCCCAAAGATGAAGATGAGTTGGCCGACATGCTGTTCACGGCCATGCAGCACGACGGGCCCATCGCGGTGCGGTATCCGCGCGGGGTTGGACCGGGCACGCCGGTGAAGGACGTTCCCCGAGCCATTCCGATCGGGCAAGCGGAACTCTTGCAACATGGAGAGAACGACCGGGTCGCGATTTTCGCGCTGGGAGCGCTGGTCCCAATGGCTCAGGAAGTGGCGGCGAAACTGGAAGGCGAAGGGA
>DASQPN010000093.1:0-54812 GCA_035643915.1 Terriglobales bacterium | reverse complement strand
AGCATGAGGTCAGGATGCAAGAACTTCGGCGCGAACGAAAGACCGAGGGAAAGCGGTTAGACGGCCTAAAGAAAGCGTTACAAACCAGGCTTCAGCCCGATCCGAAGGAATCCAAAGAAGTTCGAGCCGCATAACTTCCGTGACTGCGAGCAGGTTCACCACTTGGGGGGCGCAGCTTGCGCGCTAAACTCTCATCCGTGGAGGCCGGCCGGGTCCTAGATAGGGTTTGTCCGGGCGGACGGTGAACTGCATCACGGATGGAGCTTGCGGGCAGAAGTGCTTCCCTTGGGGCTTACTCGGCCTCGAAATCCCACGTCGGCCTGCTTCGTGGGGTTGTCCGTTGGCTTGTGATTCGCAATGATTGATTTGTGCCGCTCGGATTCTTCGAGCGCTTCCGCCTCAGCCAAAACTGCATCGCCTTCCCTTAGGAGTGCACCGGCCCTGCCTTTGAGTGCTCCAGCTCGTCGCGTAGCCGAACTGCCTTAGGGGACTTTCAGGGGGTCTTTAGGATCTCTCCATCCAACGATGCTGAGATGCTGACGGGATGGCGCGTACCCATGTGCGATAGCAAGCCATGCGGGTTTGTGGTGACGATGCTGCGCTCGACTATTCGTTCATCGGTGGACGACAGAGCCATTTCACTCATCCACGCATCGACGCGTTGTGAGACGCGATGGTCCGCCACTCATCAGGGATGGATGAAACGCCTCAACAGCTCTCGGTTAGCCCCGAGTACAAAGGCGAATCGATGCGCTGCGATAGTGAGCGATTCCGCAGAACAACGGGGAGCCGCTTCGTACCGGAACTTGCTCCGTGGATCGAGAGTCGATTTCCATAAACTCGTTTTGCCGTGAGCGCGTGCAACGTCAGGCGATGTTGAGTCCGGACGGCCGCATCGGCGGTTTTGCGAGGAAGTCAAAATTAGGCTCCGACGCGTCGGCCTGACGGCAAGTTTCAAAAAAGACATTCCGAAGGTGCAAGGCAGACGTGCTTTCCAGCGACTGCGCGTCAAGCCAAAGAGCCGAAACGAACGGCAGCATCCAAACTGCTAGTCGAAAGAGAAGGGACATACGTGCTCCGAGCGTAGTCGATTGCCAACATTTTACGATGGGCGAGTTGGAGAAAATCTTGGCAAATCAGGGACGGTGAACGGCCAAGACCGCATCATTGTTCTGTATCCCCTCTTATTTGGATCAGGCCTTTCCGGCTGCAGGATCGGCCTCTAAGATTTTTCGTTACCTATTCGTGTTTGTGAGTGTGCGTGCGCCCAGAAGGCGCGAATGACGTAATGTTCATAATAATGTACTTTATATGCGTTAACGACCATGATAATGGACGCTAAATATGAGAACGAGCCGATCATCGGTGGTATTGCCCATTCCAGTCAGGCACGCGCTGCGCAAGCTGGGCCACGACATACGGGACGCCCGGCGGCGGCGGCGGATCCCCGTAGCCATCGCGGCGCAGCGCGCCTCCATTAGCCGGACAACGCTGGTCAAGGTTGAAAAGGGTGATCCCGGCGTTGCGCTCGGGATCTACGCCACGGTTCTTTTTGTGCTGGGCATGATCGAGCGCCTCGCGGACCTCGCCGATCCGAAAAACGACGCCGTCGGCCTTCAGCTTGAAGAGGAGCATCTGCCGCAGCGGATTCGCGGGGCGCGAAGGCAGAAGCGCACGAGAGGAAAGTGATGGACAAAGAAGCCCTGGTGTATGTGGATCTGGACGGCGCTCTCCACCTGGTGAAGGTCCGGAGGGCTGGGTCCTCTCTCCGGCCTACGACCTCAATCCGGTGCCGACGGACATCAAGCCGCGAATCCTCACCACCGCGATCAATGAAGATGACAACACGGCATCCCTCGCTCTGGCGATGGAGGTTGCCGGGTATTTCGAACTGGACGCCGGCAAAGCCCGCGAAATAGCGGCACAGGTCGGAAAAGCCGTCTCGAAGTGGCGCGACGAAGGCGCGCGGATGGGCCTCACGAAGCCGGGAATCGACCTCATGGCGTCAGCGTTTGAACATCAGGATCTGGAGATGGCGCGGCGCGGACAATGAATGATAGAGAGGGCCGGGGGCATGCGAATTGGCCTCGCGCTTTCAGCAACAAGTCTCAAGCACGGTAGACAGGTTCCAATTGCGACCGTACCCTCGAGCGTCTTTCCATGGATGTTGTCGTGCCCGGAGTCACTGCCGCGGAGCTTGGTGAACCGGTTGAATGTTTTGGAAAAAGCGCATGTTTGTTGTATTGCAGTTGTATTCCGTATAAAGGGGTTTTTCGTTGAGCCTAACCAAGAGAACTGTCGAATCCGCAAGGGTCGGGGCCCTTCGACGGCACCAAGATGTTCTTTGCCCTGTCGCTCCCAGCACATCTTGGGCGGTCAGTAAATCAGCTTCAGCGAGAACTGAATCTGTCTCGAAGATCCAGCCGTTTTGCTGATGACCCCAAACCCGCTGCCACGCAGAATGTTCGACGGCAACCCGAAATTCACCAGGTTGAATAGGTTGAAAAACTCCGCGCGAAATTCCAAGGTGGCCAGTTCAGCGTTTCCACGGCGTCCGAACGGAGTGTCTTTGATCAGGGCGACGTCATAGTTCTGAAAACCAGGCCCGCGAAACGTATTGCGTCCCAGCGTGCCGAAGCGGCCATGATTAGGCCCAGTCCCGCCTGGAACATTGATGGGTACGCTGAAGAAAGAGGCATTGTCGGCGCCGCGTCCAAAATAGTCCTCGCGCACGGTGCCGCTGGTTGAGAGGTGAGGCTGCGCCATGAGATCGGGCCGGTCCGCTCCGCCTGAACCAGCGCCCGTTTGTTGCACTCCCGAGTAGACCGAGAACGGCGGGCCGCTCATCAAGGTTGTGATGTTCAAAAATTGCCATCCTCGGGTCAGCGTCCTGCCCAGGGGGCGAAGAAAGCGTATGCGGTCGAAGGGGAGCAGCTGGATCACGCTGGCTGTGAATACGTGCGTCACATCGAATGTGGACGGCCCCTTGTCTGCGCCGGGGTCCCAGGGATCCTGCGGCGACGTTTGCAGGACCACGCCGGTAGCACCGAACAGGCCGCCGAGCACCGAACTGGTGTCATCCAAAGACTTGGAGTAGGTGTAACTGACCTGCAGACCCAAGCCAGCTCGGGGAGAGTTCTTGCTGAGGCTCGCCTGCAACGAGTGGTAGCTGGAGTGGGAGCGGGTGGTCATGATGACTTCAGGACCAAGGCCTCCGACGGCCCGCCCGGAGGAATCGAACTGCGTAAAGGGCGCGAAGGCTGCGTCTGCCCCGCCATAGCTGTTCGGCGAATAAATGCTGGCCAGATGAATTCCCGCCGTGGCCACGTAGGCGGCGCTAAACTTCACGTCTCCAAAATCATGGTCGACGCCCGCGGTATAACTCCCGATGTAGCCGTTTTGGAAGTTCTTGGCAATGCCAGCCAAAGAGAGCAACTGAACCTGATGGCCGGGAGTAAGCGCCGTCAAATCGTCCTGGTAGCGCTGCAAATCAATTTGCGTGTTCGGTGCCACGCCGACCGCCTTCCCGCTGGGAAAAAGAAGCTGGCCCCCAGTCGTATGCGGAGGCGGAAGATTCACCGGCACGACCGTATTGTGAAATGCAAGCGGTACGCCCGGCAAAGCGCTCGCATAGAGGCTGGTGGCAAAGGGGAGAGAACCGGTTACGAAATTGTCCTGCCAAAGGTTCGGAAGGATGGTGGCGATGGAGCCGCCGGCGTGCAACACCGTATGGCTGGTCACTCCGTAATCTATCGAGAGCCGAGGTCCCCAGCCGTTCCAGTCCTGGTTGTACGGGGGCTGAGGGTCATAAAGGAAAATCTGTTTGGCGCTGTGGTCCCCGTATGGCCTGCCTGTACCGTCCGCTCCAATGAACTTAGGGAGCGAGGTGCGCTTCTCGGCCTCATGGATGCGGCTGTTTACCTCGTACCGCAGTCCATAGTTGACAGTCAGGCGGGAGGTAGCTTTCCAGGCATCCTGGAAGTAGAGGTTGTAGGCTTCGCGGCGAACCGCAGCTTCATCGAACTTGTCGCCGGTCGGGGTGACGCTCGCAGCACCCGTCACGCTGTATGCATACGGAGTGGCCGTCAGGAGGCCGGTCAGCGAATCGGGCAGCGGATCTCCCGGGTGGATGTCGTGAGTCCCACTGGAGGAGTTAATCAGCACCGGCGAATAAGCCGTCCCGCCGCCAAAACTATAGAGTCCGTTGGGATTTGTTCCGAAAATCGTAGCGTCGCGATTGAAGCGGATTTCCAGGCCCCACTTGAAGGCATGGGACGAATGCACGTAACTCATGTCGTGCCGAAACTGGTAGAGGTTCCCATAGGATCCGAAGATCGAACCTCCGGCTGAGTTGAAGCCTTGAAAAAGTCCGTCTCCGAACGTGATTGCGGGCTCGGTGCGGTTGATGGCCGGAAAGAAAGGCGTGCTGCGGATGTACCCGAGAGAAGTGTCGGAAAGCAGGTGAGGAGAAAGGGTCCGCGAGTACTTCACGCCCGCGCTGCGCTGATGATCGAAAAACTGCACCGCAAAGCTGGGATCAATCGCCGTCTGATCGGGATTCGTAAGAGGACCGGTGACCTGGTTCAGGCTGAAACGCGTCAGCAAAGTGGCCATGTCCGAGATGCGGTGGTCGATGCGGACCGAAAACTGATCCGTGCGAGTGGACACTTTGGAAGAGACCGCGTAGGTACGATCGCCATAAGGCCCGGTCGGATGGTTGGGCAGGGGATAACGTGCGAGCACGGGAGCGATCGCCGGACTCACCGGGACGGTCAGCGTATCGCCGGGAAAGGTCAGAGTGTCGATGCCCTGCCGCTCTGCTTCGGTCGGCACGGGAAACACCTGGGTTGTGCCGAGCACCTGCCGAAAGCCTTGATACTCGCCAAAATAGAAGGTGCGGCTGCGACCGTCATAGATTCCCGGAACGACCACCGGTCCGCCGTTGGTAAAGCCGAATTCATTGCGCACAAATGGAGGAATGCGACGTCGGTCCGCGGCGCTCTTAGGGTCGAAATAGTTGGCCGCGTCGAAAGCGGCATTGCGGACAAATTCAAACACAGTGCCATGCACCTGATTGCTGCCGGACTTGGTGACCACGTTGGTGTAACTCGCGGCGCCATGGCCGATCTCCCCCGGCATGACTCCCGAACTCGCTTGCACTTCCTGGATGGCATCTATGTTGAAATTGGAGAAAGTGGCGCCGCCCATCTCCGAATCGGTGGTGTCAGCCCCATCCATGGCGAAGACGGTGGCGGAGCCGCGCTGTCCGTTCACCGCAAACTGCTGAGTGAAGTTGGCGGCTCCATTCGCGTCCGTCATGGTGCCTGCCGCCAACAGAAGCAGCTTGCTGAAATCGCGAGCGTTCAGTGGAAGGCTGGACACTTTTCCGCTGGAGAGGTCCTCGCCGCCGGTTGCCTGGGGAGAAGACTCTTCAGTGGATGGCACTGCCCGAAGTTCCTGCTTCTGCGAAGACAGTTGCAGCGCCACCGTGAGGGTTGTGCCGTCTTGGATCACGACCGGATCCGCCATCTTCCAGGTTTTTTGACTATTCTCCACGGAGAGTGCGTAGTTTCCCGCCCCGATTTCGGCAAACACAAACTTGCCGCTGGCCGAGGTCCGGGCCGTGTAGTCGGACCCTCCTCCGGCAAGGTGCAGCCGAATGGTGGCTTCGCCGACAGGGTTGCCTGCTTCGTCGCGCACGAAACCGGTCCACGATCCGGCGGAGCGAGCGCTTGCCGCCGGAGCCATCGCCAGGACGAGCAAGAGACACAACGTCAAAACCCTGTGCCTAAAACGAATTAGCATTTACCGGCATTATAGCCGCGCCCCCGGGGCCGGGTGCTGACGCGGCAGCCGCGTCTTTGCTGGCGGCGCGGGGTTTTCTGGGGTCTCCCGTATAATTGACGTTTTCCTATGTCGGCGAATCTTGATCAGATCATTGCGGCGACGCGACAGCGTCTGGCGAAGAAGCGCCGAGCGGCCGACGTGCGGGTGTGGGAACGTCAGGCGGCAGAGCACGTGCCGCGCGGGTTTCGGCGAAAGTTGGCGGCGGTCGCTGCAACCGGCGTGGCCGTGATTGCCGAATTGAAGAAGGCGTCGCCTTCGAAGGGACTGATTCGGGCGGAGTTTCATGCGGGAGAGCTGGCGCGAGAGCTCGAGGAGGGAGGGGCGGCCGCCCTCTCGGTGCTGACCGAGCCGGATTTTTTTCAGGGCTCACTCGAAAACTTGCGCTTGGCCTCGGACAACGCAAGTCTCCCGTGCCTGCGAAAGGACTTCATCGTGGAGGAAGCGCAGATCGTGGAGGCGCGCGCGAACCAGGCGGATGCGGTGCTATTGATCGTGGCCGCGCTGGAGCAGGCCGAGTTGGTGCGGCTCGCGGCCAAGGCCCGCGAGCAAGGACTCGACGTGCTGTGCGAGGCGCACGAGGAAGAGGAACTGCAGCGGGCGCTCGATGCCGGATGCGATCTGATCGGGGTGAATTCGCGGGACTTGCGAACCTTCCAAGTGGATCTGGATACCGCCTTCCGGCTGGCAAAGAAATTCCCCCGGGGAGTTTTGGCGGTTGCTGAGAGCGGGATCCATTCCGCGAGCGATCTGGCAGAGCTTCGGTCGGTGGGGTACGAGGCGTTTTTGATTGGGGAGTCCCTGATGAAGGCGGCGTTTCCGGGGAGCGCGCTGAAAAGACTGCTGGGAGCGAGTTCGGTACCGAGCACCTAGTCGCAAGTACCGAGAGTTGAGCGACAGCCCGTTCGCCGTGGGGACAGGGAGGAAGGCTTCTTTTGGCGGGCACTCGGCAAGAGGCGCTGCCCAGAGTCAGATTTCGAAACGCGAAATTGGAAAACGTGAAACTGGAAACCCGAAACTGCCGTTATGACTTGGGTCAAAATCTGCGGGATGACGAACCTGGAGGACGCGCTCGTGGCAGTCGAGGCCGGCGTGGATGCGCTGGGGTTCGTGTTCTATGCCGGGAGTCCGCGGAAGGTGGATGTGGAGACGGCCCGCGGGATGGTGGCGGAATTGCCGGAGCGGCTGGAGAAAGTCGGAGTGTTCGTGAATGAGTGTGAAGACAAAATCTGCGAAGCGGTGGATCGTGCCGGACTGACTGCGGTGCAATTGCACGGCGACGACCAAGATCCCCACCTGGCGGACTTGCTTGTGTCCCGGCGGGCGCAGGTGAAGATCTTGGCCGGAATATCGATGCATCTCCCAAATCCGGCAGGCTGGGCCATGAAATGGAGACCCGATGTGGTGCACGCTTATCTCGTCGATTCTGGCACATCGTCGAAACCGGGGGGAACTGGCGAGCCGTTCGACTGGGCCGCATCCGCACCCAAGATTGATGTGATCAGGCGGCTGGGCAACGTCGTCATCGCGGGTGGTTTGAGGCCGTCGAACGTGGCTAGCGCCCTGGACGTTCTCAAGCCTTGGGGTGTCGACGTGGCTTCCGGCGTGGAGGCGTGGCCGGGGAAAAAGGATCCGGAGATGGTTCGGGCATTTGTTCAGGCGGTGCGCCGGACGGAGACGAGTGCATAGGAAGATGGCTACAGCCAAGCTGCAGTCCGAGATAAGGAAGAGCAGATCCGGGGCTCCGCTCAGGATGCCAAAACAACCGGCGGAACAGGCCGGGCGGTTCGGTGTCTACGGCGGGCGGTACGTTCCCGAGACCCTGATGGCGGCGCTCGAGGAACTGGAGCGCGAGTACGAGAAGGCGAAGCGGGATCCGAAGTTTCAGAAGCGACTCGAGGTCCTGTTGCGCACCTACGCGGGGCGACCTACGCCTTTGTTTTTTGCGAAGCGGCTCACGGAGAAGCTGGGCGGGGCGAAGATTTATTTGAAGCGCGAAGATCTGCTGCACACCGGGGCGCACAAGATCAACAACTGCATTGGTCAGGCGTTGCTGGTCGAGCGGATGGGTAAACCTCGCGTGATAGCCGAGACCGGGGCCGGGCAGCACGGGGTGGCCACGGCGACGGTTTGTGCCCTGCTGGGATTCGAGTGCGTGGTGTATATGGGCACCGAAGACATGCGGCGCCAGGAATTGAATGTATTCCGCATGCGGCTGCTGGGCGCGGAGGTCCGCGGAGTTTCTTCCGGGTCGTGCACTTTGAAGGACGCAATCAACGAGGCTATGCGGGATTGGGTGACGAATGTCCGCACGACCCACTACCTGCTGGGGAGCGTGCTTGGGGCTCATCCGTATCCCACGATGGTGCGTGATTTTCACCGCGTGATCGGGCGTGAGGCGCGAGCGCAGATCCTGAAAGCGGAAGGAAAGCTGCCGACGACCATCATCGCGTGCGTGGGCGGCGGTTCGAATTCGATCGGGATTTTCTATGATTTCATTAAAGACAAGAAAGTCCGGCTGATTGGTGTCGAGGCGGGCGGGCGCGGCGAGCAGCTGGGCGAGCATGCGGCGCGGTTCCGCGGCGGATCTCCAGGAGTGTTGCAGGGAACCTACTCGTACGTTTTGCAGGACCGGGCGGGACAGATCGCGACCACGCATTCGGTTTCCGCGGGACTCGATTATCCCTCGATTGGTCCAGAGCACGCCTGGCTGAAGGACATGGGTCGGGCAGAGTATGTCTCGGCCTCCGATGCGGAGGCGCTGGAGGCCACGACTCTGCTGGCGCGTACGGAGGGGATCATTCCGGCGCTCGAATCGGCGCATGCAGTGGCCGAGGTGGTCAAGCGGGCGCCCGGGATGAAGAAGTCGCAAGTGGTGGTGGTGAATATTTCCGGGCGCGGAGACAAAGATGTGGGGATTTTGCGGGAGAACCTGAAGATCGAGTAATTTCCGGTTGCCCATTGCCAACTTCCGGATGAGGCTGGAATGATGCAAGGAGTGGCGCTGGCTCTTCAATCGGCAATCGGCAATCGAAAGTCGACCACGATGCCATTTCATTTTGAAAAGAAGCCTTCGCTAGTGGCCTACGTTACGTGTGGCGATCCGGATCTCGCGACCACGCGCGAAATTGTGCTGGCTGCGATTCGCGAGGGCGCCGATGTCATCGAACTGGGCGTGCCGTTCAGCGATCCGCTGGCGGATGGTCCGGTGATTCAGCGGGCCAGCGAGCGTGCTCTGAAGCGCGGGACGTCGCTCGATCAGATTCTGAAGGTGGCGGCTGAGATTCGTGAGCATTCGCAGTCGGTGGGACTGATCATCTTCTCTTATCTGAATCCGATTTTGCGGATGGGGCTGGCGAAGTTCTGCAAGGTGGCGCGCCATGCCGGGCTGGACGGTGTTCTGATCACGGACCTTCCAGTGGAAGAAGCGAGCGAGTATGTGGGCGAGGCGCACGCCAATGACTTGGCCAGTGTGTTTCTGGCGGCGCCGACCAGCACCGATCGGCGACTGAAGCGGATCTCCGAGGTCTCCAGCGGATTCGTGTACGCTGTGTCCCGCACGGGCGTGACCGGGGCGCGCAAAGAAGTTGCCGAGGACGCGCAGAACCTGGTACGACGGCTACGTCGGTACACGAAGCTCCCCATCGCTGTGGGGTTTGGGATCTCCACCCCGGAGCAGTTCGTGGCTGTGGGCGAGTATGCCGATGCGGCGGTTGTGGGCAGTGCGATTGTCGAGATGATCGAGCGGAACCCGGGGAGAGAAGCGGCGAGTGTGGGAGAATTCGTGAGGCAGCTCTCGGCTGCCAGCCATCAGCCATCCGCGAAGAAGGCGTGAGGCTGAAAACTGACAGCTGAGAGCAGACGATTTCAATGGACATCGCAGACTGGCGCAAGAAAATCGACGAGATAGACCAGAAGCTGGTGGAGATGCTGAACCAGCGGGCCCAGGCCGCGCAGGAGATCGGACGGTTGAAGCGGGATTCTGCGCTGCCCATCTATGAACCAGATCGGGAGCGGATCGTGCTGGAGCAGGTACAGGAGATGAACCGGGGACCGCTGCGGCATCGGCATCTGATGCAGATTTATGAGCGCATCATGGACGTGATGCGGAATGTCCAGAAGGAAGAGATTGTGGGGGAGAGTGCTCCAGTCGCGCGCGACACGGAGTTCGAGGCGGACGTGAATGACTAGCCTTCAGCTGCCAGCGCCAGCATTCGGTCGAGTTGAGGAATGGGATCGTCGCAAATCAAAGTCCGAACGCCTTGCTCCTGATGGCTGATTCCTGACGGCGGAGAGCCAAGAGCCAAGAGCCAAGAGCTGCTTTTCTATGATTGTTGCAATGCAAGAATCGGCGACCGAAGACCAGATCCAGGGCGTGATCGATCACCTGGTGACGCTGGGCTTTGAGGTGCACCGCTCGACGGGCGCCCGGCAGACGGTGCTGGGGGCGGTGGGCGCGCGCGCGGACGTGGATGTCCGAAACTTTGAATTGCTGCCCGGTGTGCAGGAGGTACACCGGATCAGTTCGCCCTACAAGTTGGCTGGGCGATCGTTCCGTCCGGAGGGGACGGTCGTCCGCTGCCGGAACGGATTGGAGATCGGCGGCAAGGAAGTGATCGTCATGGCCGGGCCCTGCTCAGTGGAATCGCGCGAACAGATCTTCCTGGTGGCCGAGCAAGTGGCGGATGCTGGCGCGCAGGTGTTGCGTGGCGGGGCATTCAAGCCGCGATCGTCTCCGTACTCTTTCCAGGGAATGGGCGAAGAAGGCCTCAAGCTGATGCGCGAGGCCGCTGACCGGGCCGGGTTGCTGGTGATCAGCGAGGTCATGGAGATTTCGCAGATTTCCATGATGATTCCCTACGTGGACATTCTCCAGGTGGGCGCCCGTAACATGCAGAACTTCAACCTGCTGCGCGAACTGGGGAAAGTACGGAAGCCGGTGCTGCTCAAGCGCGGCATCGCGGCGACGATCGAGGAGCTGCTGCTGTCCGCCGAGTACATCATGGCGGGCGGGAACTACGAGGTGATCCTGTGCGAGCGCGGAATCCGGACGTTTGAGACATACACGCGCAACACGATGGATATCTCGGCGATTCCGATCATTCACAAGCTTTCACATCTGCCGATGACGGCCGATCCCTCGCATGGCACGGGGCGGCGGGACAAAGTGGCGCCGATGGCTCGCGCGTCGCTGGCGGCGGGTACCGACGCTTTGCTGATCGAGGTTCATAGCAATCCCGACAAGGCGCTTTCCGACGGGGCGCAGTCGCTGTTTCCCGAGCAGTTCAGCACCCTTATGAAGGAGTTGCGCCTGATTGCGCCGGCGGTGGGGCGGACGATGCACGGATGGAATCGTTGAATCAATCCGTCAACCGACCTGGGTCTTGATGTTCTGGTTTCTCAGCCAGTATTCATGTCCATTCGACAAATTACCATCATTGGCAACGGGCTGATTGGCGGGTCGCTGGGACTCGCTTTCAAGAAGCACAAGTTTATGGGCCGGATTGTGGGGTGCGATCGCGCGCCGGTGCTGGAACGCGCACAGGAGAAAGGTGCGATCGACGTAGGACATACCAACCCGGCGGACGCCGTACACGGCAGTGATGTGGTAGTGCTCGCGACGCCCGTGATGGCCGTGATTGACCTTATTGAAAGGCTCGGACCGGCGCTCCCGGCGAAGACTTTGCTGACGGATGTGGGGAGCACGAAGGCGCAGGTGGTGGCGCGGGCGGCAAAGACTTTCGGCAGGGCAGCGGGACAACGGTTCCTGGCCGGACACCCCATGGCGGGCAAGGAGCAGTCCGGAGTCGAATTCGCGGATGCGGATCTGTTCCAGGGGGCGGCGTGGTTCTTTACACCGCTGCCGGGACAGGACGTGTATCGCGGGTTGAGCGGGGAGTTTCTCGACTGGGTGGAGAAGATCGGGGCGCGGGTCGCCAGCATGGATGCGGCCAAACATGATCAGCTGTGCGCCTGGATCAGCCATTTGCCGCAGATGATTTCTACCGCCCTGGCGGCCTCGCTGGTGGATGAATTTGGCGAAGACGCGCCCTTGCTCGAGGCGGGCGGACGCGCGCTGCGGGAGATGACACGGATTTCATCGAGTCCGTATTCCATGTGGCGCGATGTCGCGATTACCAACCAGAAGAATCTTGCGGATGCACTGCTCAAGCTGGAGCAGCGCCTGGCGCATATCCGGGAGAACCTTGATTCGCGGGAGTTGGCGGCGGAGTTTGAGAGGGCGCACCGTTTGAAGAAGAATCGACCGCCGAGACACAGAGGCAGGGAGAAGGATTCTTGATTTGGCTGTTGGAACGAACGAGTCGCCGATGGAGTGACCGTAGTTTCAGTCGAGACTTGAAAATTCGCAATCTCAGTTTTCCGTGTGTTCGTGCCTCCCTGGTGGACTTGGTTTAGAATCCCTTGCTTATGAATAAGGTCATCGCCAGCGCCGACGAGGCGATTCGGGACGTGTTCGACGGTGCCAGCATCATGGTGGGCGGGTTTGGACTGTGCGGGATGCCGGAGAACCTGATTCGCGCGCTCGCGCGCAAGGGCGTGAAGAATCTCACCACCATCAGCAACAACGCGGGAATAGACGGTTTCGGCATGGGGTTGCTGCTCGCGAACGGGCAGATCCGGCGCCACATCGGGACCTACGTGGGTGAAAACAAGCGGCTGGAAGAAATGGTGCTAAAGGGCACGGTGCAATTGGATCTGGTGCCGCAGGGGACGTTTTCGGAACGCATTCGCGCGGGCGGTGCGGGGATTCCAGCGTTTTTTACGCCCACGGGCGTGGGCACTGTGGTGGCTGACGGGAAAGAGACGCGCGAGTTTGATGGGCGCCACTATGTGATGGAACGCGCTCTGAAGGCTGACTTTGCTCTCGTAAAAGCCTGGAAGGGCGACCCGTGGGGGAATCTCGTCTACCGGAAGACGGCCCGAAATTTCAATCCGATGATGGCGACGGCCGCGAAAGTAACGATTGCCGAGGTGGAACATCTGGTGGAGGTGGGTGAACTGGATCCGGATTTGGTGCATACCCCGAGCGTGTTCGTGAAACGCATTTTCCAGGGCGAGCGCTTCGAGAGAAGGATTGAGAGACGGACGGTGAGGAAGGCAGTTGGAAAATCATAGTGCCAGCTGAGAACCGAGACCTGAGAAATAAAGAAATGGCGACTGCATCCAAACCGGGCAAAGACATTGAAAAGCGCGACCGCATCGTGAAGCGGATCGCACGTGAACTGCGGGACGGCTTTTACGTCAACCTGGGTATCGGCATGCCCACGCTGGTGGCGAATTGCGTGCCGGAAGGGATGCACGTGATCCTGCAGAGCGAGAACGGGATGCTGGGCATTGGCCCCTATCCCGTCGAGGGGCAGGAAGACTGCGACCTCATCAATGCTGGCAAGGAGACGGTCAGCGAGATTCCGGGCACGGCATATTTTTCAAGCGCGGATTCCTTTGGGATGATTCGCGGCGGGCACATCGATTTGAGCGTGCTGGGAGCGATGGAAGTGGATGAGGAGGGGAACCTCGCCAACTGGATGATCCCCGGGAAAATGGTGAAAGGGATGGGTGGGGCCATGGATCTGGTGGCCGGGGCGCGGCGCGTGGTCGTCGCGATGGAGCATACGACGCGGGATGGTCAGCCCAAGATTTTGAAGAAGTGTACCTTGCCGCTTACGGGCGTGAGGGTAGTCCATACAATCGTGACCGAGATGGCGTACCTCGAAGTGACGCCGACGGGCTTGGTGCTCGAGGAAATCGCGCCCGGGATCACTGCGGATGAAGTGCAGCGGGCGACCGAGCCAACCCTGATTCTGAGTCCGACGCTGAAGGTGATGGAAGGCTAGTTGGAATCATTCCTCCCGGTCGATCGTCGTGGTACACCAAGGAAGGTCCCTTGGTCGGAATCTGGGAACTGGATCCTGACACGCTGGACTGTCGGTTCGGCCGCCCCTGCCGGCGCGCCCTCGATACCATCGGAGCCCTGCGTGACGGGCTCATGTTCACGCTGGATCGAGATGACACCGACGGGAAACCGACCAAGTTCTGGAGCGCGAGGGAAATCGTGGATGCGGGTGGACGCGCGAACATCTGCCGGATCTGGGCACCATGAAAATCGCTCAACCCAGGGTGCGGCCCCGCGGGGAAGAATTTCGAAATACCGGGATCTAGGGGCGTAGGAAATAGTTTTTCCGTCAATTCGGCGGGAGCCAAGATCCCCCCGGACGTCTCCCCCGAAACTTCTACAAGCGGAACGGTGCGCTCAGCAGGCGCGCGGGCAGCATCACCACCGCCCAGACCAGGGCCAACGCCCCGTGGACCGCGATTCCCACCAGCCGGAACGGCAGCAGAATCAGCCAGATAAACGGATAAGCGATCAAAGCCAACAGAGCCACCGGCCAGCAAATCACAAACAGAAGGCACCAGACTAGGAAAATGAACACGGGGAAACCTCCTGCACCTGTCGAGTGTAGGTTACGGAGGAACGAGTGGGAAAGTTCCGCTATCCCGCTTGGCTGTTTGCGAGGTACTTCTTCAGGAAAGCGAGGGTGCGGCGGCGGGCGTCTAGCCAAGTATCGCCCGTGAACCCGTGGCCGGCGCCGGGATAGATGTGCATTTCGTATTGAATGTTTTTCTTCTCCAGCACTTCTTGCAGGTGGTGGGCTTCTTCGACCGGGACGGTGGGATCGGCGTCGCCGTGCAGGATCAGGACAGGGCAGAGGCGGCGCATGAAGAACTTCATTTCTGTGGGAAGGCCTCCGAAGAAATCAACCACCGCCTGGATACGGGGATCGACGGCCGCAACGGAGAGGGCGAGGTAGGCACCGAGGGAGAATCCGACGAGCCCAATGTGATTCCGATCGACGATGTCTTGACGCTCGACGTAGCCGATGGCGTCCCAAAGAGTTTTTCCCCAGAGAGGGAAGTGGCGCACCGCGGTCTGCTTGTCGACGACTTCGGTAGTGCCGGTGCGGTCGAAGTAGTGCGGGACGAAGACGGCGAAGCCTTGCGCGGCCAGCATGGTCGCAGGGTCCGCCATCGAAGCGTGACCGCCAGCGGATCCATGCAGTCCGATTACTGCCGGGAAGCGATGGCCGTTGGCGGTCGGGAGGAAACAGTCGAGCGCGATCGATTGACCGCCTGAATCGAACGTGGAGTGGAAATGGGTCATGGAATACATCCGTCGTTGGCAGAAACGGCTCCCAGTTCTCAGCCGATTCGGCTAAAAGCCAAGTGCCAATTGCCCTGAGTCACTTCGTGTCTACCAGCTTTCGCAGCGACTCCCGGTAGGGCGCTCTCGCGATCCCGCGCTCCGTGATAATGGCAGCCACATAATTTGCAGGCGTCACGTCAAAGGCGGGATTCTCGACCTCCACTCCATCGGGGACCATCTGCTTTCCTGCGATGTGGGTGACTTCCCTTCGGTTGCGCTGCTCGATGGGGATACCGCTGCCGTCGGGCGTGGCCAGGTCGACTGTCGAGATTGGGGCGGCGACGTAGAAGGGAATTCCGTGTTCTTTGGCTAGGACTGCCACGGTGTAGGTGCCGATCTTGTTGGCCACGTCGCCGTTGGCGGCGATACGATCGGCGCCCACTACGATCGCGCCGATCTTGCCCTGCTTCATCATGGCGCCGGCCATGTTGTCGGAAATCACGGTCGTGGGGATGCCGTCTTTCATCAGCTCCCAGGCGGTGAGGCGCGAGCCCTGCAGGAACGGGCGGGTTTCGTCAGCGTAGACGTGGATCTTCTTGCCCTGTTCGACGGCGGCCCGGATCACGCCCAGAGCCGTGCCGTATCCGGCGGTGGCCAGAGCACCGGCGTTACAGTGCGTGAGCACGCCCCCACTGGAGGGCATGAGGGCAGCGCCGTGGCGTCCCATGGCCTGGTTGGCGGCGATGTCTTCGGCGTGCATGCGCTGGGATTCTTCGACGAGTGCTTGCTTGATGTGCGCGAGCGGACGGATGCGCAGGAGTTCGAACTTCTCCTGCATGCGACGGATCGCCCAGAAGAGATTGACGGCGGTGGGGCGCGTCTCGCCGATGACTTTGCAGATCTGGTCGAACTCCTTCTTGAGGTCGTCGACATTCTCGGCCTTGGAATTGTTCACTCCCAAGGCGATGCCCATGGCAGCGGATACGCCAATCGCGGGCGCGCCCCGCACGACCATGTCGCGGATGACATCCGCCACCTGTTGGTGGGTGGTGCAGGTGACGTACGTTTCTTCGGTGGGCAGCTTCCTCTGATCGATGAAGCGCACGCCGGCGTCGGTCCATTCGAGCGTTTGGATCACGGGACAGTTCTCAGATCTCGCTTCTCAGTTAGAGCTTCGAGTCCGTGGTGGCGAAACCTCAAAGTTGAATCGCCGGAGAAGAATTTGAAACTCGAAACCTAAACTCGAAACTTAGTTCTTATGTATTTCGCACCGGCAACGCGGGCTGTACGTGACTGCTGGTCGTCCGCACAGTTCGCAAGCTGAACCGACCGCCGGAACCTCGGTGGTTTCCTCGGTTTGCAGCACGTGCTCCTTGCGCACGTCGTTGGCCGTGAAGATCGATACGAACTGGGCCGGGGACGCGGCTTCTTCCACGTGGGGGCGACCCCGGGCCTCTTCGCGTTCCACCAGACACATGGCCCCTACCACTTCGAACCCGAATTCGCGGGCGGCTTCGATGGCCTGGATGGTGGACGCTCCGGTGGTGCACACGTCGTCCACGATCACAACCTTCGCGCCTTTTTCCCGGTAGCCCTCAATGCGCTGGCCAGTTCCGTGCGGTTTTTCGGCTTTGCGGACCAGGAAGCCGTTCAGTTCGCCGCTAATGACCGAGACGGCAACCACGATCGGATCGGCACCCATGGTCAGGCCGCCGGTCGCTTGTGATTTCCATCCGCGTACCCGGATCTCCTCCAGGAAAACCTGGCCGGTAAGTTGGGCGCCGCGGGCGTCGAGCGTGGTAGTGCGGCAGTCGATGTAGTAGTCGCTGATGCCGCCGGAAGAAAGCTTGAACTCGCCCAGTTTGAACGATTTGTGGGCGAGGAGGCGCAACAGTTCCTGGCGCGCGGGTGACATGAAGTCTCAAGATAACACAGGAGGCCGCTGGCCTCGGACCGTGGAAGGGGCCGAGCGTTCGAGGCTGCAGTTGGTTTCGCTGAGACTACTGGTTGAATTTTTCCATGTGGCGGAAGCCGCCCGTGGCGATGAAGGCGACGACGAAAATCGTGGCGTTGTAAGCCATGTGCATGAGGACCGTGCAGGCCACGGACTTTTTGATCGCACGCACTGTCGTGAGCGCGAGACCAACCAGGAAGATTACCAGGACCGGTGCCCAGGAGTACTTAAGCTGGGAGGCGTGGATGGCGGCGAAGCCCACCGCAGTGAGACCAATCGACGCGCGCATACCAAGGCGTCGAGCCAACACCGGGTAGAGGAATCCGCGAAAAAAGAGCTCCTCGAACAGGGGAGCGAACAGGATTCCGAACGCGGAGAGAATGTAGGCATCGCGCGCGGTCTTGAAGAACTCGTCCAGGGGCAAGTTCTTCGGGATGGGTAGCAGCAAGGCGAAAGGCAGAAGGCTTATTTCGAGGCCTACTCCGGCGAGCAGGTAGGTTGACCAGTTATCGGGCCAGTTCCAGCGAATCGCTTCCAGCACGTGGCCGTCGCTGCGGCTCTCCACCAGTTTGTACATCAGAATGCCGATGAGCAAGTACGCCAGCAATTGACCGCCCACGATCGCTTCGGGGCGGGTTGCCGATCGCACCCAGGGGAGGTTGGGCAAGAAGTAGGAGTGGACCGCGTACGCGACCACGACAACCGAAACGAACATGGTGACGACCGTGAGGATGGCGAGGGCTAGAACATCCCAGCCGCTCCACGGAGGGTTCTCGACGGGCGGCGGGGCGAACGAGCCGATTCCCGGCAGGGCCTCCACTTGCGCTTGCGAGATCGGTGACCCGACTGGTTCCGAGATCGGGTTGTGCGGAGTGGACAAGGAGACTCGTAGTTTACCCTTCCGTTGAATTTACACCAAAGACGTTGCTGCCATCAGGTCGCCGACTTCTGCGTCTTGCGAGCTGTGCCGTTGCCGGTGAAAAAGTGCGCCAGCGCCTGCCCGGTGTAGGACTTCTTTACGCGCGCTACCTGTTCGGGTGTTCCCTGGGCAATGATGCGGCCGCCGTCTTCGCCGCCTTCGGGGCCCAGGTCGATGAGCCAGTCGGCGTTACGGATCACGTCCAGGTTGTGCTCGATGATGATGACGGTGTTGCCGAGATCGGTGAGACGATGCAGGACGTCGAGCAGCTTCTTAACGTCGTCGAAGTGCAGGCCGGTGGTAGGCTCGTCGAGCAAGTAGAGGGTCTTGCCGGTCTGGCGCTTGCTGAGTTCGCGGGCCAGCTTGATGCGCTGCGCTTCGCCACCCGAGAGCGTCACAGCGGACTGGCCCAGATGCACGTAGCCGAGGCCCACGTCGACCAGGGTTTGCAGCTTCTGTCTGACCTGCGGGATGTTCTCGAGGATCTGCAGGGCGTCGGCGACCGGCGTTTCGAGCAAGTCGGCGATCGAGTGCCCCTTATATTTCACCGACAGCGTTTCATGATTGTAGCGGCGGCCTCCGCAGACTTCGCAGACCACATATACATCCGGCAGGAAGTTCATTTCGATGCGGCGCTGACCTTCGCCCTGGCAGGCTTCGCAGCGGCCCCCGGAGACGTTGAAGGAGAAGCGTCCCGGCTTGTAGCCACGTTCGCGCGACTCGGGCAGCATGGCATAAAGGTCGCGGATCTGCGCGAAAACACCAGTGTAGGTAGCCGGGTTCGAGCGCGGCGTGCGGCCGATGGGCGACTGGTCGATGCGGATAACTTTGTCGACCGCCTCGGCGCCCGAGATTGCTTTGTGCTCGCCGGGTTCCTCTCGGGAACGGTAGAGCTGGCGAGCGAGCGCACGATAGAGGATGTCATTGACCAGCGTGGACTTTCCGGAACCGGAGACGCCCGTGACCACGGTCATTAAGCCCAGCGGAAATGTCACATCGAGATTTTTCAGATTGTTCTCACGCGCGCCCAGAATCGAAATCGCGTGGCCGTTGGCGTGGCGGCGCTCGGGGCGCATCTCGATCTGGACTTTGCCGGAGATGTAGGCGCCCGTCAGGGAATCGGGTTCCTTCATGATGTCGGCGGGTGTTCCGCAGGCGACCAGGTTGCCGCCGTGCCGCCCGGCGCCGGGACCCAGGTCGATGACGTAGTCGGCGCGGCGGATGGTTTCTTCGTCGTGCTCGACGACCAGGACCGTGTTGCCCAGATCGCGCAGGTTTTCGAGCGCGGCCAACAGCCGGTTGTTGTCACGGTGGTGAAGTCCGATGGAAGGCTCGTCGAGCACGTATAGCACACCACGGAGCTTCGATCCGATCTGCGTCGCTAGGCGGATGCGCTGGCCTTCACCGCCGGAGAGCGTGGCGGCGGAACGGTCCAGCGAGATATAACCCAGGCCGACCTCATTCAGAAACTGCAACCGCTCGACGATTTCGTGGACAATACGCCCGGCGATGATTTCTTCGCGCCCAGTCAATTTGATCTTCCGCGCGACTTCCAGGGAATGCGCGACCGACAGGCCGGTAAAGTCAGCGATCGACATGCCGTTGACCTTTACGGCCAAGCTCTCCGGGCGCAGGCGCTTGCCATGGCAAGCGGGGCATTCTGTGGCCGACATGAAGTCGAGCAGCCACTCCCGGTAGCTGTCGGAAGTCGACTCTTCGAGACTCTGTTTCAGGCAGCCGAGGATGCCCTTAAATCCGGTCTTGCCACCCTTGCCCGCCTCGCCGTAGAGCAACAGGTTCTGAATTTTCTCAGGGAACTTCTCAAACGGTGTGCTGAGCTCGAAGCCGTGGGCGGCGGCAGCGATGTGCAGCATGTGCTGCAAATTCTGCGAGCCGGAGCCGGGGCCAAGGCCGCCATCGAGCAGCGGTTTCGACCAGTCCACAATGATCTTGCCGGGATCAAAGTCGTACCTGCTGCCCAGGCCGTGACATTCGGCGCAAGCGCCATAGGCGCTATTGAAGGAGAACGAGCGCGGTTCGAGCTGCGGGACGTTGATGCCGCAGTCCGGGCAGGCCAATCGCGAGGAGTAGAGCGTCTCTTCACCGCCGACCACTGCGACCTGCACCAGTCCACCGGCCAGTTTCATCGCCAAACCGACCGACATCTCAAGACGGTGCTCGATCCCGGGCTTCACCAGCAAGCGATCGATGACGACCTCAATGGTGTGGTTCTTGCGCTTGTCGAGATCGATTTCGTCTTCCAGGTTCACCAGTTCCCCATCCACACGGGCACGGGCGAAGCCGTGCTGCACCAGCTTCTCCATTTCTTTCTTGAACTCACCTTTGCGGCCGCGAACGATGGGGGCCATCACCATGACGCGATCTTCCGGGGTCAGCGACATCACCCGCTGGACAATCTGCTCAGCAGACTGGCGCGTGATGGGGTGGCCGCAGTTGGGACAGTGAGGCAAGCCAATCGAGGCGTACAAAAGGCGAAGATAGTCGTAGATTTCCGTGATGGTGCCGACCGTCGAACGGGGGCTACGGCTGGTGGTCTTCTGCTCGATCGAGATGGCTGGGCTGAGCCCGTCGATGGCGTCTACGTCAGGACGCTCCATCTGGTCGAGGAACTGGCGGGCGTAGGCGGACAGGGTTTCGACGTATCGGCGCTGGCCCTCCGCGTAGATCGTGTCAAAAGCGAGCGAAGACTTGCCCGAGCCACTCAGGCCGGTGATAACGGTGAGGGTATTGCGGGGGATTTCGACGTCGATGTTCTTGAGGTTATGCTGGCGCGCCCCGCGCACCGAAATCTTTGTAATGGCCATCCGAAGCCGACCGTGATGTCCTTCCGTAATGTGGACGGGTCCCCAGAATTCGTGGAAAGTGAGAGTGCGCAGTTCTACACAGGTATCTTATCGGTCAACAGCGACCAGCGTCAACGCAGGTAGAGTGGATCGTGGCTGCGAGGCGGGCGTCACTGGTAACCCTAAGTCTCTGTAGACAGCGTACTTAAGATCAAAGTAGGAAGGGCCGAACTTGAACGCGCTAGCAGCAACACTAGTTCTTTTTTCCACAGTCCTCGCCTCGGTGGGATTGGGCGTGTGGACGGCGGTCTGGGTCGTAAAGGGCATTCTGGATGCATTCGGTCGCCGGTCGGGGCAGGAATCTTCGCCGGTCTTGGTGCCTAGCCAGACTCATGCTGCCGGCGACTAATCGTCGATCCCAGAGGGCCTCCATTTCGGGCTAAGACCGGGATGAGCATCGCCGCTGCCGACACATTTCCTGCTCCTCCCCCCTCCCT
Source organism: Terriglobales bacterium (assembly GCA_035643915.1). Classification (GTDB taxonomy): domain Bacteria; phylum Acidobacteriota; class Terriglobia; order Terriglobales; family Acidobacteriaceae; genus Gp1-AA133. The sequence goes on along the minus strand of DASQPN010000093.1, from coordinate 33,631 downwards.
GACGTTTCCTGAATCCTTCCAGGAAGCACGTACCCCTTCCTTAGCTTTTCCAATCGGCTTTGGGTCCACCGTCGGCTAATCGGGCTTGGTCGGGTTAGGCGCCTGCGTAGGCGGCTGATTCGGAAGAATTCCCTGAGGCGGCTGGCCTGGCTGCGGGGGTTGCTGTTGTTGTTGCTGTTGGCGCTGCAGCTCCTGGAGGAGCTGTTCGGGCGTCTTCGGGGTTTGTTGGCCCGGATTCTGCTGATCCTGCGGTGGCTGCGGCTGTTCGTCCTGAACTTCGGCGCCATCGGCAGCCTCGTCCTCGGCGCTATCCTCCGCGTCCTGGCCTGAACCAGCCTCTGTGGGCACAACTTGCTGCACGGGGGGCACGTAGTCCCGCGGAAACCCACGCTGCGGAACGCCCGGGCGGTTGGGCGCCGCAGCGGAAGCAGTTTCTGGGCCCCCAGACTTGGGTGTCAGAGCGATGCTTTGGACAGCGGTGGGATCGGTGGTAGAGCCCACCATCACATAGTTGAAATGAGTGCCGTTCAGCAACTCCGCGAGCACGTCACGAGCGGGGCCGGGGCCGATATCGGCGACCACGCGCTCGCTGGCGTTTGGGGGAATCTCCATCTCCGCGCCCGTCAGCTTGCGAACCGCGCGCAGAACGTCGGCCAGGGTCGAGTTATGCGCCACAATGCTGAGTTCGCCCCCTTGATAGTTCACTTGGGGCGCTACTGCGGGGGTCTGGTCGAGTGGAAGCGGCTCCAGCGGCGCCGGCGTGTAGGGGGGCAACGGAGGCGCCGGATCCTTCTTCGGTTGCTTTTTGTTGGGTTTCCGGACGCCACCCTTTTGGGCAGCCGCGGTCGGCATGAGCGGGAGCGGGCACAGAGACGCCGCCAGCAGGACCGCCGCGAATTTCGATGAGAAGCCTGACATGGGTCCCCTCAACCTCGGCCTGGAAGCTGGGTTCCAGCGAGTTGTACCCTGGTTAAGCGGATTATAGCACCGTGGTTCGGGGTTCCCGGTCAGGCTGGGCGTCTGCGAACCGATTCTTGACTGGCATGCCAATAGCGAATAAGTTGCCCGTACCGACACAGTTCGTCAGGGGCGGGCCGGAAGCCGAACACCGATGCGTGTTATTGAGATCGCTCGAGTAGCTCTTTCTTGCGCCCGAAGTTTGGGGCTGGTGGGGGCCTTGTGGGCCGTGACCGGCAGCGCCAGCGGGCAGACGTGTCTTTCCGCCGACGATATGGATGCCTCCACGCGCACTGCCCTGGAAGCGGTGGCCCGGCACTACTTCGATCTGGCTGCTAGAGCGGACATCGCGATACTTCGGCAGAATGCCATCCCCAGTGTCGCATCCGATTTTGGCGGGATTGAAGCTGCGGTGAAAGAGCATCAAGAGAACTTTGCCGGAGCGCAAGCCACGGCCCGGCCTCCGTTCTTGCTGCAGGCGGAGGGCAAAGAGCCGCTCCAGCGGGCCGAGTTCCTGTGCGGTGTTTTCGGCAAGTCGGGACAGACCGCAAACAGCGCCGTCTTTGTGATTCCCAATCTCCCCCCGGGCAACTATGGAGCGGTGATTCTGGATGTGGCTGGAAAGATTCCGTCGACCTTGTCGTTCGTCCTGCAGAAGGTGGGGAACGACTGGAAACTGGGCGGCTTTTACGCGCGGCCGACGCGGGTGGCAGAGCGCGATGGCCAGTGGTACTGGGACCGGGCTCGCGAATTCAAGGCGAAGGGGCAGAACCGCAACGCATGGCTCTATTACCTCGAAGCGCGGGAGTTGCTGGCTCCGGTGCCCTTCATGAGCACGCTGACGACGGACAGAATCTATGACGAGTCGCAGGCGCTGCAGCCGGCGGATTTGCCGTCGGGTGGAAGCGCTGTCGATTTGGCCGCGGGCGGCAAGACCTACAAGCTCACCAGTGCGTTTCCCGTCGGGGTCGGAAGCGACCTGGACCTGGTCGTGAAATATGCGGCGCCGGACGTTTCCAATACGAACCAGACCTACCGGGAGAATGTGGCAGTGATCAACGCGCTGGTTGCAAAGTTTCCGGAGTTGCGCGACGGGTTCACGGCGATGATTGCGCGCGCGGTGGAGCCCTCGGGCAAGGATTATGGAACGATGCTGGCGGTGAAGGACATCAAGTGACAGTTCTCAAGTTCTCAGAAACCGGCAAAATCGGGGCGAAACGACCGGGTGTGTATTCAGGCCTCTTGTTCAAACCTACATTCCTTCGGATCCTTATCCTCCCGCAGCCCCAAAAATACGGGCGCCCGCAACCTCGGGCCGCCTTCGTCGGTGGGGTGCGTCCATTGGGAGAATTCGATCTCTGCGACCCGTTCGGGTCTGACCCAGTGCACTTTCTTTAGAGCTTGGACCTCACCGTGGAATGGGTTGTTTTTTGTTGCCAGCCTCTGGAGCAGCCTCCACACAGCCGCCAGCATTTTCTGATCGAAGCCACTGCCGGCCTGGCCCACGTGGATGAGATTGCCGTTCTGGTCATAGAGCCCGAGCACGACGGAGCCGAAATACGGACGACTGCCTTCAGGCTCGGTGTATCCGCCGATCACGCACTCGAGGCGGCGGGTGATCTTCACCTTCAACCACTCGCGGCTACGGCGTTCCTCGTAGATGCTGGTGCGTCTCTTGGCCAGAATGCCTTCCAGGCCTTTCTGACGGGCGACTTCGAACAGGGCTTTTCCGTTGGCTACGAAATGATCGGAGAAGCGCACCGTATGGTTGGGACTGACGAGCAGCGAGGCGAGTGCTCCCTTGCGGTCCTCCAGCGCGACCCGGCGGAGGTCGTAGCCGTCGAGATAGAGCAGGTCGAAGGCGTAGTAGAGGACCTGGATTTCGGGTTTCGCGGCGACCCGACGCGCGCGATCGCGGAACCCGGTGCGCTGCTGCATCAGGCTGAAGGAGGAGCGGCCATGCTGGTCGAGGGCAACGATCTCGCCGTCGAGAATCGCGGTCTTGGCTTTGAGGAACCTGGGCAGATCTTGAAGGTCAGGATATTGCGCGGTCAGTTCGTTCTGGTTGCGGGAGACAAGACGCAAGCCGCCTTGCTCGATGAAGGCCACGGCGCGGTAACCGTCCCACTTGATTTCGAAGAGCCAGTCCGGACGGTCGAAGGGCCCGTCGGTCGACGTGGCCAGCATGGGATGGATGGCCGATGGCAGGGGAGCGCGGATGGCCCCCGCTAAACCCTGAGGCAAACCTAGCACCGCAGCGGGCGACCCGGCTGCGGAGGAACGCACCGGGCTGGAACGGGGGTTGATCCTTCCTGCTGTTTTTCGCGCCGCTACGCCGGCTACGCGGACCTTGGCCTTGGTTTTTTCGTTTTTTTTTCCCTCGGGGGGATTCGGTGTCCTCTGTGGTTGAGTCCTTCTCGTCGCCTTGCTGGTCGCCTTGGTCTCGGCTTTCTTCTGATCCAGTTTGGACACAGCGTCGGCCAACCACGCGGCTTTCAATTTGCCCCGGCCTGCAGGGCGGCTTCGCCACTCGGCGGAGGCCTCGTCACCGGCAATCTCGTCCATGCTGCGCTTGGTCAACACCGAACTGTCGTAGTGATCGATGTCGTAGTCTTCCACTTCGTGATCATCGTGCTTCTTGATCAACAGCCACTCGTTGCCTTTGCTCCCGGAGCGGCGTGACCTGATGTGAACGAGCGCGAAGTCTCCGTTGAGGCGTTTCCCTTGGAGACGGAACTTCAGATCTCCCTTGGCGAGCATCGCCCTTGCTTCGCCATCGCTTGCTGGCACGTACTTGCCGTCCACGGGAACCGGAGACAGCGGCTGCCAAGTTCCCACATCCCAAACCATGACTGAGCCTGCGCCGTAGTTGTCCGCGGGAATGTTGCCTTCAAAGTCGAAGTAGGACACCGGATGATCTTCGACCTGCATGGCGAGCCGTTTGTCAGCGGGGTCGAGCGACGGACCCCGGGGGACGGCCCAGGATTTCAAAACGCCGTCCATTTCCAGGCGGAAGTCGTAATGCAGATGCGAGGCGCGATGCTTCTGCACGACGAAGCGGTGGCCCGATTTCGTTGCGAGCTTGGGCGGTGGTTCTGGCGTAGCGTCGAAGCGACGCTTACGCTGGTACTCGTCCAAAGACATGTGGTTATTTTAGCCACAGAGTCACGCTTCGACTATGCCCGGCCAGATTTCTTCGGACACGGTTGTTGGTCAGCAGGCAAGCAATCGAACGCCATCCCAGACCGGAGATCTCGACGACTGCCGGACGGGTTGAGCAGTTCTGCGAAAACTTCCATACAATCTCAAGACGGGCGCCTCTGAGATCCATGACCTCCCACCGCGAAACGTGGCATCGGCCGCTGAGCGCACTGCTCCTTCTGTCTGCCCTGCTGCTCGGCGGAAACGGGCAGATGGGCGCGCAGGAGCCCAAGAAGCACGCGAAGCCGGAGGCGAGTGCACGGCCTGCCTTTACGGATGCAGACGCGGTTCGAGTCCTCGACGAGCTTCGACAGGCGCTCGAATCCAACAGTCGCAGCCGGTTCCTGAAGCTGTTCGATGCCCGCAGGATGCCCGGCTACGGGGCATTCCGCGACCAGATCGCAGAATTTCTCGAGAGCTACGATGCGTTCCAGCTGGGCTATCACGTCACGCAGGTGACGGTCGATGGCGAGTTCGGCGCTATGCTGGCGGAGGTTGTGCTGGAAGCGGCGCCCAGCGATGGGACCACTCCAAAGATTCGGAGGGAAGTTCCGGCTCGTCTGGTCGTGACGTGGGACGGCAAATCGTGGAAGATTGCGGACTTCGCGCCGCGGAGTCTGTTTCGGTGAACTAGCTGTCAGCGATCATGCGTCGGCCCTCAGTCGGCACCGTAAGGGTCGCCCGCCGGCCTCTGGGCTTTGGTGGGAAGGGATTCGCCGGACAGGGTGGCTGCTCCATGAAGCGAGAATACCCAGATACTCCGCTGGTCGGAGTGGGCGCCGTCATCATCGAGGACGACCGGGTTGTGCTGGTGAAGCGCGGGCACGCGCCCCTGCTGGGGAAGTGGTCGATTCCCGGAGGCGTGCTGGAAGTTGGAGAGACCCTCCGGAAGGCAGTCGTGCGTGAGGCGCGGGAGGAAACAGGGCTGACGATTGAGCCCGGAGAACTGCTGGGAGTCTTCGAGCGGGTGGTGCCCGACGAGCAAGGACGAGTGCGGTATCACTACGTGCTGGTCGATTTCCTGTGCCGGCGGGTAGCTGGGAACCCAGCCGCGGCCGACGATGCGCAGGAGGCGCAGTGGTTCCTGCAGGAGGAGTTGGCCGGACTGGAACTGGCGGCGGAAACCGAGGAGGTCATCCGCAAGGGGTTTGAGAAGGTCGCGGGCTCGGGGTAGTGGTCTCGCCCTGGCAGGCCTGCATGGATCCGGACGGCACTCCTCGGCTTCCTGAAGGAAGCACACCCGACCCGCCCATCGGCGGTCAGCGGGTCTTCGAGCCAACCTCAATCAGGCGCTTGGTTATCAGGACGAGCCCCAGAATCTGCGTCCATTCCGAAACGATGTTGCCGACGACTTGTCCCCACCGGCTGCTCGGGCTCATGGCCCTGAATGCCACCACCCAGGCGGCGCCTGTGACCAGGAGAAATAAGGTGAGCGAGTGCTCGCGCAGGAATTCCGCCGCCGCCAGCCGAAGTTTGCCATTCGGCTGTTTGCTCTCGGTTGAGCCCTTTTCGTACAGATATTTGGTCATGACGATGGTTACCAAGACGCCCGTCCAGTCCGCGATGGCGTTCCCAAAGAATGAGCCCAGGTGGGTCGTCGGGGTGGACCGGCAGTAGAGGGTGATCAATAGGATCACGACCCCCAACGCCGCCAAACTCAAGGAGTGCCTGTGGAGGAATTGCTTCCGACTACGGCTCCGCTTCATGGAACTACTGTACTAGCTCATCGCGACACGACGGCGTTCTTGGCTTAATCTGGGCGGTCACTTGCCGGGGTCGTCGGCTCCTTTCCGTCTTCCGGTGGAACCTTGCAAACACAAAACGGCCCGCGCACGGTTCAGTACGCGGGCCGCCGGTGGTACTGTTGGGATTGACCAAGAGGTGGTCACTCTACGTGGCCTCTTCGGCAACTCCGGGTCCCAGCACGACCTGACGCTGGGCGGATCGCAACCCTAACTCACCGGTAGTGTGCGGGCTGTAGCATCCCGTCGGGCCTTGCGGCACGCCCGGGAGCCCCGCTTAGAGCGACCGCTCTAAGTCGCAGCCACCTCACCTGGTCTTTTGATACAACTGCCATCTGAACTTGTCATCCGACCACCTCCTTTCCGGTGTAAGCGCAGATTAGTACGGAAACCCTGTGGACGTCAACCGCCACGAAAGTGTTGTTGCCGCGGAAGTCACTCGGCCTGCGGAGTGAACCGAGTTTGGCGACTTGAAAGAGACGCGCCTTCGACGGCCATTTGATCGCAGACAGCCGAGCGAGGGGCGTCCGTCGTCGATCGAAGCCGGGGACGGTTGAAGGGACTGGGTCGCGAGTTAACCCACCTGTGGCACGACGCAGGGGTGCGGTCGACACGCAACCTTTTGACGATTCTGGTCCTCCTACCGCGAATACGCAAGCGATGCCTAAGATATTTTCGACGCCGCGATGCGGGATCAAACCGCGTCGAATTGGCGCTGCGCTACACCAACGAGCTGGAAACCGGCATGTACGAATGGCGAGCGCCTCGACCATGAGACTGCCGAACTGGAATCTCGCGCCCAGTGGCTGCGACGCGCGGGCTAAGCGAGTTTCGCCCGGCTGCACGAAAAATAACCTTTCCAACTCCACCACGCCCGCAACCCCAGGGAAAAACCATCTTTCATGTGAGAGCGTCACGCCATTTCAAAGTGGCCTGCGTGAAATGAGGTTCCGCGGGACTGAACGAGTGGCACTGTAGGAACGGCACCGTACCTCTCAGATATTTGCCGCCGCGGATGGCTCTGGTGGAATGAAACTCACCGATCGCAACCTCGGGTCGATCGAAGGGGGCGTTGCCGGAAAGGGGGCGTTCTTGGGCGCAACCAGCGCGGTCTATTCCAGGGTCAAGGAAGAACAGTTTTGCGAGGGATGCTGCTGTTGTTGCATACGGTCCTGCTTTTTCAAACCGGGTTGGCTACGCGTGAGAGACCGCAGACCGATCGGGCGCCTGTGCGGAGCCCTCATGGGTCGCTGAAGATAGATTCGATGCCAAGCCCGCCGGGAAGTGATGAATGCATGGTCCCGCCCGCACCGTGCCGATCAATCTCGGGAAAACTCGACTTTCCCCGACAGTACATGTCCGCTCGCTATCTGGCCGATTGTCCGCTCGCGTTCCTACACTTAAGGGTCTCCCCACCGGGAAGTCTGTTCTCCCCAAGTTGCAGAGTTTTCAGGCTTTCCAGCGGTAGGCGCCGGGTTGCGGCAGGCCGAGGTGGGCCAGCACGCGGCAGGCGAACTCATGCGCCATCTCGTCCAGGCTCTTGGGCCGGTTGTAGAAGGTCGGGATCAGCGGGAAGACGGTCGCACCGGCATCGGCGGCCCGGTACAGGTTGCGCAGGTGGATCTTGTGGAGCGGTGTTTCGCGCACACAGAGTACCAGCGGACGGCGCTCTTTCAGGGTTACATCGGCCGCGCGCTCGATCAGGTGGGAAGCGATGCCGTTGGCGATGCGGGCCAGTGTCCCCGCGCTGCACGGGATGACTACCATCGCATCGCTCGGATAGGAGCCGCTGGCCACGTTGGCGCCGATATCGGCATTGGCTTGCGGGTGGATTTTGCGGGACGACTTGCCCAGAAGCTGGGTGATGGCGTTGCGGCGTCCCTGGATGCCGAGTTCTTCGGCTAGGACGCGCAGGCCGCTGTCGGAGGCGATGAAGTTCACGGTCTTGATGCGCGCGTCGCGCTCGACCGCGAGCAGGAAGTGCTTCAGGAATAGGGAACCGCTGGCCCCGGTGGTGGCGACCGTGAGGTTCTGGGGCGCGTGGTTGGGCAAAGAGGCTCCTGGCTACGACCGTTCGTGCGACCTGCGAACTTTCGAGCATAGGGAGGCTTCGGAGGGGAAGTCAAGGCGAGGGCGGGACTGCCTTCGAGACCGCGTCGAAGGGCCGGCCCAACTAGGTCAGCGCCGCCGGCGCCGCTTGAGGAATTGATGGCCAACGCAACTCATCTGCGATCCCGCCGTTTGGCTGCGCAGTTACACGCGCTGGAGGGTGTGGAGCGTGAGATTCGGGCGAACGATCCCAACGGACGGCGCAAGTATCTGAAAGACTTCAGCGCGGCTTACCGTTCCTACCAGTCAGTTCTCGATCCCACGCAAGTGCAGGAGAGCGTTCGAGTGGCCGATCTGGTCCTTATCGGCGACTACCACGCGCTGCCGACGTGCCAGAAATTTGCGGCTTCGCTCCTGGAACAGCGGGCGCTGGTGGGCGACCGGCCGGTGGTGCTCGGGGTGGAGACCATTTTCGCGCGCGACCAGCACATCCTGGACGAGTGGTGGCGGCGCGAGATCGACGAACGGGAACTGCACGAACGTATGCGCTTCCGGCTGGATTGGGGCTACGATTGGGCTCCGTTCTACGAACTGCTGGTGACCGCGCGGGAACATGGGGAAGCCATTTACGGGCTCGATTGCATGCCCCGCGAGGACTTGCGCAAGATCGGCGCGCGCGACCGTCACGCCGCCGACAAAGTGGCGGAGATCCGCCAGCGACACCCCCGCGCTGCCATTCTGGTTCTGTTTGGGGAGTCGCACCTGGCCCCCGGGCATCTGCCGCGTGAACTGCGTGACACGCTGCCGCAGGAACGAACGCTGACCGTTTTGCAGAATGTGGATGCGCTGTACTGGCGAGCGGCCGGCGAACGCCACGACCGGATCGAAGCCGTCCGCGTCGCCGATGACGTCATCTGCGTATTCAACGCCACGCCGCTCGAGAAATATGAGAACTACCGCTTGTGTCTGGATCGGTGGAAGCGCGAAGACTCGGACGCGCCCGATCTGGCGCCCACCGTCTACAACCTGATCGACGGCCTGGTGCGTTTCCTCAAAATCGACCGGTATTCCGCGCACAACACCACCCAACCGAAATTTCTGGTCGACCTTTTGCCCGAAGTCTATTTCCGGTCCTCGGACGCGTTGCTCTACCGCCTGCTTTCCCGCAAGGGAGTGAGCGAGGAGGAACGCACTGCTATGTTGCGGCGCGTGGAAGATCGGGGCTGCGCGTACCTGCCTCAGGTCAACGCTTTTTACATGCACGAACTCCAGATGATGTACGCGGCCGAAGAGGCGGCGCGTTTCTTGCACCATGCCTGCCGTGGATTGCCGGCGCGCGTGACGGCACGGGAGGAGGCAGCGGACCAGCCGGCCGACTTTTTCTACGGCCGCGTTCTCGAGAATGCGCTGGCATACTTTGGATCGCGCGTGCTGTGTCCCGCCCGCCCGGCCGTGCGGGAGAACGACCTGCGGGATCTGAGTGATCAGACAAGGGAGGATGTGGAAGGGCAAACCGGCCTCGTCTTCGCGGAATCCATCCGCGCGCTGAACTTCTTGCTGTTGCATCGCCTGCTCGAAGTGAACCCGAAGCAGTGCGAGGAAGTGCGCGGCTCGCTGGATGAGGGGATCCGGAGCAATGGCGCGAAGTTCGAATACATCACGCAGCAACTGGGCTACCTGCTGGGCTGCGATCTGTACGATGCCTACCTGGAAGGCCGGGTCTCTCCCGGATACGTGCGCGGCTTGTTCCTCGCGCATGTCGAAGAGCCCGCCGCCGCACGGGACTACTATTTCGAGCTTGTCCACGGGCTGCGCGCCACCCAGCGAAAAGCACGCGCGGCGGGGGCAGGGAAGTAGGCGAGTCTCAGCTTCTGGCTCTCAGCGTTCAGCTCTCAACTTTCAGCCCGCCGGGTCTCCTCTTGAACGGTAGCCTTTTTCCTTCCGTCCAAACGACAACTTCTCGAGGGGTGCTACTCTAGTCGCTGCCTCGGCTGAAGACTTGAGGCGGAGAGTGGATCGCTGGCGCTTCATGAACTCCGACTCCATCCGCAAACTGTTCGATGAAGTACGCCGTGGGAAGCTCTCGCCCGACGTCGCGGTCCAGCGGTTGCGGCACTTGCCTTTCGAGGACCTGGGATTCGCGAAAGTCGACCACCACCGGGCCCTGCGCGTGGGCATGCCCGAGGTGATTTTCGGGGAGGGCAAGACGCCGGCACAACTGGCGACGATTTTCGCCAAACTCGCAAAGCATGGCGGCAACCTGCTCGCTACCCGGGCCACCGAAAAGCAGTTTGCGGCCGTGAAGAAAAAAGTTCGCGGCGCCGAATATCGCGCCCTGGCCCGCGCCATCGTGCTCGAGCGGGACCCGAAGAAGTATGGCAAGGGAACCATCACGGTGGTCTCGGCGGGAACCAGTGATATTCCGGTCGCCGAAGAGGCGGTCGTCACGGCGGAGTTGATGGGCAACGACGTTCAGCGCCTGTACGACGTCGGAGTCGCAGGGATCCACCGCCTGCTGGCGAATCGGGAAGCGTTCGCGAACGCTCGGGTGGTGATTGTGTGCGCGGGGATGGAAGGCGCTTTGCCCAGCGTAGTCGGAGGGCTGGTAGGAGTGCCGGTGATCGCCGTGCCCACGAGCGTGGGCTATGGCGCCGCGTTCCAGGGCCTGGCCGCGCTGCTGGGCATGATGAATGCGTGTGCTTCGAATGTGAGCGTCGTGAACATCGACAACGGGTTTGGTGCGGGGTATGTGGCGTCGCTCATTAACCGGCTGTAGGGTCATTCCATCGGCGGTTCCAGCTTTTCTTCGCGCCCCTGCGGGTCCCCTTGTGCTCTGGGCGGTTCGTGTTTCCAAGATTCCTCGATCCTCATGCCCTTCAAAAAAAAGAGGCACGGCTCGCGCCGTGCCTCGGAGAGAGAGGAGTGGATTTACATCCCCTGCTTGAAACTGTTTTCGACCACCAGGTTGTTCTGGACGCTGAAGGCGCCCGGCAACTGGTTGGCGCGCATACCGGCCATCTGCTTGTCCATCGGGCTGTCCACCGCGCCATACAGGCTGATGTGACCGTTCTCCACGATGATGCGGATCGGGCGCGCCGGATCAATCGCATACTTGCCTAACGCCGAGTAGCCATAGATGGCTCGCAGCGCGCGCCGGCGCAGGTTGTCGTCGAACTGCGAAACCGGCGACACCTTCACCTCATTTACGACGTCCTTCACGCCCGGCATCCGTTCGACGAGCGCAATGCCGGAATCACGGCCCACGTCGTTGTAGGTCTGTCCGCCGACGGTGACCACGCCATCCTTCACATCCAGCGTGAAGTAGTTGAACGCGCTGTCAAACCAGCCCACGCGATCGTAGTAGAGCTTGCTCGACAACTGCTCGCGCAACTTCGCGTCCGTGACGACGGGTCCGGCAACTTCGATCAGGTTGCGGACGCCCTGCACGTTCTTCAGCTTGCGGGCCGTCTTGGCCGCGTCCAACTTATCCTGGTACAAGCGGACGGTGCCCGACAGAGTCACAATGCCATCCTCGACCGAGGACTTCACCGACTGGAACTTCTGTTTCTCGGCGAACTTCTCGGCAACGCCCGCCTGAATACTCGTGTCAAAGCGGGTCGCAGGCGTGGTCTGCGCCACCATGCCCACGCTCAGCAGGCCCACCAGTAAGAAAGAAAAAATGCTCATCCGTTTGTTCATGCTCTGCGCCCTTTCATGGACAGTCGACAATTAACTAACTGTTCAGTTAATTATTTGATGCTCGAGCGGCGCTGCCGGATGCCTCCCCCTCGGAACTTCCGGTGCCCTCCGCTTACTGCCTATTTTCTAATGAGTTCGGGAGGTTCGCCTTGCATGGACCGGTAGGGGCGCGCATGATCAACCGCGATCCCGACATCACGCGGCTGCCGGACCGTCTGGAGCAGCGTGGGTTTGCTGGCGCGCAGCCGCGGCAAAACGCATGGGGCGCGTAGCTCGGGCCCGTATCCGGCGGGCGGGGCCTGGAACCGGTCAAGGGCTTGGCCCCCCCGGTTGAGCGAATTTGTGCGGAGACGGCTCGGCCACCTGAGTCCGCGACGGCCGCAGGCCTCGGGATGGATTGGTTGGAAGAGGCCCGGCCGGATTCCCGGGGTCGCTAGCGTTTCATCGCTGCGACCGGGCGCGCCGGTTGGAGCTCGATCGCGGGGATTTGCCGCGTGCGCGACCCTTCGCCCGGCTCAGAAAGACCTTCTTCTTCGCCGACCGGGATGTCTTTCCGTCCCCGCGATGCCCGGTTTCCTGGAACACCCGCGCAAAAATCTTGTCGATATTGCGGAGCTGTCGCTTCAGGTCGAAGGCGTGCTCGACCTGACGGGCGGGCACTCGGCCGGTGATGTTCTTGTCCGCGAGCACGAGTTGGTGAAAGTCCAGATCCTGTTTCCATGCCCGCATGGCATGGCCTTGCACCATACGGTAGGCGTCTTCGCGCGAGACCCCATGCTCCACCAGGTCCAGCAGCAGCTGTCCGCTGAATACCAGACCTTTCGTGCTTTCGAGATTGGCCTTCATCCGCTCCGGGTAGACGAACATGGTATCGATGAGGTTCGTGGTCTTCTGGACAAGATAGTCCACCAGAGTGGTCGAATCCGGCAGAATGACGCGCTCCACCGAGGAGTGCGAGATGTCGCGCTCGTGCCACAACGGCACGTTCTCGAAAGCCGCTTGTGCGTTGGAGCGCACCACCCGAGCCAGCCCGCTGATTTGCTCGCAGGTGACCGGGTTGCGCTTGTGCGGCATGGCCGACGATCCCTTCTGTTTTTCGCTGAAGAACTCTTCGGCCTCACGGACCTCGGTGCGCTGCAGGTGGCGAATTTCTGTCGCGATCTTGTCGAGCGTCGATGCGATCACCGCGAGCGTCGCCAGGTAGTGTGCGTGCCGGTCCCGCTGGATGACCTGGGACGAAATGTCGGCTGCTTTCAGCCCCAGGCGCGCGCAGATTTTCTGCTCGAGTTCGGGGGACAAATGAGCGAAGGTCCCCACGGCGCCCGAGAATTTCCCAACCCGCATCCCTTCCGCCGCTCCCTGAAAGCGTTCGATGTTGCGCTCGGTCTCCGAATACCAGTTGGCCAGCTTGAAACCAAACGTGATGGGCTCGGCGTGGACCCCGTGGGTGCGGCCGATCTGGGGCGTGTCCTTGAACTCCCAGGCGCGCCGCTCAAGCACTTCCGCCAGGCGTTGCAAATCTTCGGCGATGATGACAGAGGCCTGGGTGATGAGCAGGGCCTGCGCTGTGTCCACGACATCGCTGGAAGTCAGGCCGTAGTGGAACCAGCGCGCGTGCGGACCCACGATCTCCGCCACGGCTGTGGTGAAGGCGATGACATCGTGCCGGACCTCGGCCTCAATTTCCTGGATCCGCTCCAGCTTGAAGCCGGCGCGCTCGCGGATGGTCCTGGCGGCGTCCTTGGGAACGAGTCCGGCCTCGGCCAGGGTTTCCGTGGCCGCAACCTCCACCGCCAGCCAGGTGCGGAAGCGGTTGTCTTCGCTCCAGATGCGACCCATATCGGGGCGGGTATAGCGCGGGATCAAGGGCTAAGCTCCCCCCTGCGTTCAAAAATAGGAACCGAGGATTGTAAATGACGCAAGACCAGCCGTCCAAGGCCGGGGGGGTGGGGGCAGGAGCGACGTACTGGCTTTCCCAGTGCGTAGAAGCCGCCGTTCCAAAATCAAACATATCGTGTTACGATACATAACGAAGCCTTCTTGTCTTGCTACGATATAATCCGCCGCATGGAAACACTCACCCTGTCGGATTACGAATCTCTGGCGGAGCTGCGTTATCAGCTGCGCTGCTTCCTCTCCTTCAGCGAACAGGCGGCCCGTGCCGTGGGCCTGGAGCCAAGGCAACACCAGCTCATGCTCAGCCTCAAGGGGCTGCCCAGCGATGCGCGGCCCACCATCGGTGAACTGGCCGAGCGCATGCAGATCCAGCACCACAGTACGGTGGAGCTGGTCAACCGGTTGTCGGCCGCTGGCTATGTGCGGCGGCGGCGAGACGGCGAGGACCGGCGCGAGGTGCTGCTCGCCCTCACTTCCAAGGGCGAGAAGGTGTTGCGGGAACTGTCGTTGCACCACCGGGCAGAACTAGGCTCGGCCGGTCCAGCGCTGGTGGGCGCGCTCCGTCGGGCAATGCGAGGAACCCGAAACTCCAAAGGCTCGCACCGCAGGCCGGCCGCTCCGAACAGGAGACGATCCACCTAGAGCATGTCCAAATTGAATCGCGGAAATGGATCCGCCGGAAAGGGCGCTTTTCCTCCCGGTGACCCAGACCTGTTACGTCCTGCAGCGGGGCCCGGAACCCGTCTCCCGTTAAGCGCCACTACAACTCCGGCACAGTTCCGTCTCGCGCTGATTTCATTTCTGGCTGCCGGCATCGGTCTTCTGGCCGGAGGCGTTGCCTTCCTGCTGTACAAGCTGATTGGCTTGTTCACCAACCTGTTCTTCTTCCACCGCTGGGATCCGGCCTTCGGGAGCGCGCGGCTGAACCATCTGGGCCTGTGGGTGATCGTGACGCCGGCGATCGGCGGGATCATGGTCGGCTTCATAGCCAAGTACGGCACGTCAAAAATCAAGGGTCATGGCATTCCCGAGGCGATGGAAGCTGTGCGGGTCAACCGCAGCCGAATCCATCCCCGCGTGGCCATCCTGAAGCCAATTTCGGCCGCGATTGCCATAGGCACGGGCGGACCGTTCGGCGCGGAAGGGCCGATCATTCAGACCGGTGGCGCTGTCGGATCCCTGGTGGGACAGGTGTTCGACAGCACTGCGTCGGAGCGCAAGGTCTTGCTGGCCTGCGGCGCAGCGGCGGGGATGTCGGCGACCTTCAACACTCCGATCGCTGGCGTGATCCTAGCGATCGAACTCCTGCTGTTTGAGTTCAAGTCGCGGTCGTTTATTCCCATGGTGATTGCCAGCACCCTGGCAACGGCGGTGCACAACGAACTGCTGGGGGCAGGGCCGATGTTCACGGTTGCGCCTATGGATTTCGGAATTCCCAAGGCACTCCCGTTCTATCTCGTCCTGGGCGTCATTTGCGGGTTGACGGCGGTGGGATTCAGCAAGCTGCTCTATTGGGTCGAGGATCAGTTCGAGAAGCTGCCGGTTGACGAGCTGTGGTGGCCCGCGATCGGTGCGCTGGGGCTGGGCATCATCGGCTACTTCGTGCCCCGCGTCCTGGGCGTGGGCTATGACACGATCAGCGACATCCTGAATGCCCAACTCGCGCTGAAGTTGCTGCTGATCGTCATGATCGCCAAGGCGGCCGCGGTGGTCATCTCCTTGGGGTCAGGAACCTCCGGAGGCTTGCTGGCTCCGATGTTCATGTCGAGCGCCGCCCTCGGGGGCGTCTTTGCGATGGCGGTGAACCGGTTGTTCCCGGCGGCGAATCTCGCAGCCGGAGCCTTCGCGCTGGTGGCCATGGGCGCGGTGTTCGGCGCGGCCTCGCGGGCGACGTTCACCTTCATCATCTTCGCATTCGAAATCACCCGTGACTACAACGCAGTGCTGCCCCTGATGCTGGTGAGCGTGATCGCGGACGGTGTGGCGATGCTGTTCATGCCCACCTCCTCCATCATGACCGAGAAACTAGCGCGCCGCGGGCTTCGCATCCACCAGGACTACGAAACCGACGTCCTGCAGCAGGTGTCAGTCGCGGAGACGATGGATCGGGATGTCCCGAGCATCGCGGCCTCCATGCTTCTGGGCGAGCTGGCAGACAGGATTGCAAAGCACGATCCGGAGGTCAGCCACCATCAGGGACTGTTCATCGTGGATGCAGAAGGCAATCTCAAGGGGATCATTACACGGGGGGACGTTCTGCGCGCTCTAGACCAGCATCGGAGTGGAGCTGTCAGCGTGCTGGAAGCCGGCTCGCGCGATTTGATTGTGGCGTTTCCGGATGAGATGATCTCGGAAGCGTCCGCCAAAATGCTGCGCAATGATATTGGGAGACTGCCGGTCGTGGACCGAACCGATCCCAGGAAACTTGTGGGCTACCTTGGCCGTGAGGGTGTGATGGCGGCCGGTCTGCATCGTCTGCACGATGAGCACGTGCGCGAGTCGGGGTGGATCAAGGGTCTCGACAGGTCTCGAGAATGAGTGGAAGGGCAACCCGCTCCCAGTCTTCGAAACCGCGCAAAGAGCGGCAATCGCCGCGTGCTTCGCGGCTTTCCGTTGCGACCCGTGCGGTTCAATTGTTTCGCTGTTTGGTTGTTCTGAGGAGTTCAGTCTCAACTAGTTCTGGGCGCCAGCCTCGCTGACATGCAGGTTGCTCACGGGGACCTTCTTCTGGGCGGCGTCGATCAGCGGACGCAGGGCGTCCACCGAAATTCCCAGCGTTCCACCGGAAAAGCCGTCAATGTAGGCGGAATTGATACCGATGACCTGGCCCGCGGAATTGAACACCGGTCCACCGCTGCCGCCATGCGCGGTGGGCGCATCATAGATCAGCTTGTCGCCCACCACATCCCCGAGGTGGCCTACAGTGGCCGATGGGCGGATCAGAGACAGGGCAGCAAGTTCGCTGGCCGCGCTGATGTCATCATGACGGTAAGCCAGCCGTTCATATACTTCGGTGGGCGATTTCGCGACCATTCCTGCGACCCCCATGGGATATCCGATGACGGTGACCAGTTCTCCCGGGGGCGTGGGCCGCCGGGCGAGAGGAAGAGGCGCAAGCCCGCGCGTCCAGGGCGTGGATTCCAGGTGAAGCACCGCCAGATCGCTGTGCGCAGAAACAACCGTGGGCGTGATTTCAAAAGGCGTCGGAGAGCCGGGGAAGAACGCGACCAGCTTTTCGAGCGACGCCACGGCTCCGCGACGAATCAGCGCGTCGGCTTCCGGATCTCCATACCAGGGTTCGGCCACGTGCCGGTTGGTCGCCAATAGTCCATTGGCAACCACGAACCCGGTGCCCGAAACACGTGCCCTGAGCCTCGGAGCCTGGTGTGGAAAACCCACCTCATAGATTCCGAAGACATAGCAAATCGAATTGCGATAGCGGTTTAGAACCATCACCGGCATCGCCTGTTCCTGCTGGAGCGTCTCCACCTGCTGATGGAGCTGGTGGACCTGATCCTGCAAGTCAGTGGTCGCGGGCGGTGCGTAATACTGCACTACCACACCAGTGCCAATCAGCAAAAGCAGGCCTACGGCGGATTCGATCAGCCAGGTCCAGCTTTCGGCCGCCTGGTCGACTTCGGGCATCGGTCCTTGCTCGGACATAGTGGTTTGGTGCGGTTGACGCTAACTGGGGGAGGGTGGGGGCCAGAGGCGGTTCGTGCTACCCCTCCATCATGCAGGATGAGGACGGTTTTCCCTAGGCACGGAAGGCGATGTACCCCAGATGGCTCTATATTTCAGAGACTTAGCAGCAGTGCTGACGGCTTGAGCGGGCCCTGTGTCAGGGTTCCCCGATGTGCAGCCGGCGGGCCATCTCGTCGTACAGGAAGCCCTCCGCCGGACTGTAAGGCTGGACCCACTTCCCGTCGATCACAAACTGGGGGATGGCCCGCTTGCCGGTCTCCTGGACCACCCGCTCGGCCGCACCCGGTGTGGTTTCGATGTCGATCTCTCGGTAGGGAATGTTGTGCCGGTCCAAGAAGCTCTTGGCTTTGCGGCAATCGGCACACCAGAAGGCGGAGTAGACGATCAGTTCCATAGGCAAGCAGTTCGATTCCCCTTCCAGGTTACTCGGAACCTAGCCAAGCAAGCAAGATTACGTCTGGGTGCGGGCGCTTACACGCGCTCCAGGTGGTGAAGCGTACGCTCGTTCTCGAGGTTGCCCGTGTTCAGAGTGGACGCGGGCTCGAATAGCATGATCCAGGCTTCTTGGTCGGCGACCGGCCGGTGCTCGACCCCGCGCGGCACGACCAGGAACTCGCCTTCCTCCAGCCAGATGTGCCGGTCGCGCAGTTCCATGCGAAAGCGCCCTTTGACCACCAGGAACAGCTCGTCCTCGTTCTCATGATGATGCCAGACGAACTCGCCCTTCAGCTTGTCGAGTTTTACCAGTTGGCCGTTGAGCTCACCGGCGATGTAGGGCTTCCAGTATTCAGTGATCTTGGCAAACTTGTCGGCGATGTTGATCTTTTCCATGGTCCCTCTTCCCAGGGATGGAGTCGCGGACGCCAGCCGAGCTACTGACTAGATTCAATCTTTACCCTGCCGGTCGCAAAGAAGATCCGCTTCGCTGGCGACGGCAGGAGCGGCTCCCTCAGATCGTTCCCGAACGGTGAGGATTCGCTCATCCGAGTGCAGAAATGACGAGGAAGGCCTGCCTCGGTATACAATCACGAGCCCCGCAGTTTCCGACCATGGACGACGAGAGGAGCAAGAGGGCCCATGAATTCTCCCTGCCCAATCAACCCCAAAACCAGAGCTTCATTGCTGATCTCCTTGCTTGTCTTAACCGCCTGCGCGATCGCGCAAGAGCTGCCGATCGCCAAACCCGAGGCCGTGGGACTTTCCCTCGACCGTCTCGAGCGGATCGGCACGGCGGTCCAGCACGACATCGACGACCAGCGCATCGCGGGCGGGGTCACGATGGTGGTGCGCCGCGGACACGTGGCCTGGTTCAAGGCGCAGGGCATGATGGACCGCGAAGCCGGCAAGCCGATGCGCACGGACACGATGTTCCGTATCTGCTCCATGACCAAGCCCATCACGAGCCTGGCGGTGATGATGCTGTACGAAGAGGGGCACTTCCTTCTCAGCGACCCCGTCTCGAAGTATCTGCCCGAGTTCAAGAATCCGAGAGTGCTGGTCAAACCCGCCGCCGGCGAGCCCTACTCGATCCCCGCAACCCGAGGGATCACGATCCGCGACCTTCTGCGGCACACCTCGGGACTCACCTACCAGTGGAATGCCGAACTTGGCCCCCTGTACAAGAGTGCCAACGTCGCGAGCGGGCTACTGCCCTACGACGGCTCCATTGAGGACAGCGTGAAGCGCCTCGCCGCAATCCCGCTGCTGTTCAACCCCGGGGAGCGCTGGGAATATAGCTTGGGAGTTGACGTCCTCGGCCGCCTGGTGGAAGTCGTTTCCGGTAAACCCCTGGACGAATTCTTTCGTGCCCGCATTTTTGAGCCGCTCGGGATGAAGGACACTTATTTCTATCCACCCGATCATAAGTTGGAGCGGTTGGCCACGGCGTACACCTACGATGCGGAGAAAGGCCTCAAGCGCTTCCCCGATTCGCCCATTGCGGAAGGATTTTTTATCTATTCAGCCGACTACCCGTACCGTGCTCCCAAGAAGCTCTTCTCGGGTGGTGCCGGTCTGGTTTCGACGGCCGCCGACTATGCGCGCTTCTGCCAGATGATGCTGGATGGCGGCAAGGTGGGAAATATGCGGCTGGTCAGCCGCAAGTCGATCGAACTCATGAGCCAGGATCAATTGGGAAAAATCAGTGTGGACCAGGGCTTCGGGCTCGGGTTCGGAGTCGAAGGCGTGAAGGGACCGCTCTCCGAACTAGGGTCGCCGGGAGAGTACAACTGGGGAGGTTTTTTCTACACCGCGTTTTCCATTGACCCGAAAGAACAAATGATCGTGATCTTCATGGGGCAATTGCACCCGACCGGCGACTTGACCCTCGATCATCAGGTGCACGCACTGGCATATCAGGCGATCAACGACTGAAGCCTGAGAACGGCCTCCGACCTACAGAAAGAGGGCTCTCTTATGCGAAACGTGCTGCGCTCTTCCCTGACAATCTTCCTGTTGTCCCTGACCGCCCTGGCCCAGGCGCCATCCGTCCCAGCTCCGCCCGCCACACCGAAGCGTCCCGTCATCGACGAATACCAGGGCGTCAAAGTCACCGACGACTATCGCTGGCTGGAGAACTGGGATGATCCCGCCGTCAAGCAGTGGAGCGCCGCCGAGAACGCCCGCACCCGCGAATATTTTGACCAGCTGGCAGCGCGCCCTCTGATCAGAGAGCGCCTCAAGCAGCTCGCGGCCGGCGAGTCCGCTGCCTACTCTGACCTGCAATTCCGCGGTGGAACTCTGTTTGCCATCAGGTACCAGCCACCGCAGCAGCAGCCCACCCTGGTGGCCCTGCGCTCCGCCGACGATCCCGCCGGCGCGAAGGTCATTTTCGATCCCAACGCGGTGAGCGCCAAGGGCTCACTCTCGGTGGATTTCTACGTACCGTCCCTCGACGGCAAATACGTCGCCGCGGCTCTCTCCGAGAATGGTTCAGAAGATAGTTCGGCTCACGTCTTCGAAGTCGCCACCGGCCGGCAACTCTCCGACGTCATCCCGCGCGTGAACTTTGCGACGGCGGGTGGCAGTCTTGAATGGAAGGCCGACGGGTCCGGCTTCTATTACACGCGCTATCCGCAGGGGAACGAGCGTGCACCGGAAGATGCCAACTTCTATCAGCAGGTCTACTTTCACAAGCTCGGCGCCGCGCCCCAGCAAGACACCTACGTCATCGGCAAGGATTTCCCGCGCATCGCCGAAATCCAGCTGCGCGCCAGCGCGGACGGCCGCTGGCTGGTCGCCGCCGTAGCCAACGGCGATGGCGGCGAAGTCGCCCACTATGGACGGGACGCCGCCGGCAAATGGACCCAGGTCACGCGCTTCGAGGATGGAATCGTAGCGGCGAAGGTGGGAGCGGACGACGAGCTTTACCTGCTTTCTCGCAAGGACGCGCCGCGTGGCCAGATTCTGCGTCTGCCGCTCACTGATCTGAATCTTGCCCACGCCAAAGTCATCGTCCCGCAAAGCTCGGGCGCTGATTCCAACGAGACCGCCCGAGCCTCCATCGAAAACTTCGTGCCCACTCCGGGCCGCCTGTACGTGGTTGACATCATGGGCGGACCCTCTCGCGTCCGGGTCTTCGACCCTGAGGGCCATGCGCTTGCGGCCCCGCCACTGCCTCCGATCTCAGCGATCGGCCAAGTCGTCTCGATCGGCAGCGGCAATGTGCTCTTCTATACTTCCACTTATCTTGAGCCGGCCGCCTGGTACCGCTTTGACGCCGCCACCGCCAAGACCGTCCGCACCGCGCTCTACGAGACCTCACCGGTCAAGTTCGACGATGCCGAAGTGGTGCGCGACTTTGCCACTTCGAAAGACGGGACCCGGGTGCCGGTCAACATCATCCGCCGCAAAGGCACACGCCTCGATGGGAGCAACCCCAGCCTGCTCGAGGGTTACGGGGGCTACGGCATCAGTTCCAAGCCCTACTTCGTGGGATCGGACTCAGGGGTCTGGCTCGACCAGGGCGGCGTCATTGTGTTTGCCAATCTGCGCGGCGGCGCCGAATACGGCGAGGAGTGGCATAAGGCGGGCAACCTGACGCGCAAGCAGAATGTGTTTGACGATTTCATTGCCTGTGCCCGATTTCTCATCGACCAGAACTACACTTCACCCGCCCGCCTTGCCATCCTCGGCGGCAGCAACGGCGGCCTGCTAATGGGCGCGGCCTTCACCCAGCACCCCGCGCTCTTCCGCGCCGTGGTTTCCTACGTCGGCATCTACGACATGCTGCGCGTCGAACTCGACCCCAACGGCGCCTTCAACGTAACCGAATTCGGCACGGTGAAAGATCCCGAACAGTTCAAGGCGCTTTACGCCTACTCTCCCTACCACCACGTAAAGGATGGCACAGCCTATCCCGCGATCCTGATGCCCACGGGAGAAAACGACCACCGCGTGAACCCCATGCAGTCGCGAAAAATGACCGCACGCCTTCAGGCGGCGAACCGTTCCGATCACCCCATCCTGCTGCGAACCACAGCGAGCGCCGGGCATGGCTTCGGCACAGCCTTGGATGAACAGATCGAGCAAGGCGCCGACGTATTCGGCTTCCTGTTTGATCAGTTGGGAGTTAGGTACACGCCGGCAGGGAAGTGAAAAGGGTGGCAAGGCTTTCCAGCCTGAAGATCAGGGTGTTACCTGGCAAAGCAAAAGCCGCCAGCTTTTCGCTGACGGCTGATGGCTGAAAGCTGGCCGCTAGTTCTCGTACAGCAGCACACCCTCGGTCTTCTCCGAGTCCACTGGACGGTAGTACAGCTTGTTGCCGTCGAGGAAGACTTCGATGAAGGCCGGCCGCGTCGTGATGGTGCCCTGGATCAGCGCCTCCGAGAGCGGGTCCTCGATGTACTTCTGCAGCGCGCGGCGCAGCGGACGGGCTCCGTAGCTGCGGTCGGTCAGGGTCTGGCTGAGGATCCACCTCTTGGCTTCGTCGGCCACAGTCACCGTGATGGAGCGCTGGGCCAGGTTCTGGTTCAGCTGGCTGACCATGAGTTCGAGGATCTGGATCAGATCGCTCTCGCCCAGGGCGGTGAACAGGATGATCTCGTCCAACCGGTTCAGGAACTCTGGATTGAAGGTGCGCTTGACTTCGTTCTTCACGAGGTCTTCCACCTTCTCGGAAACCATGTCTTCCTTCGACGACTGGAATCCCAGGCCCTCGCGTCTCTGCAGGTGCCGGGCGCCAATGTTCGACGTCATGATGATGATCGCGTTCTTGAAATCCACCGTGTTGCCCAGGCCGTCGGTGAGCTGGCCGTCTTCAAAGACTTGCAACAGAATGTTGAACACGTCCGGATGCGCCTTCTCGATTTCGTCGAGCAGGACCACCGAATACGGGGCACGCTTTACTCGCTCGGTAAGTTGTCCGCCCTCTTCGTAGCCCACGTATCCCGGAGGCGAGCCGATCAGTTTCGAGACCGAGTGCTTTTCCATGAACTCGGACATGTCGAAGCGGACCAACGACTTCTCGCTGCCGAACATGAATTGGGCCAGCGTGCGCGCGACTTCGGTCTTGCCGACCCCCGTGGGGCCAAGGAACAGGAACGACCCGATCGGCCGGTTCGGGCTTTTCAGGCCGGCGCGGCTGCGGCGGATGGCGCGGGCAAGGGCCGTGATCGACTTGTCCTGCGAGATGATCCGCTTATGCAGCTCTTCTTCAATGCGCAGCAGTTTCTGCGACTCTTCTTCCTTGATCGACATGACCGGCACCCCGGTCCAGCGAGAGACCACGTCCTCGATGTCCTCGCGGCCGACCACTCCGGTGGAAGATTCGTCGAGATGATATTTTTCGCGAAGAGCGCGCAGGTTCTCACGCTCTTTGCGTTCCTCGTCCGAGTAGAAGCGCGCCTTCTCGAACTCGTGATTCGCGATGGCGTTCTCCATCCGGTGAACGATGAACTTTATGCGCTTCTGCACTTCGGTGATGTCCTCCGGCAGCGAGGTCTGGCGCAGCTTCACGCGCGCCCCGGCCTCGTCGATGAGGTCAATGGCCTTGTCAGGCAGGAAGCGGTCCGGGATGTAGCGGTTCGAATGCGAGACCGCGAAGTTGATGGCGTCGTCGGTATAGGTGACGGCGTGAAACTTCTCGTAGCGATCCTTAATCCCGAACAGAATCTTGGTGGCGTTAATTTCGTCCGGCGGCGGCACTTTCACAGCCTGGAAGCGACGTTCGAGGGAACGGTCCTTTTCGATCGACTTCCGGTATTCGCCAGGAGTGGTTGCGCCGATGCACTGAATCTCGCCGCGGGAAAGCGCGGGCTTCAGGATGTTGGCAGCATCGAGTGATCCTTCCGCCGATCCGGCGCCCACCAGCGTGTGCAACTCATCGATGAAGATGATGGCGTTCTGGGACTCCATCAGTTCCTTCATGATGGTCTTCAGGCGCTCTTCGAACTGACCGCGGTATTTGGTGCCGGCGACGATCAAAGAGAGGTCGAGAGCAAGGATGCGCTTGTCGGCCAGGAACGACGGAACTTCGCCGTCCGCGATGCGTTGCGCCAGGCCTTCCACGATCGCGGTCTTGCCTACGCCCGGCTCACCGATCAGCACTGGGTTGTTCTTGGTGCGACGGCAGAGAATCTGGATGACGCGGTCGACTTCGCCTTCTCGTCCAACCAGCGGATCGAGTTGGCTGTCCATCGCGGCCTGGGTCAAGTCGCGCGAAAATTCGGCCAGCAGGGAAGACTCGCGCTGCCGCTGAGGCTGAGCTTTCTCCTGGCTGGTCCGGGCTAACTCTTCTCGAATGGTCGGGAGCCGCAGTCCGCGCTCATGCAGAATTTCCGCAGCAAAGCACTTTTCCTCACGCAGCAATCCCAATAGAAGATGTTCGGTTCCAATATGCTTGTGCGACAAGCGTTCGGCTTCTTCCGCGGCGTACGCGAGCACGCGCTTGCATTCATTGCTCAGGGGCAGGTCAACCGAGGTCGAGACCTTCTCCCGGATCGTGGTGTGTCCTTCAATCTGCTTGCGGATCGATTCAACCGAAGCATGAGAGCGCAGGAAGCGATTCGTCAGGGCCTTGTCTTCGCGCAGCAGTCCGAGTAGCAAGTGCTCGGTCTCGATGTAGGGAGACCCGAACTGGCTCGCTTCGTAGCGCGCGAAAAAGATTACGCGCCTTGCTTTCTCCGTGTAGCGTTCGAACATATAGCCCCTTCCCCCTGAGCCCTCCTGGGAGTCAGAACCGGCTGCCCCCCCGAGAACTCTTGGCCCTAACAACATTATGCAATCAAAAGGCCACGAACCCAACCCCCCCGAAACGTTTTTCTATGGGTGGAGTGACTCATGGCACTCCGGTGCTATGGCACTCAGGCCCGATTTCTGCATTGCCACTCGCCCCCGAAGTCAAAACCCGCCACCCGTCCTTTCCGCCCGGCGCCGCAGGAGCTCACACACCGCTCATGCAGGCAGCGATTCCGGTACGACTTCTTCCATACGGCCCTGATGGAACCGCAACACGCGGCGGCAACGACGCGCAAAAGCGAGATTGTGAGTCGCGACGAGGGAAGTAAGCTGATAGTCGCGATGTAATCTGGCAATCAATTCGAAAACCGATTCGGCCGTGCGCGCATCGAGGTCTCCGGTGGGCTCATCCGCCAATAACAACTTGGGTTGAGTGATAAGCGCCCGGGCCAGAGCCACTCGCTGTTGCTCACCGCCGGATAGCTCTCCCGAACGATGATGCCCGCGCTGCTCCAGCCCCACCTCGCGCAGCCAGCGCGTTGCTTCTCCCTGAACCGCCGACCAGGGCTGCCCACGCAACAGCAACGGCATCGCCACGTTCTCCAGGGCCGTGAATTCGGGGAGCAGATAGTGAAACTGCCACACAAAGCCGATTTCACGGTTGCGAAAATCCGCCGCGGCGTCATCCGCCAGCGAATTCAAACGCAAGTTGGCGCAGTATACGTCACCTTGAGAAGCACGTTCAAGCGCGCCCAGGATGTGTAACAAGGTGCTCTTGCCCGCGCCTGACTCGCCAACGATGGCCAGCATTTCTCCCTTCTCGACTGCGAAGGACAAGTTCTCAAAGAGCACCAGGTCCGACTCGCCTGAGCGAAAGACCTTCTTCAAATTTACTACCCGCAACAAGGGTTCCCTGGCGTTTAGATGCAACCGGCTTCTCCTTCGATACAGGAAGCGGTTCGAACCCGCGAGCTGGCAGCGGGGAAACCGCCAGCAAATCTTCGATGCATCTGGGTTGCCTCGTTTCCATTAGACCACGGGGCGTGCCGGAATGCCGCCCTTCCCCACTCAGACGCTCCTATGCCGGAAACTGTATACCCAATATGGACCCGTGCAATGTGACGTTGGTCACAGGTCGCAAGTCCGTGCAGGGTAAGCCCAGAAAACGAACCGTGCAGATTGCTTGAGTAGCCCGTTGGTACCGCCCCGGCCGTTACTCGTAGCGCAGCGCTTCTGCGGGCAGGATGCGGGCCGCAGACCAGGAAGGGTACAAGGTGGCCACAAAAGAAACACCGATTGCGACCAGCGCCACCAGCACGCCGTCGATCAGGCGCGCTGCGAACGGAACGTAGTCGATGGAGTACACCTCGGGAGCGAGTGAGATGAGGTGGTAGCGGGCGCCGGCCCACGACAGGGCATAGCCCAGCACCAAACCGATCGCGGTCCCGATCAGACCAATGAGAACCCCCTGCGCCACGAACAGGCGGCGGATTTGCGCCTTGCGAGCGCCCATCGAGATGAGCACCGCGATGTCCTTGGTCTTCTCCATCACCATCATGATGAGGGAGATCAGGATGTTCAGCGCAGCCACGAACACAATCAGGCCGATCGTGATGAATGTCACCACGCGCTCCAGGCGCAGGGCGCGGAACAGCGCCTTGTTCTGCTCCATCCAGCTGGTGGCCATGAAACCCTTGCCCGCCGCCCGTTCGAGATCTTTCGCGACCCGGTCAGCCTTGTAGATGTCATCCACTTTGAACTGGATCACAGAGATGAGGTCTCCCAGGCCGAAGAGCCGTTGCGCGTCCGACAGCCGGGTGAAGGCCCACGACCTGTCGTAGTCGTAGAAACCGGAATTGAAGATCCCCACGACCCGGAAGCGGCTGTACTTGGGTACCATGCCGAAGGGCGTCAGCTCGCCCTGAGGGCTGGTCACCAAAACGACCGAGCCGACGCTCGCGCCCAGATCGTCGGCCATGTCTTTGCCGAGAATGATGGGCGGCATGGAAGCGACCCGCTGGCCGACGGCGGCCATGGAGTCGGGCAACGGTTCGGTTTGTGCCGACGGTGTGGCACGGGCGCCCACGGCTGCGGAAGGTGAGCTTGGCAAGCCCTTCGTTTCGGCCGGCGCTGCCGAGGCCTGCGGAGCCTCATCCAAGGCATCCACCGACCCGATCTTCACTGTGTCGAGCAGGTCGCTGACCTTGCGCTGGTAGGCAGGAATCAATCCCTGCAGCACCGCTCCGCGGGCCCGCGGACCGCGCGAGATCAGCACCTGCTCATAGATCACCGGTGCAGCGGCGACCACGTGCGGCTCTTTGCTCAGGCGGTCGATGAGCGGACGCCAGTTCCGGATGCCGTCGCTCTCGACGCGCAGCAGGTTTACGTGGGAAGTTGAACCCAAAAGCCGCTGCTGCAAGTCCTGACGGAAGCCGTTGTTGATGGCCAACGCCACGATGAGCGAGGCGACGCCGGCAGCAACCCCGACCACCGAGATGGCGGTGATCACGCCAATGAACGCCTGACGGCGTTTGGCGCGTAGGTAGCGAGTCGCGATGAAGAGTTCGAAGCGCATGAAAGGCCGCAGATTGCACGGGTCGGCTAGCACTTGGCCAAAGCGGGATTATAGACGCGAGTAGGCCTGACCGGGCTTCGGAAGGGCTGCGGGAGCGAGATACACGGGACGACGCAGGTGTGCGCGGATACCACTCGTGACCAATCCCTCGTTCGGGCGCGGAACAGATCAAGCACGAGTTCATTCTAGCTGGTCGATTCGGGCTTGCCCTGCGAAAGCCGTGGGTCAGACGCTTAGCGCCGACGGGCGCGGGCCGCCCGTCGCTCCATCGCGCCCGGTTTGTGGCAAAGTAGAACCCGATGGGGGAATCGGAGACTTCACTCGCCGGCACGGGCGACTTCGCCTATCCCGACTTCACTCGGTACCAGGTCGCCCGCTTCTTCATCGTGACGGCGCTGGAGATGCAATCGGTGGCGGTGGGATGGCAGGTGTACGAGATCACGCATCGGGCGCTCGACCTCGGCCTGGTGGGTCTGGCGCAATTCCTGCCGGGAGTTCTGCTGTTCCTGGTCGCCGGACACGCCGCCGATCGCCGCGACCGCCGCTGGTTGCTCCTGATCTGCTATTTCGGATTCATTCTCTGCTCCGGCCTGCTCCTGGCAATCACACTGCGCGATATGCGTTCTGTCCACTTGATCTACGGGGTGTTGCTCCTGCTCGGAATTGTGCGCTGTTTCAACTGGCCGGCGAGTCGTGCGCTCCTTCCGCAGTTGGTCCCCGTGGAGTACTTTTCAAAGGCAGTCGCCTGGAACGCGAGCACGTTGCAGGCCGCATTTATCCTGGGCCCGTCCGTGGGCGGAGTCCTGTACGCCATTTTTCGCGGCCCATCCGTGGTGTATGGAGCGTCCCTCATTGCAAGCCTGATCGCCCTGGCTGCCACCCTGCGCATCCACTCGAAAAGCCAGGCTCGACCCGCAGAAGAAATGAGCCTGATCACCGTGTTGGCCGGCTTTCGCTACGTCTGGCGCGAGAAAGTGGTGCTCGGCTCGATTTCGCTCGACATGTTCGCGGTACTCCTGGGAGGCGCGGTGGCGCTCCTGCCGGTCTATGCCAGCGAGATTCTTAAAACCGGCCCATGGGGACTTGGGCTGTTGCGCAGTGCTCCGGGCGTCGGTGCGGCGATGATGGCGTTGTTTCTCGCGCATCGGCCGATCGGGGGACGAGCCGGCTTAATTATGTTGTGGAGCGTGGCGGCTTTCGGGCTGTTCACGATTCTATTCGGGATTTCGCGGAGTCTCGTCCTGTCGCTGGTCGCGCTGCTGCTGGTGGGCGCCACCGACATGGTCAGTGTCATCATTCGCGCGACCTTGGTGCAGATCGCCACGCCCGACGAGATGCGAGGGCGCGTGAACGCGGTCGACATGCTGTTTATTGGAGCGTCGAACGAACTGGGTGAGTTCGAGTCAGGGTTGACGGCGCACTGGTTCGGGACCGTCCCTGCGGTCGTGCTGGGTGGAGTCGGGACGCTGGTTGTGATCGCGCTCTGGGCCTGGCTGTTCCCCGACCTAAGGAACGCCGATCAACTCCACCCGGCGAGTTCGGCCACCGACGCCTGAAATCTAAGAGGTTCTTCTTTGCGTCCTGCGCGGCCCGTCTTTCTGCTGTTTGCGGCTCAAGGCTCTAAGGCCTGAGAACCGCAACCTCGAGGGTCGCGCTACTGGCCCCGAATCACCGTCTTCGCAGCGCTCATATTGTCGTAGCGGTCGTAGACTCGCACCACCACAACGTGCTCGACCTGTCCGGAGGAAGGTTCGTTCTTCTTCCCCCTTCGAGAGGCCGCGAACGGCGCGGTTCCAGCACCATCCCCTGGAATCGTGACTTTGAAATCGTAGCTCTCGGCCTTGGCATCCGCCAATTGACCCGCCGGCTCCACGTACTGCCAGTCTTCGGCGTCGATCGAGTACTCGGCGCGCTTGATGGCGGAGAAGCTGTCGACCGCGCGGAACGTTACATGAATCTTGTCGCCCTCAGCCGCGGCGGCAAGATTTTCGACGCGCGGCGGAGTGGTGTCGACCTCGACCCGCAAACTCTCCTTCTCGGCCGTGAGAGCTTCGCCGGGTGTATGTGAAGGAGCGTCGGAGGCGACGACCTTGAAGGTGTAGCCGCCGTCGGGCAGCAGGCTAGCGTCAAAGGAGTAGAACTTGTCCGTCAGGCCATCCTTCAGCAGGAGCCAGCGAGTCTCGCCGTCGCCACGATAGTAAAGCGAGTAAGTGAGTTGATCGTCATTGTCATCGTGCGCCACCCATTTGACGCCCAGGGAATCGCGGTCGTGAGAGGTGGGTACGGGAGGCTCGAAGCGTGGCAGGGCGGGGTTTATCCCAGTGGCCCCACCGCTCATGTCCACCGCTGCGCCCATCGGCTTCGGAAGCGGCAGGTAACGGACGGCGACCTGCACCCCGACATCATCGATGTCCGGCGCCATGTTTTTCGACAAGTAATTGAGGGTGACGCTGTCCAAGCGCGGCGCCGTGCTTCCGGAGTGCAGCACTGCCTTCCACTGCGCAAAGCGGGCCGCAGGAATACCGGTCTCGCTGCTCTGGTTGTCGATTTTCTTCCAAGGACTCCAGTTACGGTCGGGGTTGTCGACGTTGCCGCTGCGAGCGAACAATTCGATGTTTCCCGTTCCCCGGTAATCGGCGCGTCCCCAGCGCGAGAAGATCTTCGCATCGAAGACGTCACTCTCGTAGGTGCCTCCCGTCTGGGGCGCAGGGCCCAGCACGAAGATCTTGCCCAGGTTGCTGCCGGAGGCGTACAGGCCGCCCCCCGGTGCTTTGGCGAAGGCGGTCACCTGCGAAGCGCCCGCTTTGAGCAGATCGGTGAAATCGTCTTCGTTCTTCATTGCGAAGATATGGCCGCGATTGCCGGTACCGGCGAGGAGACGCCCCTGCGGATCGAACGCCAGGGCGTAGACGATGTCTTCGCGCGACGTCCACAGGCGGGTGGGGGAGCCGTCGGGGGCAATGCGGTAGATCTCAGAACCGCCGGTGGCGCCTGCCCCGGGCGCAGGGAAGTTCATCATCCCCCCCACCATGGACTGCGTCGGTGTGATCACGATCCCTGGCGGCAGGGTCGCGCCTGGGGAAGTGGATGGTGTGGGGCCCGCGGGCTGCCCGAATCCCGGCATTATCCCGGAGCTGGGACGCTTCTCGCCCACCCCGGAAGCGTAAATGTTGCCCGCATCGTCCAGCGCGAGCGCGGTAATTTCCTTCTTGGGCGCGCTGTAGAGCACGAAAGCTTCGCCCGAAGGCGCGATGCGATAGACGAGGCCGCTGCCGTCGGAACCGGCAATCAGGTTCCCCTTGGGGTCGAGTGCCAGCACGCGGATGTGGGCTTCGTCGCTCTTGAAGAACACCGAGTGATCGCCCTTGGGCGTAACCCGATAGATCTCGCCTTTATCGCCGGTCGCGACAAAGATGTCGCCCGAACTGTCGAGGGCAAGGTCCCAGATGTACTTGGTGCCAGGATCGAAATACACGGAAGAGGTCCAGTTGGGATCAACCTGCCCCTTGGATTTGTCCGGGGGACTCGCCTTGGCGGTGTCGGCCTTCGGTCCCGCCCGTCTTTCGATCTTATAGACCTTGCCGTCGGGCGCGGTCCCCGCGTAGACCACGCCATGGTTGTCGACCAGCAACGCCTGCACCTGCAACTCGGTCGGTTCGAAGATGGTCGTGGCCTGGCCTTCGGGCGTGATGCGATACACGCGCGCCGGCGAACCGGCGGCGGCGTAGATATCCCCAGCCTCATCGGAGGCGATCGACCAGATGTAGGTCGAGGGTGCTGTGTAGAGCGATCTGAATGCTGGCGCGAGTTCCAAGCCGCCCGCGCTGCGGATGGCGACGCCGGTGGCGGTGCCTTTGGCGAGTTCTTCGAACTTCGATTGTTCCCACGTGCGGGTGCCTTCGGCGAAGGCGGCAGGGGTCAGGAAGAGGGCGAGCAGGATGACAAACATCCGCGAGTGAATGTGCAAGTCTGTACCTCAATCTGCAGTATGTGGCGCGGGAAAGTTCAGAGTAACACGGCCCCGGGACCAGCGAGACACGAAGGTTAACGCTACTTGATCGTAATCGTCAGCACCTGCGCGCCGGCGACGGCGAAGTCGAGTGGCGGAGTCGCGGCCTCGTTGACCTGCGACTCGCCCAGCACCACCATCTCCTGCGTGCCCCGCATACCGTCCATCACGTTCATGACGGAGAGCGGCAAGGTGGGCATGACCTTGTCAGCCACCATGGCCTCCGGATCCGCCTCGAGCAGCGAAACATAGACGCGGTTATTGGAGTGTTCTTTGTTGAGCAGCGCGATGGTTGAAGCGAGGTCGAGCTTGCGGGCCATCATGGGCATGCCGCGCCGCATGCGGTCGAGCGTATCGCCATCGCTCACCAGGATACGGAGGGGGCCTTTGGAGGCCGACGTCGGAATCTTGATCGGGATCTGGAGCACCACCCGATCGCCGCGATAAGGGGCCAGCACGGTCTCAACCGTGATTTCGTCGCCCGGACGGGCTTCCGTCAGGTCGGTACGCGCGCTCTCAAGCCGAGCCCAGCGGCGCTGTTTGACGAGGTCGAAGTCGAGCTTCACGGCCTTCACCGCAGGCACGTCGAACGGGTTGTCGTAGATGCGGCCAAAGCGATCGCCCAGCGAGAGCGCGGCCAGGAACGCGGCTGGCTGTCCGGAATCGGTCGGGGCGAACATGTTCTGCAGCTTCACGTCCGGATAACCCTTAACGCTGATCAGGCCCTTGAGACGGTAGGTGGTTTCCTCGCCGTAGTCGTTGATCCCATGCAGCGCGTTGAAAACCGTCGCCATCATGGCCACCGGGCTAAGGCGCGCATTGTTCAGCACTTCGTAGTGAATCTCTTTGGTCGCGTCGCCATTCTTGATGGTCAGCGTCACCGGGATCATGTCGGGCTGTTTGTTCAGCAGGCCCATGATGCCGGTGTGGCGGTCCTGCACGAAGGCTCCGACCGGCTCGGTGGTGTTGACGATCTTGAAGGCATTCAGCGGCGAAGGAAGCGTGGCCAGTACGTCGGCCTTGTTCATGGGCAGGTCGACGCTGCCGAACTGCAGCAGCGGGTGTCCACAGGCCAGCAGACGCTGGGGATCGAGATAGGTGATGGTGCAGGTGGCGGCGATGTCCATGTCGCCCCGCACCAGAATCGCGCTGATGGCCGATCCGGGCTCGAGTGGCTCGGGCTGTTTCGCGTCACTGACGGAACCGGCCCCCATCACGGGAACGATGCCTGCCGACGCGAACTGCGAGGCGAAGAGCTTCACGGTTTCTTCGCTAAACCCGTTGAACACAAGCGGAGCCTCGATGGGCTTCAGATAGTTGGCGTAGTTCTGGATGGGGAGGCTCAAAGGTTCTCCCGGCCCGGCGGTTTTGGTCGCTCGATTTCCGGACCCGGCACTGGCGGACGGCGAAGCTCCGCCCGGGCTCTTATCGAAGGCGTTGATCTCGAGCATGTCGGCGATCGGGGTTACGCCGGCGATAGGCTCTTTCGAGAACTCACCAATACGGAAGGCCAGCGCGCCCGCGAGTTTGCCATCCAAGTAAACCGGGCTGCCGCTCATTCCGGCGACCACGCCCGTGTACTCAACTTTGGCGCCGTGCAGCCGGATGAGAATGATGTCGCCTTTGGGGCCGTTCATGTTCTTCAGAACGCCCAGGACTTCGACGTCCATGGCCTCGGGCTTGGTGCCTTGAAACACCGTGTAGGCAACCCCGCGCATGCCCGTGTGAATCTGGCTGACGGGAATCGTTTCCGTCGTCTTGGGAGCCAGCTGTGCAGTGGGAGTTTCGGCCCCGGCCGCAACCAGGGTGCAGATGCAGCAAAAAGCGATGAACGGGAGAACAACTCTTCTCATGAAATTACCCCGAAGGCCTGACCATGTGGCTCAAGCCCAGCAATCCGTTTAGACTCCGAACGATGGCAAGTCGTTGCCGGGAGGAGGAGCGCGTTGGGCCCCGCAAAACATCCCAATCGCGCCGCTTTGCGTCTATAGTACCATCAAGAATATTACGAGAGAATGTTTACTTTCGTAACCGCGTCGAGGGAACGCAGTGGGGACCATGCGTAAACACATCCTCTGTAAATTGTTGCCAGTGCTGATGTTCAGCGTTTTCGGACTGGTGGCCACCGGGACCTGCGCCCAGGATCAGTCCCAGCAGCCGCCCGCCAATACCCAGCAGAATCCCAACCAGCAGGAAGCCCCTCCGGAAGCCGGCGGGCCAGGCAGCGATGTCGGCCCGTACGCTGTCCCCAAGAAAAAAGACGAGCCGCCTCCTCCGCCCGCTCCGGACAAGCCCAAGAAGATCGAGGGGATGCCGGATTACTCCATCAAGGTGGACGTGCCGCTGGTCAACCTGGATGTGCTGGTCACGACCAAGGACGGGCAGTTTGTGCCGGGGCTGAAGAAAGAGAACTTCAGGATATCGGAAGACGGCAATCCCCAGGCGATTTCAAACTTCAACCAATCGGCGGCGCCGATCACTGCGGTCATGCTGATCGAGTACGCATCGACCAATCTGAACTACATGTATGAAGCGCTGAATGCGTCATACAATTTCGCCGCCACCCTGAAACCGAATGACTGGATTGCGGTTGTGTCGTACGACATGAAGCCGCAGATCCTG
>DASQPN010000092.1:0-25873 GCA_035643915.1 Terriglobales bacterium | reverse complement strand
TCCTTGAGGTCAAGTGAATGTGCAGAAACATCAGAATCCTTTTCAACTTCGATCCGCCAGTCACTGACGAAGAGGTTCGAGCTGCTTCGCTGCAGTTCGTGAGAAAAATCAGCGGATTTAACAAACCGTCGAAGGCCAACGAAGCCTCGTTCCAGGCTGCGGTCGAGGAGATCGCCGCCATCTCCACTCGTCTTCTCCGCACACTCGAAACCAACGCTCCCCCAAAGAATCGAGAAGAAGAAACAGCCAAAGCGAAAGCCCGCGCCGCCGAGAGGTTCGGAACCTGAGTTTGCTCAGACTGCGGACGAATCACGGCCCGCGCTAATCTCCGGGTCGGTTTCGCGATGGCGGTCAGACGCGCGCGGGCCACAATTGTTGCCCGGCCATCACCCAAAAAACACTTCGGGATTCATCGTCGGCCCATCTAAGTGCCCGACCAGCTTGTGCTCCAATCCCTCCCGCGAGGGCATGAGTTCTCGGCGCAAGCGTTCCATCTCCTGCTGGTTGAGAGCTGCGAAGCTCCGCGCAACCTCGGTGTTATGTTCGAGCATCTCCAAACGCGGCATTCCCACCACCGCCGTGGTGACCGGCAGGCTCATGGAATAGCGCAGCAAGAAATTCATGTCCGCCTTCCCCGCGCCACTGCCCACCAGGAACTCCTGCCCGGTCACCTTCATGGCAATCACGCCCAGGTTCTTCTTGTTTGCGGCCGGCAGGGCCAGCTCTTCAAACCGCCCGTTGCGAGAGGCGTTCAGGGCCATCTGCACGCAATCCAGGTCGTGCCGCTCAATCGCCTGGGCCAGGACCTCTCCATTGGTATGGCTGGTCATGCCGATGGCGCGCGTCATCTTCTGCTCGCGCGCTTCCAGCAACCCCTTGAGTGCACCGTCGGGCGCCTCGATCCTCGCCAGGTCGTCGGCCTGGCGCAGGCTGTGAATGTGGAGCAGATCCACCCGATCCACGCGCAGCCGTTTCAAACTACCCTCCAGCCGCCTCATGAATTCGTCGCGCGTGCGATCCGGAATCTTCGTGGCCAGCCACACTTGCTTCCGCCGCGACGCCATCACCTGCCCGACCCGGCTTTCGCTCTTGCCGTCTCCGTAGGCATACGCCGTGTCCACGTAAGTAATGCCCAAGTCAAGGGCGCGATTCAGCGCCGCCAGCGCCTTGTCCTCCTCCTCATACATAAGGAACCGGCTGCCGCATCCGAAGGCCAGGATCGAGACCTTGGCGCCCGTGCGTCCCAGTGTCCGGGAAGGCAGCGCCGCCGTGCCGGCGTGCGCCACATCCTTGAGCAGCCAGAAGCCCGTACCAGCTGCGGTTCCGAAGCCAATCTTTTCCAGAAATTTTCTGCGGGAGAGGTCTTTGCTCATAATCTTCTCCTCGACGGCCGCCCTGCGCAGCTGCAGCCGTCTCCGACCGCCTATGAATTTACCTCAAGTTCAGAAGCGTTCCAACCCGCCTGCGATCAAGGCTGGCGACCATCCGTCCCGAATGCGGCGATGAGGGCGAACCTCTACAAGGACCCTCGCTACCCGCGAGTGTCCGTTCCCGGGCACCGGCGTCCAAAATCGGACGCCAGCATTCCGCTGCAGGCCCGCCGACATGCATTTTTCCGTTGGTTGCCGACCACCTACAGCTGGAGAGTTTGGTGTAGTTTTTGCTGTGCATTTTGGATTGGTAAGGCCTTGAAAACATCTGCACATGGGCGAAGCGGTGTGGCAGGAGCTGACCGGCTATGGAAACGATAGTTCAAGACTTGCGATATGGACTGCGTCAACTGCGTAAGAACCCAGGATTCACTGCTATCGCGGTTCTCACGTTGGCGCTGGGCATCGCCGTGAACGCCACTATGTTTAGTCTGGTGAGCGCTTTTCTCTTGCGGCGTCCGCCGGGTCGTGAACCCGAGCGTGTGGCTGTGGTTACTTCCGTCGACCCTGCGCAAGGCTTTCAAGCCGACGCGAGTCCTGTGTCAGTGCCCAATTACCTTGCTTGGCGCGAAGCCAACCACGTTTTCGCGGACATGGCCGCCACGGATGAATATCGCACCGTCAGTCTGACCTCACAGCGCCAGTCAGAAGCGCTCCACTCCGCGGCCGCGTCTCCGAATTATTTCAGCGTGCTGAGTGTCACTCCGCAACTTGGGCGCACCTTCGAAGCCGGCGAAGACCAGATCGGGCAGGATCACGTCGTCATTCTCAGCCACGATCTCTGGGAGCGGCGCTTCGGTTCTGACGCTTCGGTCATCGGCCGCACCATCCGCCTAAACCGGGAACCGTACACGGTTATCGGTGTGATGCCTGCGAGTTTCCGTTTGCTGGGGTATACACCGCAACTGTGGATCCCACTTGTGTTGACCGCTGCGGATCAAACCGCCGCCGCCCGCAGGAATCGTTCCTTGCACCTGTTCGCGAGATTGAAACCCGGCGTAACCCGCGAACAAGCCGGCGCCGAGCTGGTCACGTTGGCTCGCCGCGCCGAGGAAAGTTTCCCCGAGACCGAAAAAGGCTGGGGCGCTGCGGTGCGTACGCTGCCTGATTTCCTGGTCTACGATTTCGGTATTCGCAGCGCTCTGGCGGTGATGATGACGACGGTTGGGTTTGTTCTCATGATAGCCGTCGCCAATGTGGCCGGCTTGCAGTTGGCGCGCGCCGCGGGACGGCGGAAGGAACTGGCCATTCGGCGCGCCCTCGGAGCCGGTCGCCTGCGGATTATCCGGCAATTGCTGACTGAAGGCGTGATGATTGCGCTTCTCGGCGGCAGTACGGGTCTTCTGCTTGCTGATTGGGGCATTCATTTTGTTCGGGCGAGTATGACCTTCAACGAAGCCATCAGCGCCGTGCCGTTGAGTCTGGATTGGAACGTGGTGCTTTTCGCTACGGGTGTCTCACTTGTTTGCGCAGTGCTGTGCGGCCTCGCGCCGTCGCTGAACACGTCACGACCCGATGTCAATACGAATCTGAAGGACGAAAGCCACGCGGCCTCGGCGAGCCGTTCGCACAGCCGACTCCGGACCGTGATGGTTGCCGGCGAGATCGCGCTGGCTTTGTTTCTCCTGGTCGGAGCCGGGCTGCTTTTCCGAGGAATTTTCCTCATTGAGCATCAGAATCTGGGATTCCGGGCCGACCATCTTCTTACGGCCGGAGTGGCCCTTGACCACGCACGCTACCCGGATGCCTCCCATCAAACCCTCTTGGTCCGGGACCTGATTTCCCGCCTGCAACACCTTCCGGGCACCGAGGCCGTCGCAGCCGCTTCCGACTTGCCGGCAACCGGGCCGGGCAGCGCGGCACTCCGGATTAAAGGTCAGCCGGATTTGTCCGTGAACCAGCGGCTGAGCGCTCTCGATTTTGTGATTACGCCGGATTACTTGCGGACGGCGGGTATCCCGCTGCTGCGCGGGCGTACATTCGCGGAAATGGATGACGCCACTGCGCCACGCGTGGTCCTGGTAAACCAGGAGTTTGTGCATCGCTATTTGCAGGATCAGGAAGCGCTCGGAAAACAGATCCGGCTGGATGTGAGCGGCGCGGCCTCCGAGTGGAGCGAGATCGTTGGAGTTGTCGGCAACGTGAAAACGTATTCCGAATCCACTCGCGACGAACCTGAGGTCTACGAGCCGTTCTTTCAGCGGCCCGTAGCTTCCTTTTCTCTTATGGTGCTGGCAACTTCCGATCCGAACAGCCTTACCTCTGCTCTGCGCAACACCGTTGCGCAGGTGGATGTCGAGCTTCCACTGGCTGACGTGATGAGCATGGCCGCTGTGATCGATCGCCAAAAAGGGGGAGATCCATTTTTCGCAAATGTGCTGGGCGGGTTCGCCCTTCTGGCGCTGCTGCTCGCGGCAATCGGGATTTACGGGCTTATTGCTTATTCCGTAGGCCAGCGAACGCACGAAATCGGGATACGCGTGGCCCTGGGAGCCAGAAGCCAGGACATGCTGGGGATGGTTCTTGGCGAAGGCATGAAGATGACTGCAGTGGGAGGGGCCATTGGGCTCGCGACGGCGCTGCCGCTGCCGAAACTTTTCGGTGCCCTGTTCTTTGACCTCCAGGTTAGTGAGCCGCGGGTTTACTTCATCGTGCCGATCGCCATTCTCATGGTTGCGATATTGGCAGCGTACGTACCGGCGCGGCGGGCCGCACGAGTCGATCCCATGAGTGCGTTGCGCCAGGAGTAGGGCGCCTCTCCTTTGCACGCATTACGCTACTCACAGACCTGACATCCCCAAAACGTCCCGGACTCCGGTTGTGGGTAGTATTTTCGCTAGCCGCCGATCGTGGCCGGATTACGCTATACGGAAGCCATGTTTCCGACCTCACGGCCGCTTCTAAATTCTGGATGGCCGACCATGCAGACAGAAACTCCTTTTCGCTTTGCAAAATACGGATGCTGAAAACGCTGCTGTTTGTTCAGAGCGACCGGGTCACTCCGCGCGCAGAGCTTCTACCGGATTCACCGACACAGCGCGCCGCGCTGGTATGCGTCGTGCCATCCGCATCCCCGAATGGGAGACGGTCGGTGATGCCGACGGACTTGACGCCGGGCAGACTCGCGATCCGACGCACCAACTCGCGTTCGAGTGCGACCGCTTTCTCTGCATTCGAGTACACTGCGAATGGCGCCGCGACCTGTAGCGTGGCCAGATGGTCCGGCTGCATCCCAGTGTCCACCTGGAGCAAGCGATAAAAGCTTTTCGCGAGCAGTCCTGCCCCTACCAATCCACCGGAGGAAAGCCTGACTGGTCGGAGAACAAAATGGATTGTTGGCGTGATCACCCCTTCGCACTCAGCGCCCGTCTCACTCCCTGCTCGACCCGCCAGCTCCAAGCCCAGTACACCGGCACTCCCGCCGCCAGCAATCCGAAACCGATCAGGCTATTCTGCGGATAGCGATAGATCGTATTGCCCACCACCCACCAGCAAATCACAACAAACAGTGCAGTCGTCACCGGGTGGCCCGGTATGCGATAGCCCGAACTCGCCGGCATGTCTCCCCGCGCAGCTCGGCGCCGGAATACGAAGATCGTGGTCGCGGTCAGCCCGAAGAACAGGAAGTCCATCGACACCACGTAGTTCAGGATCTGCTCATAGCGCCCCGAAAGCGCGATCACGATCGTCCACACACTCTGCAACAGGATCGCCGCCACCGGCACGCGCGTGCGCGGGGAGAGCCAGGCCACCGCCCGAAAGAACAGCCCGTCATCGGCCATCGCGAAATATACGCGCGGCGCAGTCAGAATCGACTGACTCAAAAATCCCAGCGTTGAGATCGCAATCGCCGCCGCGATAAACGTAACGCCCCGCTGCCCCAGCGCCAGTCGCATCACCGCCGTGGCCGGCGTAGTGGTCGCCGCCAGCCCCTGCGCCCCGAGCGAACGCACGCAGACCCAGTTCACCGCCAAGTACAACACCGCCACGCCCAACACGCCGGTCAGCAATCCCCGCGGCAGGTTCTTCTTCGGCTCTTTCACCTCGGTCGCGATAAAATTCGCCGTCTGCCAACCGCCATATGCGAACAGCACCGGCACCATCGCCGCACCAAACGATGCCAAGAAGGGTCCCTGCTCAACCGCGGTTGTTCCTCTCGCGGGCGATCCCGCAAAAGCCAGCCCGACGATGACCAGCACCCCGATGGCAACGATCTTCAGCACCATGAGCGCGCTCTGCGTCCGTCCCCCGCTCTTCACGCCCAGGCAATTAATCAGCGTTAGGGTCCCCAACGCCGCGCTCCCGATCAGCCAATCCGGCGCGCGCAGGCCCGTGAGTTCGATGAAGTAGCGCGCGAAGGTAATCGACACCGCCGCCATGCCGCCGGTCTGGATCACCAGCAGCAGCACCCACCCATACAGGAACGCAATCGACGGATGATAAGCCTGGCGCAGGTAAGCGTACTGCCCGCCCACCTCAGGCAAAGTCGCCGCCAGTTCCGCCCAGATGAAGGCCCCGCCCAGCCCGATGATCCCCCCAAAAATCCAAGCTCCCAGGATCAGCGCAGGCGTGTGCACCTGCCGCGCCACCACGTAAGGATTAATAAAGATCCCAGCGCCTACAATGCCGCCCATCACCAGCATCGTGGCGTCGAAGAGGCCCAGTTGGCGGACCAGCCTCGGCTTGGAATCGCGCGCGGGATCCGCGCTTGGGAGGTCGTTCACGTTAAAGTGTGGTGCCGGAACGGCGGCGATCCGGCGGGCGTCCGGGCCGATGCTGAGCCTGAGGCTACGACCCTTCTCCGAACTCGCCAGTCTGCATCGTCAGGTAGCGCTCGTATCCCATCTCTTTGATCTGGTGCTGTTGCGCTTCCAGCCAATCGACGTGGTCCTCTTCATCCTTCAGCAGCTTCACCAGCAGATCCCGGCTCCCGTTGTCCTTTTGGTCGGTCGCCACCTGCACGGCCGCGTTGTATTGCTTGACCGCCGAAACCTCGAGCACCAGGTCGCTCTGCAGCATCTGCTGCACGCTCCCGCCGACCTTTAGCTCCAGAGGCTGCATGGACGGGGTTCCATCCAGAAACAGAATCCGCTCGATCAGCACCTCGGCGTGCTTCATCTCATCGATGGACTGCTTCTTGATGTAGTCAGCCAGTTTCTTGTATCCCCAGTTCTCGCACATTTCGGCGTGCAGAAAATATTGGTTGATCGCTGTCAGTTCTTCCTGCAGCGCAGAATTCAGCTCTTTTAGGACCTTTGCGTTGCCTATCATAGTGCAGCGAGTATCCCAAAAGCCCGGTGCGGAAGCAAACCGCACGGACGGACCAGAGCTCGATGGCCGCCTCCCAAAAGGCCCCCTCCCAGCCGTAATCCCCCCAAAGTGCGCGCCGGAAGCCGATTTTCAGCATCCCTGTTGTTTCCCAAACATCCGATCGGGTGTATTCTTTGACCGCTATGGATGGACGCGCTCGAATCCTTCCGACCTGCTTGGGCGTTCTGCTCTGGGCCACGATGTTCTCCACTCCCGCCTATCCCGCCGACGGTGCCTTGGAAACCACTTCTCCCGCCGCCGCTCCCATCTTCGTCTTCGCCTTCGTCGGAGGTTTCGTACATCCCGACGACTCCCGTCACACCGAAGTGCGCCTGATCCAGCGCCTGCGCGAAGAACGCCCCAATGAAATCGAAGGCCGCGTCTTTCGCAATCGTCACCATCGCGACGCCTACAAGCTCATCCGCCGGCGGCTGGATGCAAATCATGACGGGACCCTCTCCATCGAGGAGAAACAGAGTGCCCGCATCCTGCTGTTCGGCCACAGTTGGGGAGCGTCGGCTCTGGTATCGCTAGCCCGCCGTCTCGAGCGAGACGGCATCCCCGTCCTGTTGACGGTGCAGGTCGATAGCGTAGCCAAGCCAGGCCAGAACGACTCCATCATCCCCGCGAACGTCCGCCAGGCCGTAAATTTCTACCAACCCAGCGGCCTCGTCCACGGCCGCGCGAAAATCACCGCCGCCGACCCCAACCGCACCAAGATCCTCGGCAATTTCCAGCTCACCTACAAAAAGGACACGGTGGACTGCAGCGGTTATCCCTGGTACGACCTGCTCTTCACCCGCACCCATACCGAGATCGAATGCGACCCCAAAGTCTGGTCGCAGATCGAATCCCTGATCCGCGACCAGCTGCCCGCGACGACGACCGTCCCCGAAAGCTCCCCATCGTCAGTCGCCGCGGCCCATTCCGCGACCCGTAACTAATCTAGCGGACAACAAAGGCAGTCCGAATCCGGCTGTTTTGAAAGGGCCCGGCCTTCAGCCGGGCCGCCCCTCAACTACACCCGCTAGTCGACCCGCAAGACATGCACCGATAGCAAGACCCGTTCCGAGTCATGATCGCCCCGCAAAAGTGACAGCTGGGCGCATCCCCCAGATCGACAATCGATGACAACGCATCCGACGCATGCACCGACCCTGACCCCGGCCGCTGCTCGCCCCCGGTTGGCGAAGCCGATCCATGCAAGTCACCCAACCCCTCCGCTCCCGGAACCGCGTGCGGCGCGCCGCCCGCCTTCAGCCGCAAGTTCTCGAACAGCATTTGCTGCTGCCCGGTCAGAAAGCGCAGCTGCAGCCACCGGAAGATGTAATCCATGATCGACTTGGCAAACCCGATCTCCGGATTGTTAGTCCACCCGCTCGGCTCAAAACGCGTATGCGAAAACTTCTCGCAGAACAGCCGCAGCGGGACGCCGTGCTGCAGCGCGATCGACACCGCCAGAGCAAAACTGTCCATCAGACCGCTGACCGTCGAGCCTTCCTTCGCCATGGTGATGAACAGCTCGCCCGGATTTCCGTCCGGATAGAGCCCGACCGTGATGTAACCCTCGTGTCCGCCTACATTGAACTTGTGCGTGATCGAGGCCCGCTCTTCCTGTAGCTTGTGCCGCACCGCCCGCGGAGGAGCATTCAGGTTTTCTTCTTCTTGGGGTGCCGATACGCCTCGCGTACCCGCATCTTCCTTCTTCGACAGGGCCGTGGCCGATCCCGCCGCCGACAACGGCTGCGACTGCTTGCACCCATCGCGATAAACTGCGACGGCCTTGAGACCAAGCTTCCAGGACTGCAGATAAGCCTCCATGATGTCTTCCACGGAAGCATTGTTGGGAAGATTGACGGTTTTCGATATAGCCCCGGAGATAAACGGCTGGGTAGCCGCCATCATCCGCAGATGTCCCATGTAAGCAATCGACCGCGTCCCCTTGGAAGGCTTGAACGAACAATCGAACACCGCCAGATGCTGGTCCTTCAAATGCGGAGCCCCCTCGATCGTGCCGGTTGCATCGATGTAACTCACGATGGCATCCGCCTGCTCATGCGAGTAACCGAGCTTAAACAACGCCCCCGGCACAGTGTTGTTGACGATCTTGATCATCCCCCCACCGACCAGTTTCTTATACTTAACCAACGCCAAATCGGGCTCCACCCCGGTGGTATCGCAATCCATCATGAACCCAATCGTGCCGGTAGGAGCTAGAACCGTGACTTGGCTGTTGCGGTAGCCGTGCTTTTCACCGCTGGCCAGGGCCTCGTCCCAGCATTGCTTGCTGGCTTCGTAGAGGGCTGCGGGGACGTTGGTCTTGTTTATGTGGTTGACGGAGGCGCGGTGCATTCTTATTACGTCCAGGAATGGTTCGCGGTTGATGTACCAGCCGGGGCAGGCGGCTCCGGGCATTACGTTCTCGCCAAGATTCGTTTCGGAGAGATTCTTCTTTGTGGGTTCGGTGGCCGGTACTAGCGGCTCGCCTTGTTCAGCTATGCGCGAACTCTGGAGATAGGCTTGGCCGCACATGATCGCGGTTACGCAGGCGGCGTAGTGGCGGCCGGCATCGGAGTCATAGGGGAGGCCCGCGGCCATCAGTAGTGCGCCTAAGTTGGCGTAGCCCAAGCCTAGCGGACGGTAGTCGTGGGAGTTCTTGCCGATCATCTCGGTGGGATAGCCAGCGTTGTCTACCAGGATTTCTTGCGCGGTGATCAAAACATCGACCGCGTGGCGGTAGGCTTCTACGTCGAAGGTGCCGTTGGGAGCGAACTTCAGTAAGTTTAGGCTCGCCAGGTTGCAGGCTGAGTCATCGAGGAACATGTACTCGCTGCAGGGATTACTTGCGTTGATTCTGGCGGTGTTCTTCGAGGTGTGCCAGCGGTTAATGGTTGTGTCGAATTGCATGCCGGGATCGCCGCATTGCCAGGTGGCTTCGCTGAGCTTTTTCAGGAGATCCCTCGCCTTGTACGTCTTGACTACTGAGCC
Source organism: Terriglobales bacterium (assembly GCA_035643915.1). Taxonomy (GTDB): domain Bacteria; phylum Acidobacteriota; class Terriglobia; order Terriglobales; family Acidobacteriaceae; genus Gp1-AA133. Next base: position 16,145 of record DASQPN010000092.1, on the reverse strand, counting down.
ATCGCGGATGGCCTTGGTAGAAAAATCGGTGTCGCGAACTACCGTGTACATGAAGTCATCGGTTACCCGCACGGAATTGTTCGCGTTCTGGAAGAAGATGGAGCTGTAGGCTTCGGAGTCGGGCGAGGAGCCGTCGTATCCGGCTTGGATCAATGACCAGGCCTTGGCTTCTTCTTTGGCTTTGCAGTCGATGAACTCGACGATATCGGGATGGTCGATATTGAGGATGACCATCTTGGCGGCGCGCCGGGTTTTGCCGCCGGACTTGATTACGCCGGCGAAGGCGTCGAAACCTTTCATGAAGCTTAACGGACCACTGGCAGTGCCTCCGCCACTCAGGCCTTCGGTCGAGGAGCGCAGCGGGGAGAGGTTGGTGCCGGTGCCGCTGCCCCACTTGAAGAGCATGCCTTCAGTCTTGGCCAAGGTGAGGATGGAGTCGAGCGAGTCCTTCACCGAGTTGATGAAGCAGGCCGAGCATTGCGGGGTCTTGTATCCCGTCACGCTGAATTCCACCCGCGCGGTCTGCGTGTTCCAGTGCCAGTTTTGCGCATCGGAATTGGGCTCGATGCGGTCGCAGCCTACGTTGAACCAGACGGGCGAGTTGAAGGCGGCGTACTGGCGGACGAGGATGTGGACCAGCTCGTCGTGGAAGGTGGCTGCGTCTTCGTCGGTGCGGAAGTAGCCACCGGACTTGCCCCATTCGCGAATGGTCTCGACGACGCGGGTGATGAGCTGGCGGACGCCGGTTTCGCGCTCGGGGGTGCCAAGGGTGCCGTGCAGGTATTTGCTGGCCACGATGTTGGTGGCGGTCATGGACCAGTCTTTGGGGACCTCGACGTCTTTCTGCTCGAAGATCACGTTGCCCTGGGCGTCGGTGATCTGAGCAAGACGGAGTTCCCATTCGATCTCGTCGTAGGGAGACACACCCGGCTTGGTGAAACGGCGGCGGAACTGGAGGCCGGGGGCCTTTTTTTCATTGGGGACGACCGCAGGGGATTCGGGGCCCTTGGTTTTCAGTTTTTCTGTCACTTCTGGCATTCGCTTTCTCCTACATTAGATTCTGTATTAGATTCTGTGGAACCTGGGTCGATCCTTGTACCGTTTGTGCCGTCCTTTCGGGGCTGAAGCCGCTTCCCGCCTTTAGAAGCCTGCGGGCAGGGGTGGGGGCTCGTTTTGCGGAGCGCCCAGTCCCGATTCGGTTTGCTTTGCGGCCGCGGCCGGTGCGAGAGCCACTGGTGTCGCAAAGTCGTTGACCAGACCGAACTCACGACCGAACTCCTTGCCTGTACCGGTTGCGGTTTCCGCGGAGGAAGCTAGCCAGCGATTCAGGGATTCGCCGACGGCACGGCGCTGGTTCGGATCGCCAACCAAGGTGAAGCGTACGAAGCAGCGGCCGGTCGACAGCCGGCCATAAAGCGGACTCCGGGGTGCGAACAGCCGGCTCAGGGCAACGCAAAGGTCGTCTGTTTCCGCAACCTGGAAGACGGCCAGAATGCGCCTGCCGCTGGTGGAAGGGATCTCGCCAGGGGCGACGATCTCTTCGCCTAAAGCATAGACACCCGCGGCGCTTGGGACCAGCAACAGGCTGAAACTAGATTCGCAGCGGAACCAGCGCGACCATTGGAGGCGGCGGCAGTCCAGGGTGGCTTCAAAACCGTGACGGGCCAGTGAATCAGCGACCAGACGGGTCAGATCTTCCATTGGGGGCTCCGGATGTCAGGTCTTAACGATCTAACTCTTAGGTCTCAGGTCTTGGACTTCAAGTGAGCTGTGGGACATCGAGACCTTCCTTTCTCAAACAAATCCTTCGCGGCCAGCCTTCCCTCGACGACGGGTCGCTGGGCTCAGTTCCTCCAACTGAGAACTGAGAACCGGGAATTCAAAGATGAACTCAAATTTTCAAGCTGTGCGTTCCCCCAGGGGATGTCCGGTATGGAACCGAACGAGGGAACGGCCACCGCACCTGCTGCCGTCCGTGAGGACGGGACGTTATTGGGTTTCCCAGATCAACCCGCGAACCAGAAAACCCGGTTTTCCGGACAGCCCCAGGTCACCTCTGCCGGGGCTGTCCCATTTTTTCCCTGTTTTGCCGCCGTTGCCGGGGCAAACTTCATTGCCTATGGGATGGCAACAGTACGCCTGTATGTTGGGGCTGTCAAGAGGGTAGCCCTACCTATTGTATCCCAAGCGATTAACGGGAGAGATGCACATAGATTTCCACAGGACGGTGTTGGTGTTATCCCCTTTTTCACTAAGGTTTAGACCTTAGTTGAGTTGTCGTGTGGAAAGGCTGTGCAGTGTCCCGGTTCTCGGGACCCAGGTCTAAAGTCGCGGTGTTGGGTCTTGGTCCTGACGAATGCCTCGCTCCTATAGCAGAGGGCTCCTCCCTCCTGCTTGTTTGCCTAGTACGTGTGCCGTCCCTACCGAGTCTGTGTCGCAACTGTTCTTCGCCCATTCGGGCCGAGTGCGGTCCTCTGAAGGGGACTTGGGGTGCGCAGGCCGACTGAACCCCGCACTCACGGCGGCGTTCGTAGCTGGCGTCCCCGCGGGACTCGCTGGTGTGACGGCCGGAGCCTTTCGCGAGTGCAAAGAGCCATGCCTTCCAGCCCTGCGCGAGTGACCACGCTTGCGTCTTCCGTCCATCGCGGCGCTGCTCCGCCGGGTCGACGGGAGGACCAGTTCGGCTCCCTCGGGTCGGGTCGGGATTTCGGCAGCTGGCTCAGACGTCGGCTCAACGCCTCACCTTCGACGCGAGGAGGGGCGAGGACGCCGTCGCTTCATGGACGCGGCCAAAGGCTCCGTTATGCAACAAAGGCACCGCCCGAGGATGAGCGGCGGCGGACGGTGTGTTGCGCCGACGATCGCGGCGACACATCGGGCTGGGCCAGCGCGGGCCAGGATTCCTTGGCTTGGCCCATGGAGACGTAGATGTCCTCGAAAATTTCACGGGGCGCAATGCGCTGGGAGCCGTCGCTGGACTGGACCAAGTAGTCACCTTTCTGTCCGGAGTGTTCGCGTCCGATGGCGTCGACGAAGTTGAGGGCCCCGTCCAGTTGCTTGGCTTTGATCAGAAAGCGGGTGCGGTAGGTTGTCCATTCACTGGCCATGCTTCTCACTGGTCTTCATCCTTCCGGGGGAGGAATGAAGAGAAATGTTGAGGGCCAATTGTCGATTAACAATTGCCGATTTCTGATTTGCAAACGCAAACGAGACGTGCTGGCTGGGCAATTTTCTCATTCGGCTAGCTGGAAACTCTATTTGGGTGTGGAGAATGTACTCGCGGAGTGGTTGGGGGTCAATTCCATAAGATTGGTGCAGTGGGGAATTCACGGGCCGTAGATTCACCCAGAGAGACTGAAATCAAGCAAGCGATCAAGGAATACGCGTGAGAGCCGGTCATTGCACGGTTTGCGGGTGGAGCCAGAGAGGACCGGTAAAATCTGATACACTCGCGCGCCGGATTTCCACAGGGAGATCACAGGTTTGGAACAATTGTGAGTATCAAGCACCGAGTTGCGAGTACTGAGGTCCCGGTTCTCAGCTCCCGGAATCGGGTGCTCGCTGCGTTAGGGTCTTGGGAAACGAAGTGCAAAAGAATCGTGTTCAGGTTTTAAGGTTTAAAGGTTTCAAGGTGCGAAGCTCGTGCCGGATCCGGAAAGAGCTTTGACGCAGAGGGCTCGGAGTGTTCGCAGAGCACGCTGAGGCTGACAGGGCAAGTTTCCGGGTTTTGGGTTTTGGATTTCACGCTTCGAGTTTCGGGCTTCGAATCCAAACAAGTTCGGGATTCTTCAACTTCGATCTCGGCAAGGTCGAATCGGGAGATTCTGGGACATCGGTCAGGAGGCAATATGCATGCGCGCGGTCTACTCGTCGTTTTCTCCGCTATTCCTTGGATCGGTCAGGCAGCGGTTTCGCAGAACGCAGATCCAGATGTGCGCTCGGTCAAGGTCTCTTATGTTCGGTGCGGGGCCTTGCTCGATGGCAAGTCAGAGCGGGCTCTCCGGAACGCCGTAATCGAGATTGCGGGTGAGAAGATTGGACAAATCCTGGATCAAGTGCCGCCCAATGCTGCCAACGTTATTGACCTCTCGCGCGAGACTTGCCTTCCCGGGCTGATCGATACGCACACGCACGTGCTGCTGCAAGGCGACATAACAGCTTCGGACTATGACGAGCAGCTGCTGAAGCAGTCGCCGGAGTATCGGACGATTCTGGCTACCGTAAATGCGCGGCGGGCTCTGGAATATGGGTTCACTACCATTCGTGATGTGGAGACTGAGGGGGCGGGGTACGCCGATGTTGACGTGAAGAAGGCCATCAACAACGGCGTGATTCCGGGGCCGCGCATGCAGGTGGCGACGCGAGCCCTGGATGTTACGGGAGCCTATCCCCTGCTTGGCTATGCGCCGGCGGTTGGGGTGCCTCATGGGGTGCAGGTAGTGGATGGTGCGGATGCGGGGCGCAAGGCAGTGCGCCAGCAGATCATGTATGGCGCGGACTGGATCAAGGTGTACAGCGATCGCAGTTACCGGATGCGGCAGGATGGAGTGCTGGACGATATTCCGACTTTCACGCTGGAAGAGTTGAGGGCGATTGTGGATGAGGCGCACCGGGAGCGGCGGAAGGTCGCTTCGCACGCGATGGCTTTGCAGGGAGTGCACAACTCGGTGGAAGCGGGCGTGGATTCGATCGAGCATGGGAACTACGTCGCGGAGGAAGACTTGAAGACGATGGCAGCTCGGGGGATCTTCTACGTGCCTACCATTTTTGTGGGGGCTTACGTGGCGGAGGGTCGCGCGGCGGCAGGGGCTCCGGTGTGGGTGAAGATGCTGGCGATCCATGAGGACACGTTTCGGCGGGCTTTGAAGGGTGGCGTGAAGATTGCGTTTGGGACGGACGCGGGCGGGTTTGCGTGGACGGTGAATCCGGCTCGGGAGTTTTCCTACATGGTGAAGTGGGGGATGACGCCGGCGCAGGCTCTGCATTCCGCGACCGTGTCGGCGGCGGAGTTGTTGGGGATGTCGGATTCAGTGGGGACGATTGAAGCTGGGAAGTTCGCGGATGTTGTGGCGGTGCCGGGGGATCCGTTGGGCGATGTTTCGGTGTTGGAGAAGGCGGATTTTGTGATGAAGGGGGGAACTGTGTACCGGAGGCCTTGAGGACTGGAGAGTTCGACGGGAAAGCTTTCAACTGCAAAGGTCGCAAAGAAAAGCCGCAAAGAGCGCAGAGAAAGGCTCTAACCGCTATGGACACGAAGGAATCACGAAGGAGTGCGGACAGGATCCGAGGGAGCGGAGGTTTCAAGGTTGTAGGGTTTCAGGTGCACGGGTTTCATGGCTTGGCGTGATTCTGGAACCACGCAATCACTTTCGTTTCGAACTGTTTTGGTGACGCGCTGAGGGCGCCGCAGTGGTCGGCTTTCGGAACTTCCCATAGAACAATGTTTGGATTGCGCGCGGCGATACGTTCGCTGTGGCGCACTGGGATATTGCTGTCTTCCCTTCCGTGAATGAGCAGGACGGGCACTTTGATTTCGGCCACCGCCCCTTCCGGAGAGACTTGGCGGAGATCGACGGAGTACTTCCAGCGTCCGTAGGCGAAGGCTAGCTCGATGGCGGGGCGAAAGAGTGTTCTTCCCAGCCATGGGCCAGTGTGGAAGAACTGGCCGAGGCGGTCGAAACCGATCTCGCGGAAGTTGGAGAACGGCGATTCTGCTACGACGGCGCAGAAGTTTGGCTCCGTGGCCAGGGCTTGCAGGATCTGGCCGGCGCCCATGGATTCTCCGAGGGCGTAGATGCAGGTGGGATGCTGATTTCTCGTTAACCATTCGAACCACTCCTGGATGTCATTGCGCTCGAGAAGGCCGTAGGTGGCGAGAACACCACCGCTGGCGCCGTGGGCTCGGGCGTCGGGCTGGAGAACCGCGTAGTTGTGTGTCAGGAGTAGCTCGGTGTAGCCGGTCATGCCGACGCGATTGTCGCTCAGGCCGTGGAGCAGAATTACTGCCTGGGCGTTCGGGTGGTCGGGAGCCAAGAGCCAGGCGTGGAGGGTGATTTGGTCGGGGGTCTGGAGAGACACTTCTTTCAAGCTCGCGTGGCGGGTCCGGGCTATTTCGTGGGCTTGGGATTCATCTGCTGGGCTGGGCGGACGACGGGCTGGGTGGAGAGTGCCTTCGCAGAGCAGGATGCCGGCAGCTACAGTGGTGGTTAGGTATCCGAGAAGAGCGAGGATGGGGACGTGACGGAGGCGCATGCTTGGGGTACGGCGGCGTTGGAGGGGGTGGAGTTCCGTACGGAGTACGCGGTTGCGACAACTGGGTATCGAGTTCTCGGTTCTCAGTTCTCGGTTCTCAGGTTCATTACGGAGGCACGGAATGAGCGTCGGACAGCAGCCCTGATGCAAGGTTTCAGGTTTCAAAATGTGAGCGGGTGCGGGAGTTCCTAGCAGTGCAGGGGTCCTTCGACTGCGTTCGGCTGGCGCCTCAGTTGCTCAGGACGACGACGGAAACGGACCAGAGAAAGAAGCCCCGGCACTGACTATGCCGGGGCTTCTTAATTCTTGCATGACGCCGAGGACTCACTTGGGCAAGAGTGCCCGCGCCACATCAGACTAGCGGAGGGCCAAGGCTGGTTCGTGGGCGCCCTTAAGAGCAGCGTAACGTTTGTTGATCTCGTCCCAGTTGACTACGTTCCACCAGGCTTGCAGGTATTCGAGACGGCGGTTGTTGTATTTCAGGTAGTAGGCGTGCTCCCAGACGTCGTTGCCGAAGATGGGGTAGAGGCCTTGGCTGATGGGGTTGTCCTGGTTGGGCGTGCTGAGGATTTGCACTTCACCCTTCCCATTGCCGGCTAGCCAGACCCAGCCGCTGCCGAATTGCTTCACGCCGGCGTCGTTGAATTTCGTCTGGAAGTCCTTGAAGTTGCCGAAGGATTTGGTGATGGCTTCGGCGATGGGGCCGACGGGATCGCCGCCACCCTTCGGCTTCATGATCTGCCAGAACATGGCGTGGTTGACGTGACCGCCACCGTTGTTGCGGACGGGGCCGCGGATATCTTCGGGGATGGCGTTGAGGTCGCGGATTAGGTCTTCGGGCTTCTTGGATTGCAGGTTGGGATATTTTTCCAGCGCGGTGTTCAGGTTCTTTACGTAGGCCGCGTGATGCATGTCGTGATGTAGGTGCATGGTTTTCTCGTCGATGACGGGCTCGAGGGCCGCGTAGTCGTACGGCAGGGGGGGTAGTTCGTGCGCCATTGTTATTCCTCCAGGAGTTAGAGATGACGGACTTAGAACGGGGATTCAGTGTCAATCATTATATATGGACTGGGGGCTCCGAGTGGCGTGTAGCGAGCGGCGAGTTCTCGGTTCTGGTTCTCAGAGAGCAGCGGGAGGGGGTGTGACGGTGACGGGGTTGGAGAAGATCCAGAGGGTCCAGCGGCGCCAGCCGGTCAGGCCGGGTTGGCGGAGGTAGGCTTCGGTGCGGTAGTGGCCGGGGCCGGGGATGGGGAGGTCGAGGGACTGGGTTTCTTGCTTCGCGATTTCCTGGCCGTCTTTAAGGACTCGGATCATGGGGCGGTCGGCGCCGGAGGGGACTTTTACGTGGAGGACTTCTTCTTGCGTCCACTCGATCGAGTTGCCGGGACCCGCGGTTTTCGTCGGCGTCGTTATGTTTTGGGTGAATCCGTCGGCGGGGTAGAGGGCGTCTACCGCGCAGAAGGAGTTTCCGGACTTGATGGCGGTCAGGATGGCGTCGGCGCCAGCGCGGTCGGGATCGACTCCGGGTTGATTGGGCAGGAGGACGTGCTGGCGGGCCAGGCTGAAGACGGAGAGGTAACTGGGGAACTTGGCGATGGTCATGCGGTTGACGATGACGTTGGCGTGCGCGTCGGAGCCGCAGATGCCGGCCACGGGGCGCTGCTTGAGGAGCTGGTCCCACTTCGCAAAGTTTTCGTTGGGCGTGCGGGCCAGGCGGAGCAGGGCTAAGCGCGAATTCACGGGATAGAGGAGCGCGGCGATGGCGATGTCGAATACTTTATTTTTGCGCCAGACGGCGTCGTCGTTGAAGATTTCGATGCCGTCGTAGTCGCTGGCGCCCCAGTCGGTCCAGCGATCGCGAAGTCCGTAGGGGTGCGCGATGAAGTTGACGGCGCCCGCCTGGCGGGTTGAGGCCATGAGCGAACGGGTTGCGAAGCTGGTGCCGCGGTTCCAGCGATTGCCGGAGATGCCGAGCGCCAGGAAGTGTCCGCTGGCGGTGCTGACTTCTTCGCCGTCGATCACCGCGAATTCGGGGGGATCGGCGGCGGCGACTTCGGAGTCAGATAGCGCTAAGTTGTGGTCGGTGATGGCCAGGAAGGAGAGGCTTGCATCCTTGGCGGATGCAATCACCTGCGGCAAGCTGCCACTTCCGCAGGAGGCGCTGGTGTGGACGTGGATCACACCGACTCGCTCGCCGCGGGCGGGAGTGCCGGCCAGGCTGGGGAGGCGGACCAGAAGGCCATCGAGCCAGACGAGGAGCACGAATGCGGAGAGCGCCAGCACGAAGTAGCGGCCCACGCGGTGAACCAGTCGCTTTGGGGAAGGAATAGAGCGCCGTGCCCCGGCGCTTGCCGTTACGGGCGCCGAAGTTTCGGACTGCGCAGATATCCCCTGGAGCGTGGAGCTCAATTGAAGCGAGTGTGACTTCAGGCTTGGATGGTGTCAAGAGGAAACAGGTTACTGGTGCCCTTCTGGAAAAGGCTGGTGTCTTCTCGTGGCCGAGGATCAAGACCGAAGGGTTCAGCAGCGCATGCCGAAAAACACGCTCGAACCCACGTTCTCCCATCAGGGGCTCGGGTGCCTTTTCCATGGCGGACCCACGGGTTGCGCCGTGGGATTCATTTTTCCGCCCCTTCGCGGCTGGTTGAAGGGTTTGCGGTCCGTCTGCGGATCGACCGTTGCAATCCTCGGTCGTGGTCTTACGTGGGGTGACGTCCGCTCACATCCTCGGCTCAGGTGCGTTGTCCCTCGGGGGTCGCTATTTTGTGCGCTTACCCTGTACTTCCGACTCCACCCCATCACGCCGAAAGCGGCCCCTGGACTAATCTGTGCTCGCCCCTCCGAGGTTTGGGCGTCGTGTATCCGGGGTCCCGGTGGAAATTTCCAGCGGAGTTCGTGGTTGAGTTAAAGGGGCACGGGATCCTTCGACTGCGTTCGGCTCACGCCTCGCTTCGCTCAGGACGACAGGTCAGGAGATTTTTGGAGGAATCAACGTGTCTCCAATCGCAAGTCAAGTTTTCCAGTGTGGCTGCGAGGACTCGTGTCATCCAACAACGATTTGTGGGACGGGTTTTGTGGTCGCGAAGATGTCGAAGTTGTGAACTGGGTTTTGGGCTTGGACGTGCCTGCGGTGAAAGAAAAAACTCCTCCCACAGCACTAAGAAGAGCCTTTTGAGAACGCAGTCGACGTTTTTAGAACTTGATCTGGGCTGAGAACTGAACTCCGCGCGGGCCGCCGCCTCCCAGGAACGGGTTGCCGATGCCCACGTCTCCGGTTGCGGTAATGGCATAGAAGGAGTGGGCATTATTGTTGGCGGGGTCGATGTATCCGCCGTTCGCAGCGTTCGGGGCGCCGATATCAGCAATGAAGGCCGGCATGGAGGGGTTCGCGAAGTTTGGGTGATTCAACACGTTGAAGAAATCTGCCCGAATCTGCAGAGCCACCCGCTCCGTGAGGGCTGTGTTCTTGAAGACACCGAAGTTGAATTCCTTGAAGCTTGGACCCCGTAGCGAGTTGCGGCGGAGCGTGCCGAAATGTCTTGTGCCTGCGATGCAATTGCTCTCGTCGGTCGTGTCGGGACTTTGCGTAGGATCCCAGGTGCAGGGTGCGGCAAAGGCTGACAGATCCAGGTACTGCGCGGGATGGCTCGAGTAATGCGGGGTTCCGATCAGGTCGGGCCGATCAAAACCCTCACCGGCTCCCGAGTAGTCGCCTTCAAATTCGTAGTTCAGTTGCCAGGGCTGGCCGTCCTGAAGGTTGAGGATTCCGTCCAGACCCCAACCGCCGGTGAGCTTCTTGTGATTGCCGCTCAAGGCGGGGATCTCGTAGGCGAAGTTCCAAGTAAAGCGCCGGCGAATATCGAAGCTGGAGTTTCCGCGGTCGGCACCGGGGACGGTGCTGTTCTGGGGCTGGGCCTGATTGGGAAGGAATTCCTCCAGGTCGCTGGCCGTGTCGAGGGAGTGCGACCAAACAAAATTTGCTTGCGACGACAAACCATGCCAGCCACTCACCCGCAAGCTGGCCTGCAGAGCATGGTAGATGGAATTGGCCGAAGACTTCTCCTGATCGAGATAAAAGAAATTGGAGTAGTTGCGTGGGACGCCGTAGCTGCTCACGGCGCCACCAGGACAGGCTTGTCCAGCAACTGCCGAGGGCCCATTCGGACAGTCAGAAGCAAAAATCTGGGCTGCGCTTGGCTGATTGATATCGTAGAACTGAAACAGCTTCGTCCCTTTCGTTCCCACATAGCCGAGTTGCAGGACCGCCTTGGTGGTGAGCTGCCGCTGAATGTTGAGGTTGAAATTCTGCACGTAAGGCGTGCGCAGTTTGCGGTCGGCAGCAAAGAAGTCCCCGTTTTCGCTGAAGCCACTGTACACGGGTTGGTTCGGGTCCAAGGCGGTCGGGTTGGCGCTTCCCAACAGCAGGCTTGACCCAGGGTATGCAGGGCCTGGACAGAAGACGCAGTTCCAGGGCAGATGTCCCAGGAAGATGTCCTGCGAAAATGCGTCGTAGAACATTCCCCAGCCCCCGCGAATCACGGTCTTGCCGCCTCCGGTCAGGTCGTAGGCAAAGGCAACGCGCGGTGCGAAGTTGTTGTAGTCCGGGTTGTACAGATTCGAGGGTCCACCACTGGTGCCCACCTGCGCCAGCGAACCATCGTTGGCGGGATCAAAACTCCAGAGCAGATTGTTTTTCTCGTGGACGACGCCAAAGTAATCCCAGCGCAAACCGAGGTTGAGGGTCAGCCTTGGCGTCCAGCGGAAACTGTCCTGCAGGTAGAGGCCGTGGCTGTTCTCAGCGGTGTGGCGGAGGGTGTAGCCCGTGATCTGCCGACCATCGTTAGGGATGCCCTGCAGGAAGTCACTCAGATTCGCGAAGTCCAATTTGCCGCGAAAATTGTGATCAATCACGTGCAAAATGCTGGTTCGGCGGAACTCGTAGCCCAACTTCACATCGTGGCGGCCGGTCTTCCACGAGTAGTTGTCGACAAAGTGCCAGTTGGTGTCGACACGATTGCGGGGAACCGAAGTGGTTGCCCCGATCTGGGAGAAGCCGTGCATCGTGATCGCGGGAAGGCCGGAGTCGTAGGTACCGACACCGGTGTTCAGGCCTATGGAACTGGGATTGAAACTCTTATCTTCCGGAAAGAAGCCTTCCGCGAATCGGTTCCAGCCCAACCGTGCCTCATTCACCTGGCTGGCATTCATCACTCGGACCCATGAGAGAGAAACCAGTTGGACGCGAGTAGGCGTAACTGTGTTGAAGCCGGGCAGCAGCCCTCCGCCCAGCTGCGCGAATGGGAAGCTCTGATCGCTGTCGCCGAAGTAGTAGCGGCCAGTTAGCATGTTACTAGCGTTGAAGCTGTGATCGATCTTGGCGATCATGCTGTCGACGCGATTCTTGAAGCGGGTGGCCGAAGAAAGATTGGGTCCGGTCGGGCACCCCATGTCGAAGGCCGCGTTCGTGGGATCGTAGGCAACTGCGATGTTCGGTGCCGGCCAAGGATTCCGCGCGAGCAGCGCGCCCGTGACAGAATTGGTCGCGCCGCCGTCCAGCGCGATTTGCCGCGGGTCGGGCACGCAACTTGTTCCCGCCTGGGCGCCGGTTTCACGCTGTCCTTCATAGTTCGCGTAGAAGAATGTCCGGTCCTTAACAATGGGTCCGCCGAACGCCCCCCCGAATTGGTTGTTATGGAACGGATTCTTTCCGCCTTCGTTGTTGAAGTAGTTCCTGGCTCCGAGGCTGCCTTCGCGCCAAAATTCCAGCAGTGAGCCATGCCACTGGTTGGTCCCGCTCTTGGTCACGATGTTGACGATGGCTCCCGAGTTGCGGCCGTACTCCGCCTCGTAGTTGGACAACACGCGCAGCTCGGCCACGGCATCGATGGGGAGAATGGTCGCGGGGTCGCCGAACACGCCGGCTTCGTTAATCGCCGGATCGTTGCGATACCCGTCGTTCATATCGGTGCCATCGAGGAGGAAGTTGTTGGAACGGCCTCTCGAGCCGTTCATGGAAAAGGTCCCATACGACCCGGGAGAGTCCGAGATCTGGTCAGGCGAACCGGCAACCCCAGGGTTGAGATAGATCAACTTGGTGTAGTCACGTCCATTGACGGGGAGGTTCGTAATCGTCTCGGCGGTCAACGTGCCACCCAGTTCCGCTGACGTCGTTTCCACCTGGGGCAGGAATTCGCCGGAGACTTCTACCCTGGTCGACACTTCACCGGTCCTCATTGCAAAGTCCACGCGTCGCTCGGTGGCCACGTCCACGGTCACATCGGTCGCGACCGAGGTCTGGAAGCCGGTCTGGCTGACGGTTACGCTGTAAGTTCCGATGGGCAATTCCGGGATGCTGTAACTTCCATCCGCACTGGTTTGGCCGGTGCGTTCCAAGCCTGTGTTGGTATTGCGGACTGTGACCTTCGCGCCCGATACGACGGCTCCCGTAGGATCCGTGACCGTCCCTAGAATCGTTCCGCGAAAGGTCTGCGCGGAAAGCGCGGCGGCCGCAAAAACCATAAAGCCCAGAATTATACGGAATTTCATAGGCAGGTCTCCTTGTGTCCAGCCGGACACCGATTGCAGCGATCTCGTATTAAGTCTAATGTGCACAATAGCTTGGCGGACGTTCGCGTCCAGCGGTAGCCCAAGCCCCGACAAATTCGTAGAAGAATCGTCAACGTTAGGAGCATCCCGTCTGCCACACTGAGATATCGACGCACGACAAATGTTGGTTTGAGAGATGGGTCGCGCGGGCCCGTAGGTTCATGCGTGGAACGAAAATTACGGGCGGATGACCCGGCATGAATGCCTCCGATGCGTGTTGGCTTGCGCAGGCGAACCAGACTAATCAAACGCCTTTGACGCGGTCAACTGGCGAAACTACTCCTGGGCCGGCGGGTCTCGCGGTATAATGGCGGACTCGTGGGCCGCAGCGCCTCGCGTGGCTCATCGCGGGAGTTCTCCCATGGTGCGCTGGATCGCGTTCGATGACGATACCGCCGAAGCCGTAGTCAGCCGGTTGCGGCGAGGGGCGGCAGAAATCCAGAATAACAACCCGGTGGATGCAGCCCTGCACGCCGAGAGTCCTTCCGTCATCGTGCTGCCCTCGCCAACGCCAGGCAAACTGCTGATCGCGCGCTTCACCCCGAGGAAAGGGGCGCAGATGTCAACGGCGGCACGCGCGGGCGCGCGCGCTGCGTACTCATCGGTCTCCGCGGCACCTATCGAGAAGAAACCGGTGGCTCCGGCGAAGAAGTCGTGGTGGCGGAAGATCGTCGCATAGCGATCTTGAGTTGTACGAATTCAGCGTAGGTCTCTCCTTTCGCCCCTCCCGGGTCTGCGCACAAACGCAAAACTGATGTGTTTTTCGATGAGCCGCAGCAGATGAGTCTCAGGAACTTGATCTTCCAGGCGGAAGTAATCACCAACGAAGATGGCAATGCCTATGTTCTCCTCGGAAACCCCGACGGAAGGTTCCGGCCGGCGGTTGCGTACCCGGCGGGAACGGCGCCGCAGTGGGCGGAATTAGGCGACCTCAATGCCGACGGCAAACTCGACCTGGTCGTCGCCAACTGCAACGGGGCCCTCAGCGTACTGCTAGGCAACGGAGATGGCAGCTTGGGAACGCCCTCGACCTACCCGGCCGGGGCCGACTCCCGGCGCTTTGTGCTGGCGGACCTCAACGGCGATGGAAAGCTAGATATCGGGATTTTGGCTCCGAAGCGGAACGCCTTCGGCGTCCTGCTGGGAAGTGGAGACGGCAGCTTTCATCGCGGAATCTCTTTCGGCGTCGGAACCACGCCGTCCTCCTTGACGGCGGCTGACCTGAACCAGGATCGCCGAATGGATCCGGTCATGCTGGATGCCGCTGGCAGCAACGTTATCCTCATGCTGAATGAAGGCGCCACTTTCGACCACAGCCAGACTCCGTTTCCCTTGACCGGGGCGCACGCCACGCTGACTTGTACCCAGTGCCACATCCACAACATCTTTGCCGGGACTCCGACGGCGTGCTACGCCTGCCACAAGGCGGATACACCGGCACGACCAATCCGAATCATGTCGCAGCGGGGTTCCCCACGACTTGCGCGTCGTGCCACACTACGGTCACCTGGTAGCTCGGCGAGCATACGGCCGGATGGCCGCAGGCTGGCGTTAGAGGCTTAGATCGCTGGACAACGGAGCCCAACCTTGGGTCCAGACAGCGCCGAACACCCGCTAGAACCGTGGGACAAGACGCAGAACCAAGCCATGGATCAGGCGGGCGCCAATCTTGGGCTTCCGCCCGGTGCGGGGCGCATCTTTCTCGAGCCGGCCAGGCCCAGAGTCAGATAGCGCTTGCGCCGAGAAACTTTTTGGGAGTCACCCCCATATCCTGAGCAATCGCTTTGTCTTGCTCGCCCGAGGCGGCTCGCAACACCATGCGGGCGCGTTCGACGACGCGCGCAGGAAGGGATCGGCCACGGGCCCACTGCTCCAGAGCTGCTCGTTGATCGGGACTCAGTTCAATGGCTGGGGCAATTCGCATTCGCTCACGTCTCCTGAACATTAGACGTGAGCAGAACCATAAAGATTGTTACTTACGACGCACTCCACTAGGCCCTGATAGGGATCGCGGGTTGCTCCCTAGGCGGCTAAAGCGAGCGCGCCTGAAGTGAAGCGCGATGGGCGGATGGATTTCAATGATCGCGATAGATTCTTTCGATTGGACTTCGCGAGAACCGATACCTAGAGTTTATCCGGGACAGGGTCGAGCGCGGTACGTTCGGCGCAGCTTCGGGATGGTTCATGGCGCTTTCGGGACTAAGGTTGGATCAGGACGACGAAGAGTTTCAGGACACGAGCCGGGCGGAGCCGGGTCCGGATGACACTTACGTCCTGACGCTCGACGAGATCAGCAATCTGGCGCACGAGGGCGGCAAGCCGGCAGAGACGCTGATGAACGTGGTCGCGTTGATTGCGCGGCGATGTCAAACCGACGTCTGTTCGGCGTATCTACTCGAACCGGATCGGGCGAACCTGGTGCTCGCGGCGACCGTCGGGCTTCGGCCGCAATGTGTGGGCGTCCTTCGGATGGGAATCCACGAGGGACTGGCCGGGCTGGTGGCGGAGCAGGTGCGACCCGTCGCCGTGGAGCAGGTGAAGAAGCACCCGCGCTTCAAGTATTTCAGCGAAGCCGGCGAAGACGCATATCAGTCGTTTCTGGGTGTTCCCCTCATCGATCGCGGCGTTCTGCAGGGAGTCCTGGTCGTCCAGACCGTTGAGCCGCGGGTTTTCCACGAAAGCGAAATTCAGATGCTGACGGAGGCGGCCGCCCAGGTCGCACCAGTGGTCAGCGAGGCGCGGACGCTGGACCGCTTCATCGCTCCGGTTCAAGAGCGGCTGTGGGCACTGGCGCGAAACTTGTGGTCGAGTTGGGACCACGATTCGACCAGCTTGTTTCTCGATCTTGACCCGGTCCGCTGGCGGCAGCTGAACCAGAACCCAGTGTCGTTACTGGCGGAGCTTCCCCTGGCCAAACTCGAGCGGCGCGCGGCGGAACTGGTGTTGCACAGCCGGATCAACTACGCATATCGGCGGATGCGGGAGTATCTGGAGGCTCCGCGCACTTGGGGAGCACGGCATGCCGGCGTGCTGCGGCCTCGGCCGGTGGCTTACTTCTCGGCGGAATTTGGGTTGCACGAGTCGCTTCCGGTCTACTCCGGTGGACTCGGGGTGCTGGCGGGGGATCACATCAAGAGTGCGTCGGATTTGGATATTCCGCTGGTTGGGATTGGACTGTTTTACGGGCAGGGGTATTTCCGGCAGCGGCTCGATCGGAATAGGTGGCAGCAGGAGGAGTATCTCGAGACGGATGTCCATCAATTGCCGATGGCGCCCGCGATCGGAAC
>DASQPN010000091.1:0-8010 GCA_035643915.1 Terriglobales bacterium | reverse complement strand
AAATGGCTAAGCTGGGCAAGCAGAAAAAGGCTTACGACGACAGCCTCCGCGATCTCGACGATGTTTACTTTGAAGTGCAAGAACGAGAGGAACAACGGCGCAAGCAAGGCTTGCCTTCCATGATCGGTGTACTCCAGCGAGGCTACCAACCACCCGTTTCGGCGCGGGAGGAAGGAGATGATAAGCCCGCGGTTGCTCCTAGTCCCCGGGTTGTTCAGTCGCGGCGCGGGGTCAAATCGACGAGTCGGACCCTGCAGCACAGTGACTCTATGCCCAAATCCCGACCGAAGCGTCGGTTCGGGAGGGCGTCATGAGCAACAAGAAGAGGCCAGCCGCCTTCCGTCCGGGGCGCTTTGGGGCGTGCGAAGCCCGTTTGTACGAGTTCCGGGGACGCAATTACCCCTGCAGCTTGGAGCAAGAAAAGATCGAGAGACTTGCCGCCGACAGCATCTACGAGGGATTGGTCTATCTCAAGCGACGGGAGCCTGACTTTGAGGTCATGTCAGTGCAGTGTACTGGGCTGGTCACCTTGCTGTCCGGCTCACCGCTAGACTGAACCGGCTTGTAGAAGTCATCATCCATAAACAGCGCGGAAGCCAGTGCCACTCCACTAAAAGGAGTGAAGAACGATGCCGACCAAAAGACATTCACCGCAGGCACGCGCGAACCAGGCGACCCGGGAGGGTGTGATCCGTTGCACAGAACAAGTGCGTGGCAAGACCGTGAAGTCCATCTATGTCCGCGTGATCGAGGCTGGCATGACTCTCTTGCCAGACAGTGAAGCCCTCTATCGGGAGTGGCGAAGAATCGTTGTGCAGCACGGCGTCTCGGAAATTCAGGCACACGACGCACGCCTAGCGGCGGCCAGGTACGTGCACGGGTGAGCCATATACTCACATGGAACCTGACAGATTTCAGCCGTTTCAGCGGTCTCACCGCCCTACACCCAAACAGCACCTAGGCTTGAGGCTAGACTCGACTGGTCTACTCGTGCCGTCGGCGATGCTTCTTGCCCGCGCTGAAGCCCCTCCCGCTAGAACGCCCCAGTAGTTTCATCCTTGCCCTCGATGACTCCCCGATGTTATCTGTTCTCAGCCTCCGCCGGAGCATTGCGGCTCAGGCTGACCTCGGGACACATCCTTTGGCCGACGACGCCAACCCGGGCGACCCGCCCGAAAGCCTCAGCTTGCCGGGCCCCGGCATCTCCATCGCCGAGGCTGAAGATCCCAATCGCCCCAAAAAGGCGATGGGCTTTCGCGACCTGATCCTGTTCTACGTCGTCACCGGAATCAGCCTGCGCTGGATCGCCACGGCCGCTGCCGCCGGCCCGAGTTCGATCGTCATCTGGATCGGCGCGTGGCTGGCCTTCTACACGCCGCTCGCCCTATCGGTTCTCGAACTCTCGTCCCGTTACCCCAACGAAGGCGGCATCTACGTGTGGAGCAAGCGCGCGTTCGGCGACTTTGCCGGCTTCATGACAGCCTGGACATACTGGACCTGCAACCTTCCCTATTTTCCCGCCGTGCTCTATTTCGCTGCCAGCAACGCGCTCTACATGCGCCCCAGTTCGTGGGCTCATCTCTCGAACAACACAACCTTCTACGTCGTCTTTTCGCTCTTGGCGCTCACGGTGGCAACTCTGCTGAATATTCTTGGCCTGGACATCGGCACCTGGCTGCACAACCTCGGCGCGCTAGCCATGTGGATCCCGGCTGGAATCATCATCGGGATGGGCGCAGTGGCGTGGCACCGCTACGGATCGGCCACCCCGTTCACCTTTCACTCCATGATGCCTCGCACCCATCTCAACGACGTTATTTTTTGGTCGGTCCTGATCTATGCGTTTGCAGGCTGCGAAACCGCCTCGCTCATGGGAGACGAAATCAAGAACGCCCGCCGCGCCATTCCCTGGGCCCTTTTCCTGGGTGGAGTGACGGTCACCCTTTGCTACATTTTGGGAACCGTCGGCGTGCTGGTTGCGCTGCCGTCCTCCGAAGTCGGCAACCTCCAGGGACTCATGCAGGCGATCTCGAGCACTGCTCACCGGGTTGGGCTCGAGAGTGCCATACCATTTACGGCGTTTCTGATTGCCCTGAGCAGTGTTGGTGCGGCCGGTGCCTACCTGGCGGCGGTCGCCCGGCTGCCTTTTGTCGCCGGCATCGACCGCTTTCTCCCACCCGTGTTTGGCGCATTGCATCCGCGCTGGAAAACACCCTGGGTCGGGCTGCTCACGCAGTTCGTTTTCGGTGTGCTGTTCATCTTTCTCGGTCAGGCAGGCACCAGCATCAAGGGCGCCTATGACGTGCTGGTCAGCATGGGTGTGATCACCTATTTCATCCCGTACTTGTACCTGTTCGGCGCGATGTTCAAGCTGCAATCCGAACCAGCCGGGCCAGGAGTCATTCGGGTACCGGGAGGAAAACCGGTCGCCAAGCTGGTTGCGATCGTCGGCCTCATCACAACCACCTTGACGATTGGCATTTCCCTGTTGCCTCAGCCCGACGAACCCAACAAGCCGCTCGCCGTGCTCAAGATCGTCGGATTATCGGGATTACTGGTGCTCATCGGCGTGGCTATTTTCTACGGCCCCAGGCTTCGACGCCGGTTTCGAGATCTCAGGAAACGCATCCAGAAGGAGAGTTGACCGCGCGCCTCAGTTCGCCGCCGGCGGCACGTTGCCCTGCTTGACGACAGACTTCAACCCCAGATTCCGAACCAGCCGGAGCAACGAATTCGGATGCAGCCCCAGAATTTTCGCGGCGTCAATGTAGTATCCATTGGCCTGCTCCAGGGCTTGCAACACGAGTTGTTTCTTGTTCTCTTTGACCGCACCGAGATACTTCGCCTCCAGACTTGAAGCTGGGGACGCAGTTTCCAGAAGGGCATCCGGCAAGTCCTCCGGCAAGATCTCCTCGGCCGCACCCAGAACCACGGCTCGTTCGATCGCGTTTTCCAACTCGCGCACATTGCCGGGCCAGTCGTACTGCGTCAACAAGGACTGCGCCTCCTGCGACAGCCGCTTCTTCCGCACGTTGCACTTCTTGCTGGCCTTCCCGATGAAGCTCTCCGCCAGCGCAGGAATGTCTTCTCGGCGTTCGCGCAAGGGAGGCGTTGTGATCGTGACCACGTTCAGGCGATAGAAGAGGTCACCCCGGAAATTGCCGGCCTGCACGGTCTCCGGCAGACTTTTGTTGGTAGCTGCCACCACGCGAACATCTACCTTGATCGGACGAGTCCCGCCCACGCGCTCGAACTCACGCTCCTGCAGAACGCGCAGCAGCTTGGCCTGCAGACCGACGGCCAGCTCGCTGATCTCGTCCAGAAATAACGTGCCGCCTTCGGCAACCTCAATTTTTCCCTTTTTCTGCGCGAACGCTCCTGTAAAAGCTCCTCTTTCGTGACCGAATAACTCACTTTCGAGCAGAGACTCGGTCAAGGCTGCGCAGTTGATGGCGACAAACGGGCGCTCCGCGCGCGGACTGTTGCAATGGATCGCGCGCGCCACCAGTTCCTTCCCGGTCCCGCTCTCGCCCTGGATCAGCACCGTCGACGTGGTCGGCGCGACCCGTTGAATGATCTCCAGGATCTCTCGGATCCGAGGGCTCGAGCCCACCATGCCGTGTTCAAGCTCGATCTCGGAACGAAGGCAGCGGTTTTCTTCCTGCAGGCCTTCCCAATGCCGCACGTTCTCCAGCGCAAGACTGGCGAGATTCGCAACTCCGGTCATGACCTGGAGATGGTCCTCGTCGAAGAGTTGGCCTGGATGTTGACTATCCAGATAAATGACCCCCATCGGCTTCCCCAATCGAATCAATGGAACGCATAGCAAGGAACGAATGTGCAGATGGGTCAGCGTCTGAACCACCGAAAACGATTTGTCCATCTCCACATCGCGCACCAGCAACCCGGCTTGCTCGCGCAGCACGCGCTCGACGACGTTGCGGCTCACGCGCACCGGGTTCCCCGGCCCGTGCACGCGATCCCAGGCAATCGCCGAGTCGAGGCTCTCGATGCCATCGCTGAAATGCAAGATTGCAGCGCGGTCGGCGGGGACGACATCGAAGACCATACCCAGGAGCTGCCATTCGAGCGTTTCCCGGTCTCGAATCGATCCAATCCCGTTCGCAATCCTCAGCAAGGTGTTCAGGTCACGAGCCAGCCGGTCGGTTTCCGGCAGGGCCGAGAGAATTCGATCCGGTTGCAGGTAGAGCGCATCTTCTTGACGGAGTAACATCGGCGCGATCTCCAGTTCCGCAGTTTCAGTCAGCTCCACCGCACTTGCCTCGGGATGGACGACCTCTCCTTCCAGGAGGAAAACCAGGACCGAGTCACCGACCGCGACCTGATCCCGATGGCACAGTTCGCGCTCGTCGATTCGCCCCCCGTTTACGAGGGTACCGTTGCGGCTGCCCAAATCACGAATCGTGAACCTTCCATCGGCCGAGCGTATTAGGCAATGCTGCCGAGACAAGGCAGGATCCGTAGTCCAGAGGTCGTTGGTGGGCTCGCGTCCGATCGACGACTCCGCCGAAGAGACCGAAAGAGTCCTGTCCTTCAGCGGTCCGGAAACACCCACGAGTTTGGGATGGCCTCCCGCAGGGGGAATCATAAGCGCCGCCTCTGTCGCGATTCTTTAGCACAGTCGGGCTCCCGATGCACGTGCGTTTTCCGGAGCCACGGGGCCAGCACTAACCGGAGGGCGGATGCCATTAACCTATGGGTTAGTGAAATGGCGGGCTCAGTCGTTGCAAACTCGGCTCATAAATGTGCCGGTAAAACCAACTCGTCGCCGAATCAACGACTTGGATGGACCGCAGCCATCGCGGCGACCGCGATCTCGGTTTGGCAGACGGTTTGCCTTAGCAAAGACGACTACGGTGATCAACACCGTTGCAGGGTGAGGGGACGGACGAGACAAAAGACATGAAGCACTGGGGTCCCGAGGTTGGGCCGATCCTGTTTGGCTTCCACCGTTCTCGACACACAAGGAGGGATTATGAAAAACCAAGCTCTTACTCTCGTCAGCGTGCTGAGCCTGCTGTTGGCAACTGGATCGGCATTCGCACAGAGTCACGAAATTAAGGCTAATGTACCGTTCAACTTCGTTGTGAACCGCACGACAATGCCCGCCGGCGCATACACGATCTCGACCCTCAGCGCCCCGGGGGAGACGCTATTGATTCGCGGCGTCGACAGCAAGACAATCAAGCTCGTGAATGCGAACTACGCGCAGTCAAACCGGCCTTCCGAGCGTACCAAGCTGGTGTTCCGTTGTTATGGGACTCGTTACTTCCTGTCCCAGGTCTGGACGGAGGGCAGCGTGAGAGGACGTCAGTTTCCGAAGACCGCCGCCGAGTCTGAAGTCGCCATGGACTTCACTCCGCATGACGTGATTCTGGCCGCGTCCTTGCGCTAGAACCTCACATCCGCTTGGGCCGCCAACCAGCGCTTGGGGAAGGGCACACACAAGGTGTGCCCTTTTTTCTGCGCAGTAGAAAAAAACACGGAGAATTAGCTTCTCCGTGTCTTCGCACCTTCACCTTGGGTCTTGTTCCCTACACCGGCACCGAGGTTTTCCGCGGCGGATTGAAAAATGGCAACTTCACCACCGTAGCCGTCGTCTTGAGACGACGAGCCTCGATGGTCAACTCCATCTGCAGTTTGGTGCCGGCCTTCGAATGCGCTGTATCCACGCTCGCGAGTGCGATCAGCTTCTTCAACAGGGGAGAGAATGTGGTGGTGGTTGCTTTCCCCACATGCTTGTCGCCGACGTAGATCGGGACGGGAACGCGCGAAGCCTGAGTGGGGGCCGCCGGGGTCAGACCAAACTTGTCGTGCTGCTCTTCTACTTCCACCCAGTCCACTTCCAGCCCAACCAACTGGCGTGGCACGCCATGGTTCTGATCGTTCTCGAGCACCCGCTTGCCGATGAAGGTTTCCTTGTTGAGGTGCACCATCTTCCCAAAACCGAGTTCGTAGGGCGAGAACTTCTGCGAAGGGATCAACGCCTTCTTGGCGCTGGTGTAATCCACTTCGATCAGCAACAGCCCCGCTTCCACGCGAGCGACATCGAGCGCCAGCATGCCGGCGGCATGGATATCGAACTGTTTGCCCTTGTCCATCAGCGCATCCCAAACCTTTACAGCATCTTTCCACGGCGCCCAGATTTCGTAGCCCAGGTCCCCGGTGTATCCGGTGCGCGAGATGTCCACCTTGACGCCGTTGATCTGGCCGCCGGTAACGCGGAAATACTTCAGGTTCGAGATATCCGCATCCGCCACGGTCTCGAGCAGCTTGCCTGACGTCGGCCCCTGCAGTGCGAGTGCGGCCACCTGTTCCGAGATATCCTCGACCTGGACATCCATATTCAAACCGTTCTGGCGGAACCAGCGCAGACTCGGATCGGCAGCTGTCCACCGGTACACATTCTCGTCCAGCCGCGAGACCGTGCCGTCGTCGATCACCTTGCCGTCCTCATCGCACCAGCAGCAGTAGATCACCTGGCCCACGGCGACTTTGTTGATGTCGCGCGTAATGATGCGGTTCACCAGCTTGGTCGCGTCCTTGCCGGTGACCAGGTATTTATAGAGGGGCGAAATATCGATCGCGGCACACGCATTGCGGATCGCGTTGTACTCGTGCTCGTGATGCACTTCGTACACGCTCACCGTGTAGTACCCCGACCATTCGCGGTAGTTCAGGCTCTGGCAGAGAGGAAAAGTCCGTTCGTGAAACGCAGTTCCAATAGGCAAGATGATCCTCGATGAATTCTCGTTATTTCCCTCGTGTGCTGAAGCTCGCCCTGAGCGCAGTCGAAGGCTGTCCTTGGCGGTTAAAACTCTAACGCCGGGAGACCCGAAAATGCGCGCTGACGAAGAGATCCGACGCTGGATTATATTCATCCATCCACTCGCCGAGCAATCGAAACGGTCGTGACTCGCAGTCACGAGCACATCGCAACTATAGAGACAAAAAGCCCGCTTCCCGATAGAATGGCGAGTCATTTTGATTCGAGAATCAACCACCATGGCATCGCCCTGGAGTGTTATCCGGAGCTGGACCGTCCTCCCGAGCGGGCTCTGAGCCCGCCGCGACCCGGCACTTTCGCATCGCGATTGGGCGGGAGTGATCCCACCCTGTGTTCCCCAGCACAACGACCGCATCCGCTCTTGCTACAATCCCTGCGATTCCGGATTGATCCGCAAGCTCTGATGCCGAAGGCGGAATATGGCAGCTTCGAACGGATCCAAAACCAGCTATGACGTGATCGTGATCGGCGGAGGCCACAATGGCCTCGTCAACGCTGCCTACCTGGCCAAGGCTGGGAAGAAAGTTCTGGTGCTCGAGCGCCGCCACGTGCTCGGCGGGGCTGCCGTCACTGAAGAAGTCTTCCCCGGCTTCAAGTTCTCGGTGTGTTCCTACGTGGTGTCGCTGTTGCGCCCCGAAATCATCCGCGATCTCGATTTACCTCGTCATGGCCTGGAAATCCTGCCGCTGGACGGCACCTTCACCCCGATGCCGAGTGGCGATTATCTCTGGCGGGTGAACGATCACGGCAAGACGCACCGCGAGATCGCCCGCCACTCGAAGATCGACGCCGAGGCCTACGACGAATTCGGCAAAGCCATGCAAGCCATGTGCCGCTTCGTGAAGCCGATCCTAAGCATGGTCCCGCCCGATCCCGCCACCCTGAATCCGAAAGAACTGATGAAACTGCTCTTCATCGGACGCCGATTCCAGGACCTCTCCAGCGGGGACAAGTACAACCAGGTCCAGCTGATGACCATGAGCGCGATCGACTTCCTCGATCAATGGTTCGAGACCGACGTGCTCAAGGCCACCATGTCGGCCTCTGGCATCATCGGGACTTTCCTGGGCGTGCGCTCGCCCGGAACTGCCTACGTGTTGCTGCATCACTACATGGGTGAAATCGACGGAGCTTTCCGCGCCTGGGGATTCGCCCGCGGCGGCACGGGCGCCATCTCAAACGCGATCGCCGATGCCGCCCGC
>DASQPN010000090.1:0-44229 GCA_035643915.1 Terriglobales bacterium | reverse complement strand
CCAACCCTCCTCTCCGGGAGCGGGGAACTTTGCTTCCCCGCGTACGGCTGCCGAAAACAGGTCGACTTGGCGTGCGTACGCGAACTGGTTCGAAACCACCTCGTTCTCGACGACGTTTCCGTTGCGCCGCAGTTGCAGGTGAATGGGGCGGTCGACGTTCAAGCCGTCATCGGCTCCGAGCACACCCGCTTCGCCGGTAAACTCAATCGGCGTGCGGTAATCCGATCTCATGGAGACCAACACGGCTCCCAATGTCCCCCGCACAAACTCCAACGACAGGACGGCCGCTGCTTCCACCCCACCCGACGCCGCGTCCCACAAGCCGCGCGCCGTAACCCGCAGAATTTCATCCTGGAGGACGTAGCGGAGCGCATCCACGCAGTGCACACCAACATCGGCGATGGGACCGCCCCCGGATAACACCGGATCGGTCAACCACGCTCGCAAATGGGCCCCGCCGAGGTAGGAGAATTCCGAGCGGGCAAAGATCGGACGTCCGATGTGCCCGGCTGCGATGCGCTCTCGCAGGCGCGCTGTGCTGTCCTCGAAGCGAAACACCTGCGCGACGCCCAGCGGTACGCCTGCTTTGCGCGCGGCTTCGACCATCTGCCTGCATTCCGCCGCATTCGTGGCCATTGGCTTTTCGCAAAGCACCGGCTTGCCGTGCTCAATCGCGGTCAAAACGTCGGCCAGATGGAGTGAGTTGGGTGTCGTCACCAGCACCGCGTCCACGTCCTGGGATCGGCACAACTCGGCCGCCGAATCGAATGCCAACGGGATGCCGTACTGCGCCGCCGACTCGCGCGCCTTTGCCATATCCCTACGCGAAAGCGCCGTGACACGGCAGCTGCGCGCCAGGGCAAAGCCCGGCATCAATCTCCGCACCGCGTGCAATCCAAAACCTACGATTCCAAAACGGACCATATTTTTCAAACGGCTTTAACAGCTTGCCTTTCACGAATCCCCTTATTCTCTTCCCTTATGTGTAGGGATAGAAGATAAAGAACAGCAACGACACTCCCGCCAGCACCCACACGCCGGGCTTCACCTCCGCCATGCGTCCTGACACCACCTTGCAGAAGGGATACAGCACAAACCCCGCCGTGATCCCCACGCCAATGTTGTACGTGAAGCTCATCAGAGCAACCACGGCAAAAGCGGGAATCAGTTCGGTGAGGTCGTCGAACTGGATCTTCGTGATAGGCGCCAGCATGAGCAAGCCGACTACGATTAAGGCCGGGCCATAAGCTTGGGCAGGAATTGCCGCCACGAAAGGCGAGAAGAAAAGTGTCCCGACAAAACATAGCGCCGTTACGACCGAAGTCAGCCCTGTCCTGCCGCCCGCTTCCACTCCCGTTGCCGACTCGATGTACGCGCCCGAAGTTGTGGTCCCGACCGAGGCGGCAAACATCGTGGCCAGAGCATCGGCCAGCATGGGACGCTCAATCTGTGGAAGGTTCCCGCGCTCGTCGAGAAATCCCGCTCGCGCCGACACACCGATCAACGTGCCCATGGTGTCGACGAACGCCATTACGAAGATGGTCAGCACGACGGGAAAGAATCCCCAGGTTAGCGCGCCCTTGAAGTCCATTTGCAGAAAGATCGGCGCCACGCTGGGCGGCCGACTGATCCATTGGTTGGGTGGGGGAGCCACCCGCAACGCAAATGCGAGGAATGTGGTTACGAGAATCCCGAGCAGAATCGCGGCAGGGAAGCGCCGGATCATCAAGGCCGCCATCAGCAAGAATCCGAACACTGCTGCCAGGACGGGGGCGGTGGTCAGATGTCCTGTACGCACCGGTGCGCCCGCGCTGCCGAGCATCACGATCCCGGTTTCGTTGAGGCCGATGAAAGTCAAAAATAGTCCAATACCGACCGCGAAGCTGTACCGCAGACCGGACGGAATGGCTTCGACCAGCCACTGCCTCAGACCCAACACCGTGAGCACCAGAAAAAGCGTCCCACCGAGAAAGACCGCCGCCAGTGCCGTCTGCCAGCCATAGCCGAGCACCTGCACGACGGTGTAGGCAATGAATGCGTTTTCGCCCATGTAGGGCGCGATGGCAAAGGGACGATTGGCGTAAAGACCCATCAGCAGCGTGCCGAAGACAGCCGTGAGGATGGTCGCAACCATCGACGGCCCGGCGGGAATCCCGGCAGCCTTCAAAATAGCGGGATTTACCACAATGATGTACGACATCGTGACAAACGTGGTGATGCCGGCCACCACTTCGCGACCGAAACTGGTTCCGGCATGCTCGAGGGAGAAGTAGGCTTTCACGTTCGATACGGCAAAGAATACGCCGTCGCCGGCTTTCTCACCAACCCAGCACGCCGACCGCTCCGACCGCGCGGGTATGCCGACCGCCGGGCAATCCTGGGCATGGCGCAGGATGCTGGCCAGAAGCTCGCGCTCCCGCAGGCTCAGAACGTTTTGGTCTTGAGTGAGATTTTGGGAAAGACAACTAGAGCATCGTGCAGACTCATGGCGCAAACTTCTCCCTTCCGGTGAGGCCTTGTTTCAAATCGAAAGGGGAAGCAGGGGGGAGACTAGCAGAGGAGATTCTAACTACCAAGCGGAATTTTCGTAGGGATGGATGAAGGTGCGATCAGGTTGATGCGGCCGACTATTTTGCCGCCATGGCACCCACCAGCGACTGGAATACCTTGAAACCGTCCGTACATCCCAGTTCCGGTTCGGCGGCGCGCTCGGGGTGGGGCATCATGCCTAAAACATTGCGTCCTGGACTACAGATCCCCGCGATGTTGTCGAGCGACCCATTCGGGTTTGCTTCCGGCGTGACGTCTCCGCTGAGCGTGGAATATCGAAACACGACGCGATTGTTTTGCTGCAGCTCGGCAAGCGTGCCTTCGTCGCAGAAGTAATTGCCATCCATGTGCCCGATCGGAATCGTCAGAACCTCGCCCTGCCGGCAGACATTCGTGAAGAGAGTGTCGCTGTTTTCCACCCGAACGTGAACCGGCTTGCAGACATATTTCAGTCCGACGTTGCGCATCAAAGCTCCGGGTAGAAGTCCCGATTCGCAGAGAATCTGGAATCCGTTGCAAATTCCCAGCACGATTCCGCCGCCATCGGCGAACATGCGCACCGATTCCATGACCGGCGAAAACTTGGCGATGGCTCCCGTCCGCAGGTAGTCGCCGTAGGCGAAGCCGCCCGGCACGATGATCGCGTCACAATTTTCCAGATCATGGGACTCATGCCAGAGGAACGTGACCGGCTGCTTCGCGACCTGCTGGATGGTCCAGTACGCATCGTGATCGCAATTCGATCCGGGAAAAATGAGGACGCCAAATTTCATGGCAGATCGCCTCGCTGCGATGGGATATTTCGAGTCTACCATGGCCCAAAAGCGAACCGCCCGGCTCGGTGTTGGAAGCCGGGCGGCATGGATTGGGGCGGTACAGACTACTCCAATTCGCCGGGTGGAGGAGGCGGAAGCGGCATGACATCCGCTCCCGGCCCGGGACCGCCGGGGCCAATCTTCTTCTGGAAATAAAAGAAGCGATCGCCCGGACCGGCATCGCCGCGCACAGCTTTCAACTGGCGCCACTGCTCGAGCGAAAGTACCTTGCGGAGGTTCAGATTCATCATGGTGAACTCCCGCTCCAGTTTGCCGCGCGCGGTCAGCACTTGATCCACCTGCGAACTCACTTGGCCTTCGTCGGGCTGGTCGGCATCAAGCAGGGTTTGCAATTTCAGGTCCTGTTTCTCCATCTCGGCGCCGTCGTCGATAAGCTTCACCTTGTGGTCGTAAAAGACCTGGTTCAATTGCGAAACTTGGCCATCGCTCAGCTGCAGCTTCGAAACAATCTCTGGGTTCTGCCACCACTTGCCCATTTCCCGCCGGATCATCATCCCGCGGGTGCCCTTGCCGGCGGGAGGACCGCCGGGCAAAGCGGGCGGATTCTGCGCCTCTAGGACGCCGGCCAGCGCAAGCGCGGCCCAACCCATCATCCATCTAGTTTTCATGTGAACGAGGCTCCTTAACGGAATCGGTCGAATTCATTGGCAGACCAGTGTTGCTCTCCTCCACCATCAACGTCGCCGGCTCCAGAGACAGCGGGGTATCGCTCTGCACCGCGCGCTCTACTTCGACCAGCAGTTCGTGGTCGTAGTCGATCTGTGCCGCAGGCTGCGTTGGAGGGGACACCGAGCCACGATGCAACAGAGCGAACGCCAGCAGCAATAGCACCGCCAGACCCGGTGTCAGCGTCATCGCAAGCTGCGACCTTCGTGAGCGCTCGGTTCGCGCCGCGCGGATGCGTGCGGCTTGCTGTTCCCAGAAACTTTCAGAACGGTTTGCGTGCTCCCGATTGGCTGCGCCAAAAAACCGCAAAGCTTCCTGCACGCGCTCGCGCTCCGCCTGGCAGGGCGCGCAATTTGCCAGGTGATGCTCAGCCGCCAGGTCGAATCCGAGCAGCGCCCGCTCCACCAGCGGATCGTGCGAGTGTTCATTGGCATTCATCGTAGGTCCCTCAACCTGCCGCGCACGGTCTGCAGGGCGCGGAACAGATGGGTCTTCACGCTGCCCACCTGCAACCCGAGAACTGCGGCAATTTCGTGCAGCTCCATTTCCTCGACAAAACGCAGCAGAAACACCGCGCGTTGCTGCTGAGCGAGTTGATCCGCAACCTCCCAGACCGCCCGTACTTCTTCACGCGCAAGCATCACCTGCTCGGGAGACGCTTCCGGTGCGGGGACGTGCTCGGCGCGTCCCTCATCGGTTCCATCGTCCAGACCGAGCAGCCGCTTCCAGAAGCTGGCCTTGCGATTGCGCGCGTGGTCGCGGGCCAGGTTAGCGGCGATCCTGAGGAGCCAGGTTTCGAGACTTGACTCGCTCCGGAAGCTGGACAGGTTCTGATACGCGCGCAGGAAACACTCCTGGGTAAGGTTGTCGGCCTCGTCGGGATCGCGCAGCAGCATCAGCAAGAAGCGGTGGACCCGGCGCTGGTGCCGTCGCACGATCGCATCAAACTCCTGAGCCGTGATATGTTGTGCCGCGGCGCTCAGCGCGGGGGTCAGTGCTGTCTCCATGGATTTTGGATCTCGCTGCTATGAGTATGGACGAATTCCGAGCCGGTAAGGTTTACAGCCAGCCGAGATTCAGTGAGTTTATTCTCCGCGGAAGCATCCAACCACTATGGACATCGGCGAGCATGCCCGCGTAACTGGTGGCGCCCTAAAGAATTGGGCGATTGCCCAACTGCAGGACTCCCTAGCTGTGGGTTTCTTGTGGTGGCTCGGCCTGTACCTGCTGAAGGTGCCGTGGGCGCCGTTCTGGGCGGTGCTGGCGGCCGCTCTCCAGATCGTCCCGCATATTGGTCCAGTTCTCAGCCTGCTCGGACCGGTTCTGGCCTCCTGGATCCACTGGCGAAGCCTGGAGCATTCATTCTACGTCCTGATGCTCTATGCCGGAATTGTGGTCGTCGACGGCTTCTTCCTGCAGCCTTACATCATGAAGCGAACCGCCCGGGTGCCCATCTGGGCCTCCATCCTGACGCCCATCGTCCTGGGTGTGATCATCCCGTTCTGGGGAGTGCTGATCTCTGCGCCATTGCTGGCGGTTGTCTATGCATACAAGGAGCGCCAAGCCAGAATGCGGGCCCCGGAGACGCGCCAAGACGGCTAGGGGAGCACCCCACGCAGGCTCAGCCTTCATTGGGCCATGCTATAATCTTGGTTCGCCTGCATGAGTTCCCGAGGCTATCCTGTGATCTCCTCCACGGGCGAATCCTGCGCAACCCTAGTTCTTTAGACACGAGGTATCCCTATGTCCGGCCATTCAAAATGGGCCACAATCAAACACAAGAAGGGCGCGCTCGACGCCAAGCGCGGCAAGATCTTCACCCGTCTCATCAAGGAAATCGGCATTGCCGCCAAGAATGGTGGCGGCGATCCGGACAGTAACCCTCGCCTGCGCACTGCCATCCTTGCCGCCAAGAGCGAGAACATGCCCGCCGACAACATCAAACGCGCCATCCAGCGCGGCACCGGCGAACTGCCCGGCGCTACCTACGAGGAGTTCACGCTGGAAGGCTACGGCCCGGGCGGCGTCGCCATCCTCGCCGAGATCAACACCGACAATCGCAACCGTACCGTCAGCGAAATCCGCCATTGCTTTGGCAAAAACGGCGGCAACATGGCCGAAGCTGGCGCCGTTTCCTGGATGTTCCACAAGAAAGGCGACATCGTGATTCCCAAGACGGCCGCCAAGGAAGACGACCTTATGGCCATTGTGCTTGAGGCCGGCGGGGAGGATCTCCGCGACGATGGCGATACCTGGGAGATCCTGACCGAGCCCTCCGCATACGAGGCGGTGCTCGAAGCCGTGAAGAAGGCGGGAATCACACCGACCTCGTCCAGCGTGGCGATGATTCCGCAAAACTACATCAAGCTCGAAGGCGCAGCCGCCAGCCAGATGATCCGCTTGCTGGAAGCGTTGGAGGAGCAGGACGATGTGCAGAACGTGCACGCCAACTTCGACATCGACCAGAAGCTGCTGGAAGAAGTCGCCGGCTGACCGCTACGCTTCGACGCCGCTTCTTCAATCACATTTCACACGGGCCGTTCGTAGAGAGCGGCCCTTCTTGTTGGTGGAGTTGGGCTCCGCTGTCACATGCCAGCTCGCCCCGCACCACGTGCTTGGTGCAAAACACGGGCTTTGAGTCCACTCCTGCTCCGCGGCGTGAGGGCTGTCCATACCGTGGTTGCTGTAGTTTTCAACACTCCAGTGGAAAATTCTGTGGAAAACGTGGAAAGTACTCCTGTAAGTGATTCAGCGAGAACCGGTTCAACACCTTGCACAGAGACGAGGGCTGGCACTTTCGGGCTAGAAATCCTCACGGGTTCCATTTGAAATTCGTGGTCGCTACAAAATGAAAATGCGGCTCGACAAATTACTCCTGGAGCGAGGTTTGGTTCCCTCTCGCGAGCGTGCCCAAGCGCTCATTCTGGGCGGCAAGGTGCTGGTCAACGAGCAGAAGATCGAGAAGTCGGGCGCCGCTGTCGAGCCGGATGCCACTCTCCGCCTGCTCGGCGACGATCTGAAATATGTGAGCCGGGGCGGCCTCAAATTGGAAAAAGCTCTCGACCACTGGCACATCGATGTCGCTGGTTTGCTCGGTCTCGATATCGGCGCCTCCACCGGTGGATTCACCGACTGTCTTCTGCAGCGCGGCGCAGAACGGGTGATCGCTATCGATACCGGATACGGCCAGATGGATTTCCGCCTGCGTCAGGATCCGCGCGTCCGCTTGCTCGAGAAAACCAACGCCCGCTTCCTGACGCATGAAGCCATCGGTGAGTTTGTTGACTTCATCGCAATGGATGTCTCGTTCATCTCGGCAACTCTGGTCTTGCCAGCCGTCGTCCGGGCGGCATTTCCCGATATCCGAGGCCAAGCCAGCCAAGGGCAACTGGTCGTGCTGGTGAAACCACAGTTCGAGGCCGGTCGCGCCGAGGTAGGGAAGGGGGGGATCGTCCGCAACGAAGCAGCCCACCTGGCGGCCGTCGAAAGAGTACGAACATGCCTGGTGCAGTTCGGCGCCGGGCGAACTGAGTCCATCGACTCTCCCATTCTAGGGGCGGAGGGCAACCGCGAATTTCTGCTCTACGCGGCCTTTTGATCGGCGTCATCTGCGCAATCTGCGGACAATTCTGTACAATTCCCCTTCATCATGCCTGCCGGGACCGCGCCCTCGAGCCGCACCAAATCCGTCGCCATCATCTCGAAACCTGATAAGCCGGAACTCGCCCAGATTTTGCCCCCGCTGCTCGAGTGGTTTCGCAAGCACGACTACACGGTTGTCATCGACAGCGAGTCCGCGGCCTACGCCACTGGACCGGAGGTGGTCGAGCGTCTCGACCTGGGGATACGCCCCCTCGACTTCGTCGTGGTCCTGGGCGGCGATGGCACACTGCTTTCGACGTCCCGCGCCGTCGCGAAAGCCGGCATTCCCGTGTTAGGCGTGAACCTGGGCTCGCTGGGGTTTCTGACCGAGGTGCCATTGCCAGAACTGTACGAAGCTCTGGAAGATGTCGACAAGAAGCGCGCTACCCTCGAATCGCGATCACTCGTGCAATGCCGGTTGCTGCGCGAAGGGAAAGACATCATGAGCTATGCCGCTCTGAACGACGTCATCGTCAACAAGAGCGCCATGGCGCGCCTGAACAGCTACGATCTCTTCATTGACAAGACCTTTGTCACGAGCTACAAGGCCGATGGCCTGATCGTTTCGACGCCTACCGGTTCCACGGCCTACTCGATGGCCGCCGGCGGTCCCATCCTGACCCCCTCGGTGGATGCGTTTGTCATTACTCCCGTCTCCCCGCATTCGCTTACCCACCGGCCACTGGTGGTGCGCGACTCGGTGGAAATTGAAATCGTCGTCAAGACCGGTGACGAGCAAGCGTATCTCAGCCTTGACGGCCAAGTGGGCATGCCCGTTCAGGACGCAGACCGGGTTGTTTGCCGTAAAGCGGAGTACAAAGTCCAGTTGTTGCGGATTCGTAGAGTGTTCTTCGAAGTGCTGCGTACGAAGTTGAAATGGGGCCAGAGATGAACAAGGTTTCAAAGTTTCAAGGTTCCGACGTTTCAAAGTAGGGCGCGGCCCGTGGGGCGACGGGCGTCCTCGCCTGTCGAACTTCTAAGCGCCATGAAAAAACCAAACTTTCGTCAGGTCGTTCTCCCGCTCGCGCTGTTGATCGCAGGCTTTCACGGTTCGTCCCAAGCACAATCCAAGCCTGCCGCTGACCTCATCATCACCCACGCCAGGATCTGGACGGTCGATGACACGAATCCCACAG
This sequence comes from Terriglobales bacterium, assembly GCA_035643915.1. GTDB lineage: Bacteria > Acidobacteriota > Terriglobia > Terriglobales > Acidobacteriaceae > Gp1-AA133. The sequence goes on along the minus strand of DASQPN010000090.1, from coordinate 35,399 downwards.
CGCAAGCGGTTGCAATCCTGCGGGATCGCATCGTGGCCGTCGGGAGGGACGCGGAGGTCGAAGCTTGGCGCGGCCCGCAAACGCATGTGATCGACGGCGGCGGCAAGCTGCTCCTTCCCGGCTTCAACGATGCCCATGTGCATTTCGTCACCGGGGGCTCCGAACTCGACTTCGTGCAGTTGAACGAGGCCACCAGCGCGGAGGAATTTGCCCGCCGCATTCGCGAGCAGGCGAAGAAGACCTCGAGCCGGGACTGGGTGCTGGGCGGCAACTGGGACGAGACCAAGTGGACCCCAGCTCAGTTCCCGACGAAAGAGGTGATTGACCCGGTAACGCCCGACACCCCGGTCTTCGTCTTGCGATACGACGGCCATATGGGGCTCGCCAATTCCCGGGCTCTGCGCCTTGCCGGTGTCACTGCGAAAACTGCAGATCCGCCGGGCGGCACCATCGTCCGCGATTCCCAAGGCAACCCCACCGGAGCCCTGAAAGACGCGGCCATGGATTACGTCCATAAAGTAATCCCTGTGCTCTCGCACGAGCAGCGACTGCACGCCGCCAAGCGCGCGCTTGCCCACGCTGCCTCTTTAGGCGTGACCAGCGTGCACGACCTGAATCCTGACTATGCCGACATCGCGGTCTACTCCGAGTTGCTTCAGCGGAGCGAACTGACCACCCGAATCTACGCGGCTCCCTACATCACGGACGTCGACGACCAGGTGAAACTGGGTATCGGCCGAGCTTTTGGTGGCCCGTTCCTGCGCATCGGCGCGGTCAAGGGATACGCCGACGGCTCCCTGGGCGCGAGAACCGCTTACTTCTTCGAGCCTTTCACGGATGCGCCGGACAACCGCGGCCTCCTCTCCGACGAGATGCAGCCTCCGTCGGCCATGCGCGACCGCATGCTGAAAGCCGACGCGGCCGGTCTGCAGCTCTGCACGCACGCCATCGGCGACCAGGGCATCTCGATGATCCTGGATTTCTACGCTGATATCGTGAAAGAGCACGGTCCGGCCGACCGCCGTTTCCGCATCGAACATGCCCAGCACATGGCCGCGAAAGACTTCGACCGTTTCGCGCAACTGGGCGTGATTGCCTCCGTGCAGCCCTATCACGCCATCGACGATGGGCGCTGGGCGGAAGAGCGCATCGGCCACGAACGCGCCAGCCGAACCTACGCGTTTCGCACGTTTCTGGATAAGCGTGTGCGCCTGGCGTTCGGCACCGACTGGGACGTCGCGCCTTTAAATCCGATGCTGACCGTTTACGCCGCCGTCACTCGCGCCACGCTCGACGGCAAAAATCCCAACGGCTGGTTTCCGGAGCAGAAGCTGACCGTCGCGGAAGCCGTCCAGTCCTATACCATGGGTTCAGCGTACGCGGAATTTCAGGAGAACGAGAAAGGATCGATCACGCCTGGAAAGTTAGCGGACATGGTGATGGTGAGCGACGACATCTTCACGATTGACCCTGCGAAGATTCGAGACGTGAAGGTCCTGAAGACCTTTGTGGGCGGAAAGCTAGTGTGGGATGCCGATAAGGTGGCCGGCCACAACTGAGGAAGAATCGCGCGCGAATTGAAGCCGGGTTGTGAAACCTTGCAACCTTGCAACCTTGCAACTTCGCTCTTTTTACCCTTCCCCCCGCAGCAGATTCCCTACGGTCTCCCGCCGCCGAATGACCTTGGCGGACTTGCCATCCACCAGCACCTCCGCCGGTCGCGGTCGCGTGTTGTAGTTCGACGCCAGCGCCATCCCGTACGCTCCGGCGTCGAGAATCGCCAGCAACGCGCCTTCATCGACGATCGGCAGCTCGCGATCCCGTGCGAAGAAGTCGCCGGTCTCACAGACCGGACCAACAACATCTACCGTCTCCCCTGCACCGCTCTCGCCGCGTACACGAACCGGAATGATCTCGTGAAACGCGTTGTACAACGAAGGCCGCAGCAAATCATTCATCCCGGCGTCCACGATGAGAAACTTCTTACTGTTGTTGGTCTTCCGGTAAACCACAGAAGTGATGAGCGCCCCGGCGGGCCCGACGATCGACCGTCCTGGCTCCAGCAGCAGATGAACCTTGAGCCCCCGCAAAGGCTGGAGCAGCGCATCCGCATATTCGGCCACGTGCTCCGCGAATTCAGGCAGATCCGCTTTCTCGTATGCGATTCCCAACCCGCCACCCGCATCGACGTAGCCGATCTCATGTCCGTCGTCGCGTAACTGGCGCACCAGACCGGCGACCCGTTCCATGGTCGCTGCGAAGGGCTCGACGTCGGTGATCTGCGACCCGATGTGCACGCTCACGCCAGCCACCTTCAGGTGCCGCATGGAGGAGGCCTTTGCGTACAGGGTGCGCGCCTCGCCGATCGGAACCCCGAACTTGTGCCTATGGAGTCCGGTCGAAATGTAGGGATGGGTGTTGGCCGGAACATCCGGATTCACTCGGAACGCGATGCGCGCCGTCTTGCGCAAGCGCGCCGCGCATTCCGCCAGCGCCCAAAGTTCCGACTCGCTCTCCACGTTAAACAGCAGGATGTCGGCCTTGACCGCGGCCTGCATCTCGTCGCCTGTCTTGCCCACGCCTGAGAAAACCACCTTCCGGGCCGCGCGCCGCTCCACCGCCAGCACGCGTGCCAGTTCGCCGCCCGAGACGACATCAAATCCGCAACCCACCCCGGCGAGCAGCCGGATGATCCCGAGGTTCGAATTCGCCTTGATCGAGTAGCAAACGGTATGCCGGGTCCGTCGAAAGGCATTCTGAAATGCGCGCATCCGCTCGCGGATGGTGGATGCTGAATACACGTAGAGTGGTGTGCCGAAGCGTTCTGCAAGCCGGCTCAAAGGGACCTCGTCACAACACAGCACCCTGCCCGCCGCGCGGCGGAGTAGTCCTTTGCGCACGTCACGGTAGGAAAATGCGGGGGGACGTCCTTCACGTTTCGCGGGGTTGCGGCTCACTTGCGCTTCGAGGCACTCCCTTTGACTTTGATGGCGACCACAGTTTGATCATCGAAGATGGCCTCTCCCGCGGCGTGCTCCTCCACCGCATGGAACAGCGAACTCACCACGCAGTCGGGAGACTGGTCGGTGCAACTCGCGATGATCTTCTCGACTCCCGGGCGTCCGAACGTGTCGCCCGCTCGATTGCGTGCGTCGAGAATGCCGTCGCTCAAAAACACGAACATGTCGCCCGGCTTTGTCTTGAAAGTGAACTCGTCGTATTCGGCCTCGTCGAACAATCCGGCGGGCAGGCCGGTTGCCTCGATGATCTCGATCTTTCCGTCATGCACGTAAAGCGGGCGGGGAAGTCCCGAGTTCGCCACCTGCAGCGTCCGCCTCTGGTCGTCCCACACCGCATATAGCAGGCACACGTATTGCGCCTCGATCCTGCGCTCGGCCAAAGAAAAATTCACCGCCGAGAGCATCTCCGCCGGCCCCGGCTCGATCGGCGCATGCGACCGTAGGATGCCGCTGACCAGCGCCGCATAGATGGCCGCCGGCGCCCCTTTTCCGCTGACGTCGCCGATGACGATCCCCAGCCGGGACAACGAGTAGTGCACAAAATCGTAGAGATCTCCGCCAATCGCGCGGGCCGGCAAAAACCGCGCCGCGACCTCCAGATGCGCCACCTTGGGCATGGTCTGCGGCAGCAGCCGGAATTGCAGTTCGCGGGCCAGCGCCAGGTCGCGCTCCAGTCGCCGTTCCTGCCGGGCGATCTGCTCATACAGGCGCGCATTTTCCAGCGCGATCGCCACCTGGGCGGCCAGCGTCGTGATGGTGCGCTTGTGATCCTCGGTGAAGAATCCCCGGCGCGTGTGCTCCAGGTCAAGCACGCCGATCACCTTATCCTTGTAAATCAGCGGCACGACCAGTTCCGACTTGGTTTCCGGGTTCGCCGCCACGTAGCGCGAATCCTTGCTAACGTCCGGAACCAGTACGGCCGCTCGCTCCGCGGCCGCCGCGCCCACCAGGCCCTGGCCCAGGGGGATGTCGTGCTTCAGATGGATGTTTTCCTGGAAGCGCAACGAAAACCGGTGGCTAAGCTTCTGCCCGCTTTCATCGAGCAGCAGAATGCTGAACATCTGGTAGTCGATGATCCGGTTCAACAGCTCGGCGATCCGTTTCAGCAGCTCGTCGACATTCAGAATCGAGGTCAGCTCGCGCGAGATTTCATTCAGCAGCAGCAGCGTGCGCGCCTGCCGGGTCGTCCGCGTGTAGAGCTGCGCATTCTCGATCCCCACGGCCATGCGCGAGCCGATCAGCGTCAGCAGGCGCCGGTGTTCGTCGGTGAAATACCCGGGTTCGCGCGCCTCCAGGTCGATCACGCCGATCACGCGGTTCTTCACAACCAGGGGAATGGCCAACTCGGAGCGCACATTGGGAATCGCTTCGATGTAGCCGTCTTCCTTGGTGACATCCTCGACCAGCACGGCCTGGCGGAGTTGTGCGGCGCGCCCGGTCACTCCCTGGCCCACTTTAACCTTGGCTCGGTCGGCATATTCCCGCGGGTAGCCGATCTGGAAGCGGAAGCGCAGTTCCTGGGTCTTCTCGTTCAACAGCAGGATGGCAAAAATCTCGTAGTCGATGACTTTGCGGACCAGTTCCGCAACCCGGCGCAGGGTCGTGTCGAGATCGAGCGTGGTATTGACCACGTCGGCCACTTCCAGCAGTAAAGGGTCAACCTTCAGTTGGAGATCAGATTTGGTTATGACGGAATTCACCACGAACTATGATAGCAGCCGGTGCGCGGCGAACGGTTGCGTCTTGGGTGTCTCTCCGTACCCGTGGGCCAGCAGCCATCCCATGGTGCGACAGACTTCGGTGCAATGACCCTGCCGAATGGTTGTGCATGGTGGGATCGCCTTGAGCAAAGATGGTCTGTTTCTTCGGAAAAGACACAATCTTCCTGCCCTGACCGATGGTCGCGAGGAATGCATGGGCGTCAAAATCGCGCCTCTTCTTACCCACCGCACGGGGACTCATCAGTTTCTGCCGTCGCAGAATAGCACATGCCAATTGGGATGGTCTGTTGGGCGTGACATACAGGCAGAAGATTTTCGTTCGCACCCCGAGTTCGGGGCGCCCTGTGGAGTCGCGAAATCGCTCAAGCGTGAGTCATGTTTCGTGCGTCGCGATGCTTGCGGGGAACCGGCGGCTGAAGACACCGCCTGCGAGTGCTACGCGGTTACCAAACCGCACGATGGCGAACTTGGCTTGGAATACCGGAACTAAAGACTCGCGCGGTCGTTGGTCGCCGGCTCGAAAACGCTGTTGTCGATAAATCGCAACGAAGAATGTCCACTGGCCAGCCTATGAGGTGACCGCTACTCTCTCGGCACCACGCAAACATCGGGCAAATTCCGATACTTCTCCGCGTAGTCCAGCCCGTAGCCCACCACGAACTCATCCGGAATCTTGAAGCCGACGTAATCCCCCTCGATCGGCAGCGTCCGGCGCGAGGGCTTGTCCAGCAGGGCCGCGATCTTAAACGTTCGTGGCTTATGGGCCATTAGGAATTTTTTTAGGAAGGTCAGCGTGAGCCCCGTATCGAGAATGTCTTCCACCAGGATGACGTTCTTGCCATCCATCGACTGGTCCACGTCCTTGGTGAGCCGGACCTCTCCGGTCGAATCCCAGCCGTGGCGCAATTCCTGGGTGGGGCTCGGCCGATTCCCATAGCTCGCTACGCCGATGAAATCGAACGTGGAATCGAGCGGCACCTGGCGCGCCAGGTCGGCGAGAAAAATGGCCGCGCCCTTGAGCACGCCCACGAAAATGATCGACTGCCCGGCAAAGTCACGGGTGATCTGCGCACCCAGTTCTTTTACCTTCTGGGCGATTTGTTCGCGAGTGATAAGGACTTTCAGTTCCGACACGGCAGACATATGTAACAGAATTCTGGCCGGGGAAACAGGGAAAATTCTGGGGTAGAGACCCGGCCGGCCGCGTCTCAGTCGGCTCCGGATTGCGGCCCTTCCAGAATTGCTGCGGAGAACTCCGCACCGGCAGAGGGTCAGGCAGCTTTGTCCCGGGTCCACGTTGCGCCGCCCCTTGCCGGCCAATAGAATGCTGTTGAGCTTGACTCACCATCATGAACCTTAAAGGCATCAAACTAACCTGGCTCGGTCACGCGACTTTCCGCATCGAAACCCCCGCCGGTAGGACCATCATTGTGGACCCGTGGATCATGGGCAACCCGGTCTGCCCGGAGAAAGATAAGTCCGTCAATCAGGTCGACGTCCTGCTCTGCACGCACGCGCACATGGACCACATCGGCGACGCCGTCGACATCGGAAAGAAACACAATCCCGTCACGGTCGGCATCTACGAACTGTGTTTGTGGCTGGAGAAGAAGGGTGTCAAGCAGGTGACTCCGATGAACAAGGGCGGCTCCCTGACGTTGGGCGATACCAAAATCACCATGGTGCACGCCGACCACTCCTGCGGCATCCTGGACGGCGACCAGATCATCTACGGGGGCGAAGCGGTGGGCTACGTCATCGAATTCGAAAACGGCGTGACGATCTACCACGCCGGCGACACCAACGTCTTCGGCGACATGAAGATCATCCATGATCTGTACGCGCCCGACATCGCCATGCTGCCGATTGGCGACCGCTTCACCATGTCGCCGCGCGAAGCCGCCTACGCCTGCAGGCTGCTGCGCACCAATACCGTTATCCCGATGCATTTCGCGACGTTCCCGCTGTTGACGGGCACTCCCGGCCAGTTGCAGAAGCTGGCTCCGGATGTAGACGTGGTCGAGATGAAGCCCGGACTGACCGTATCCTAGTGATCTGCAGCTTTCGAATTTCTGCCATCCCGAGTGAAATTGAGCGGGACCCCGGAGGAATCACGTGGCAACCCAACCGCAGTCACCCGCCAACTGGCGCCATCACGGCTTCGTCACCCAGCCGTCTGTCGATGACTACCTTTACTCCCTGCTCCCGCCGCGCGACGAGGTGCTCGCCGAGATGGAAGCGGAAGCAACCCGCCGCCGCATTCCCATCGTCGGCCCCGCCGTGGCCAGTTTCTTCCACCAACTGGCGCTGATGACGCGCGCCAAGACGGTGTTTGAGCTGGGCTCGGCTATCGGTTACTCGACCATCTGGTGGGCGCGCGCGGTAGGCGAAGGCGGCCGCGTGCACTACACCGATAGCGACCCGAAGAACGCCGAACAGGCCCGCCGCTACTTCCAGCGCGCCGGGGTCGCGGATCGGATCAAAGTTCACATTGGCGACGCCATCGAACTCTTCTCCGAGCAGAAACAGGAATTCGACATCGTCTTCAACGACATCGACAAGGAAGATTATCCTCGTGTGCTTCGCCAGGTCGCTCCCCGCCTGCGCAAAGGCGGCTTATTTGTGACGGATAACGTGCTCTGGAGCGGAAGGGTGACCGAACCCAATCCCACGGAGGCCAGCACCAAGGCGATCCTGGAATTCAACCGCCAGCTCTACAAATCGCCGGAGTTCTACACGACGATCCTGCCGATTCGCGATGGGGTGGCGGTGGCAGTGAAGAAGTAGAATTTTTGGTCGCTGGCCATTGGTCGTTGGCAAGCACCCCGCCGGAGCGCTTGGCGCGATGGCGATCACCCGACGGACGAGGTCCAGCCATTGCCGAGCGGCATAAGAATGAAGCCCACGGCGTAAGCCGTGGGAGGTGAAAGAAACTCGTGGCGGACCCGGGGAGGGGCGAACGAAACTTGCAGGGAGGACATCCAGAACAAAACAGTTTCCTATCGGGCCAACGCGTTGAACACCAAGGGCCAATGATGGTTTCTAGATCGACTTCACCGGAATCATCAAAAGATCATCCACTAGCCCGACTTCCTTCTGCACAAACGGCTCTGCGTACTCCACGCCGCCGAGCATGCCGTAGAACCGTGCCATCGCCTCGATGCGCGATCGGATTTCTTTCTGGGCGGGGAAGAGGTCCTGGCCGGCTTCCTGCTCGGAGAATTGCGTCTTGTACGCCATCAATGACTGGAAGCGGGCCTCGAATTGCTCGGTGATGTCCACTACGAACGTTGGCCGCACGTCGTAATACAACGTCGCATAGATAATCTTGAACGGCCGGTGGGGCGGGAGGGGCGCGTCCCCGCCAAGTTCCGCAGTTTGGGCCTTCGGGGCGACGGGCGGGGACGCCTGTCGCTCCGGTACGCCGCGTGCAGACGGCTGAGAGCTGACAGCCAATTTCGCCAGCCCCGCCAGAAAGCACGCCTCATATCCCAGCGTCGAAGCCGTGTAGTGGTCCGGATGCCGTCCCTTCCAATAGGGAAGAATCACCACGCGCGGCCGCTGCTCGCGCAGCACTCGCACCACGTTCAGCTTGTTCTCCCAGGTGTTCTCGACGCGTCCGTCGGGAATGTTGAGCGCACCGCGCCACGAGGCTTGCAAAATCCGCGACGCCTCGGCTGCTTCGCGTTCGCGATCTTCCGCCGAGCCACGCGTGCCCATCTCTCCGCGCGTCAGGTCAAGAATGCCGGTACGATACCCGCGCTGGGCCATCTTTATCAGCGTTCCGCCGCAGGTTTGCTCCACGTCGTCGCGGTGTGCGGCTATGGCGAGAATGTCGAGTGCGGACATTTGTCAGATCGTGATCACAGCATTTGCCAAAGGGATCAGCGCGGCCGCATCAAGCGTAGGAGGGCTGAAATCATCCGTGATATAGCCCAGCGCGGACCGCCGTCCCCAAGAGTGCACGAAAAGCAACGTTAAAGCTTCTCGCTTCTTTCTCCATGGCAGGCGTTCCAGGAGGAAATACAGCCATAGGACCAAGTTCCGCCCCGCGCCTCAAGAGCCGGGGCCGATCCACAGACCAGCCACGGATCGATTGGACAACAAAAAGGACCCCCCCCAAAAAACCACGCGCCCAAGAACACACAACCACATACGCGCCAAAAGTGCCCCTGACACGGCATCGAAGACCGGCGCTTTCAGAAATCCACCCAGAGCCGCGGCGAAGATACCTAGTCCGAACAGCGACACGAAAACCCATAGAACTCGGAGGCCGATACGTTGCCAGCGGACCAACCTCATGGCAATAACCTTCCGCGCCCGGAGCCAAAAGCGCCAACCGCATGGGGTTGCGCATTAACACGAAACCAAGGCCGGCAACGGTCGAGCCAAACCACGGTCGAGCCAACCATGGTCCCTAGGAGAGCGCCCATTACTCCAGGTTCCCCTGTTCGAGCACGACGTTCTCACGCACGATGAGCCGGTGCGCCGCCATCTCCTTCAAAGTCGGCAGCACGCGGTTCACGTGCTCGTCGGTGTCGACGAAGATGATGATGACCGGGAGCTTGCCGCCTGCATCCACCAGGTGCGTGGTCTCCACCTTGTGGCGGCCCAGGAAGCCGGCAACCGCATGGAATGCTGTCGCGGCGTACACGCCTTCCTTGCGCAAGTAGCTGAGAAGCTCCAGATGCAAGGGCCGGTGATGCCATTGGTCGGCTTCGTTCAGGTAGAGCGTGACTTGTACCGCCATCGCGCCCGCCATTTTACAGCACCCGCGCCAAGGCCATTCCGGCCAGAGCTGCCAGACACGTGAGCAGGTTGTTGGAGAGGAAATTCGCCCCCATCAGAATCCACTGACCCGTTTCGAAGAACGCCATGGTTTCGAAGGCGTAACTGGAAAACGTGGTATAGCCGCCACAGAAACCCACCACCACCAGCAAACGCCAGCGCGGATCGACCATGACACGCTCTGTCGTCCAAATCACGAAAAAGCCCACAATGAAACTGCCCAGCACGTTGATGGCGAGCGTGCCGTAGGGGAACACCGGTCCGAGAAGGCGTACGGCGAAGCGACTCATCCAATAGCGGAGGTTGGCGCCGGCCACGGCTCCGAGGGATATCGCGAGGAAGTCGAGCACGATGGAGTTCTCCTGATTGGTTCTGGTAGGAGTTATCAGCCTCGCGGGCGGTTATGGCGAACCCCATCGCCGTCGTAGAATTTTTACCACATCAAAGGGCAGAAATCAGCCATTGGCTGTCAGCTGTCAGACTGGGTCTGCGCCGGTTGTTGCGGCCCAACTGGCAAGTCATTCCCAGGATCTCGGGAGCTGTGGAATCTCGCGGTCAGTGTTATGGGTTGTAAAAACCTCTGGAGCAGTTCCCAGCGTTTCGCGAAAAGCCCTCCGCGGGGCACTTCGGAGGCTTAGGGCTTAGGCCCTTGTCCGGTCGGGGGCGCTCCGGCGCTGCTGAAGCCGCGCCAGTTCAAGGCATCTCGGTCCAATGCCGGCCGACCTTACGGGAAACTACATCGGAAGATGAGTGCCACGAGCTGAGAACTGGTAGCCATGGCGGACGGCCAATAGCAGACAGCTGAAGGCCCACGATATAATCCCCACCACGCATGGGGCTTGCCGCGGGCGCCAAACTCGGTCCTTACGAGATCGTTTCACCGCTCGGGGCTGGCGGTATGGGAGAGGTGTATCGCGCCCGCGATACGCGAATCGATCGCACCGTTGCGGTCAAGATTCTCCCCGCACACCTATCGGAAAAGCCGGAGGCCCGTGAGCGTTTCGAGCGCGAGGCGCGCGCCATCTCGCAGCTCAGCCACGCCAACATCTGCCAGCTCTATGACCTCGGCCAGCAGGACGGGATCCACTACATCGTTATGGAATACCTGGAGGGCGAGACGCTGGCTTCCCGTCTCGCCAAGGGACGCCTTCCAATCGAGCAGGTGCTGCGGTACGGCGCTGGGATCGCCGAGGGCCTCGACCAGGCGCACCGCTCGGGCGTCGTCCACCGCGACCTGAAGCCGGGCAACATCATGCTGACCCGCTCCGGGGCCAAGCTGATGGACTTCGGTTTGGCCAAAACCGCCGTCTCGGCCACGCCGCAATCCTCCGGCCTATCCGCGACCCTCACGTCCGCCGCCGCCAGCCACCCGCTGACCGCCGAAGGCACTGTCCTGGGGACCTTCCAATACATGTCCCCCGAACAGGTGGAAGGCAAGGACGCCGACGCGCGCAGCGATATCTTCAGCTTCGGAGCCGTGCTCTATGAGATGGCCGCCGGCAAGCGAGCCTTCGAGGGCAAAAGCCAGCTCTCGGTGGCGTCCGCGATTCTCGAAAGGGAACCCGAGTCAATTTCCGTACTCCAGCCGATGGCCCCGCCTGCGCTGCAACACGTGGTGCAGGGCGCGCTGATGAAAGATCCGGACTCGCGCTGGCAGAGCGCGGCGGACATAGCACGCCAGCTGCGTTGGATCAGCTCTCCCGAATCATCCTCGAGTGCAGCGCGCCCTTCCCTTCCGCATCCCAGGTTGCGTGAGAGGGTACTTTGGGCGACAGGGCTGGCCGCACTGGTAGGGCTGTTGCTATGGTTCGCGGTCTTCACACGCCCGCGCCCGCGGGCGCTGCGCGCGTCCGTGCTGCCACCGGCCGGCACGACATTTGATTTCATGGGCGACTTTGCCGGGCCGCCTGAGCTCTCGCGGGATGGCACGCAGGTTGCTTTCGGAGCGCATGGTCCCAAGGAGCGCAATTCGATCTGGGTCCGGAATCTCGAGAGCGGCGCGGTGCAGCGACTCGCGGGCAGCGAGGGCGCTTCGTCGATCTTCTGGTCCTACGACGGACGTTTTCTCGGATTCTTTGCCGATGGCAAGCTCAAGAAAGTCCCGGCGGGCGGAGGTCCAGTGACGATTCTGGCGGACGCGCCAAACGCACGCGGTGGCTCATGGAGCAAGGACAACGTGATCGTGTTTACGCCGGACTACCGGGAAGGCATCTGGCAAGTCAGTGCGGCCGGCGGAGCTCCCAGGCGCGTGACCACTGTCGACGTTGCCATACACACCACCCACCGCTGGCCGATGTTCCTGCCCGACGGCAAACATTTCCTTTACTTCGCGACCAATCACTCTGGCGGAATCCCCGACCGGAACGGCATCTACCTCTGCTCCCTGGACGGCGGCGCCAGCAAATTGGTTCTGGTCACCGACGCTTCGGCGGAATTCGCCGCCGGGCAACTGATGTTTCATCAGCAGAACACCCTGCTTGCCCAGAGGTTTGATCCGAGCTCCGGTGCTCTTTCAGGGGATCCCGTTGCCATCGCTGGCGACGTGCAGTACGACGTGGGTACCTGGCATACGACGTTCACGGCCAGTGACAACGGTGTCCTGCTGTATGAAGTGGGAGCCAACAATCAAAGTGAAATCGACATGGTCTGGACGGATCGTGGAGGCAAAGTTATCGGCCATGTCGGAGAGCGGGGCGGTTACAAGGGCGCGGAGCTGTCGCCGGATGGCAAACGCTTGGCCGTGGCGCTGGGCGAGCCTACGCCGGATATCTGGATCTTCGACCTCGCCCGCGATTCCAGAACGCGCCTGACGTTCGATCCAGCCAGCCACTTTATGCCCACTTGGTCTCCCGACGGGCAACGTGTCGGGTACATGCTGCAGAACGGACCCACGGGTACGTTCGGCTCGACCCTGCACTGGAAACTTTCCAACAGCAGCGGTCCGGACGAGGTGCTGGTTGCGACCCAGGATCCATCCGCGAGTCTCAGCTGGCCGCAGTATTCTCCGGATGGACGCTTCCTGCTATATCAAGAGCGTTCCGGTCCGAACGGTGCCTCGGTGTGGGCCGTTCCCCTAAACGGGGATGCCAAGCCTTTCCCGATCGTTAAGCCGCAATCGTCCCAGGCGAGGATCGTCTTTCATCGTCTATCGCCGGATGGGCGCTGGCTTGCCTACACTTCCACCGACTCCGGTCGGGAGGAGATTTACGTCACCCAGTTTCCTTCCGGGAGTGGAAGGTGGCAGGTATCCCGCGACGGCGGAACCTTTCCCCAGTGGCGCAAGGATGGCAAGGAACTCTATTACCTCGGCCTGGATACCCAACTGTATGCCGTTGACACCAAAAGTGAGGGCAATGAATTCGTGGGGCAGAATATCCGGCCACTCTTTCCGATCAAGAACGCCTACCCGAACGGCGCCCCTTATTTGCCAGACCGGGATGGCGAACGTTTCATTGTGGCCGTCCCGCCGGAAGGGTCGACCGCGCCCATGAACCTGGTCCTGAACTGGACGAATCTGAACCAGTAGGCGGCTCCGAGAATCGATTGTGCGGAACGAAATTTGCTAGAGGGTGACTCTGCGCCTCCTTCCATTCACGACCGTTTCGGTCCCATTAACTGAAAGATAACAATCGTATTAGGATTCGTTCAGGGAGCTTGCCGGTCCGACCTTCGGGATCACCCCAAATCACGTCCCAGAAGTTCGAGAACGTAATTGACGCGTGTTGTGCGGGGGCGAATCAACACGGTGCGGCGGGCTCACCCCGAGCCTTAGCTTTCGCCCGTCAGGGCTCTGGTCATTCCTCGATCTGGGCCCGCGGCTCGTGCCGTGGGCTTCATTCTTACGCCGCTTCGCGGCTTCGGCTGAACGGAGACTGAAAGCTTCCCGGAAATTCCTGCCCGGCCCTTAAACTCTGACGAACTGCTCGCGGAGCGTCGTCCCACTCTACCCGTCGGGAGTCGTCCGGCTCACTTCTTGCGCTCGACCAAATAGCGCGCGAGATCTTTCAACGTCTCGGCACGCGCACCGAACACAGCCAGTTCAAGGAACGCGCTGCGGATCAGGGTATCGGCTTTTTTGAGCGATTCGTCGATGCCAAACAATGCCGGATAAGTGGCTTTTTCGGCGGCCGTGTCTTTTCCGGCGGTCTTGCCAAGTTGTTCGGAGGTCTGAGTGATGTCGAGCACGTCGTCGATGATCTGGAAGGCGAGACCAGTCTGCTGGCCGAACGAACGCAGACCGTTGATCTCATCGTCGTTGCCACCGGCATAGAGTCCTCCGCTGACCAGGCTCGCGGTGATCAGCGCCGCGGTCTTCGCGCGGTGAATGTATTCGAGCATCTTCGGGTCGGGTCTGGAGTGTTCGGCTTCGAGGTCGACCACCTGGCCGCCAATCATGCCATCGATCGTCCCGGTACCGTGGGCGATTTCTTCGACAATGCGCACCCGCGCTTCGGCGGGGCAACGCAAGCGGGCTAGCACTTCATAGGCCTGTGTTTGCAAGGCATCACCGGCCAGGATTGCGATCGCTTCGCCGAATACGACGTGACAGGTGGGGCGTCCGCGACGCAAGTCGTCGTTGTCGAGAGCGGGCAGGTCGTCGTGAATCAGCGAGTAGGTGTGCAGCATTTCGAGCGCGGCGCCCAGTTCGTCGATGCCATCGGGAAGGGAATCCGCGACCATGCGGCCGGCTTCCATGCAGAGGATCGGTCGCAACCGCTTGCCGCCCGCAAAGACGCTGTGGCGCATGGCTTTATGAATGGAAACCGGATGCTGGGTCTCAGCTGGAATCAGGCGTTCGAGCGCATGATCGGCCGCCGTGCGGCCTTGTTCCAGGGTGTCTTGCAGCATGGGGGTTGAGTATAGCAAGGGCGGTCCTCAGCGACTGCTGGCTACTAGCTTTTGGCTCTTGGGTTTTAGGCACCTGGTCCTGAAACTCCAGGGCTCTCTCTTTTGAGTTGTGCGCCCCGATTCAGGGACTGTGTCAGCGTCGACGTTTTTCGCTGAAACTGGGAGCCACGAGCTCGTCAGGGGCCAGAAGCGAGCGGCAATTGCGGCATGCAATGTTCGGAAAAACGAGAGGGACGCCCGCAGGCGTCCCTCGAAGAGTGAATGAAACGTTTACGCGATCGCTTGCGTCAGCGTTGCGTTGCGTTCTGCCGACGTCAGGATTCCTTCTGTGTCGAAGGCGGGACACATATCGCTGGCGCCGGCGTTCAGTGCGGCGGCCCACATCTCTTCGTCAGCGACGCGGTGCGTGCACAAGATGGAGACGCCCGGGAATTGCCGGTGCAGCTTCGCCACTTCCTCCAGGCATGAGGCTTCGATGTCCAGGATGGCAACATCGGCGCGATGCCGGGGGATGGCGATCCACACCTCGTCGAGAGAGTTGGCCACGTGCACGGAATGATAGTGATGACTGAGGGTAGCGGCCAGTGCCTGTGCCAGGCGCGGGTCGCTTTGAAACACGATGAAGGTCAGGGCTTGCATATGCCCCCCTGATTTAGCCGTCGCCTACGGCGGAGGAGGCTGCAGCTTCCGCCCCCGGACGTAGGGGAGTGGCGGACGCCACAGACATTCGTACTACGAGCGACGACGATCCGGGACGGCTAGCGGCCAGCCGGGGCCCGTTCGGTCTGGGGCTCGAACGCAACTGCCTGGAGCTTCCCGTTCTGCTTGAGAAGAATCTCCACTTTCCCCTCGGCCTGTTCCAGTTCCTTGCGGCACGTCGCGGAAAGCTGCATACCCTCTTCGAACAGGGTCAGAGACTTTTCCAACGGCGCGTCGCCCTTCTCCAGTTCCTGAACAATCTTTTCCAGGCGCTGGAGACACTCTTCAAACTTGGCCAAGAGGATGTGCTCCTAATTTGTATTTTAATGCAACTCACTGCATAGGGTGTGAGTAAATTTCTTGTAAGGACGCGGAAAAGTGTCGCGTTTCGTTCCGAAAAAAGACTGGAGGGTGATGAAAACGATTACAAGTGACACAAAACGTCACGGCTTGTGTCGTGCGAGGATTCGAGACCCGGTCGCCATCCGGTGAGGGGGTGCCGGGGCGCCAACGGACTGCACGCCGAGAGCGTGCGTGGGAGACCGTTGTCACTGCGAAGTTTCCGCCCCGGGGAAGCCTTGTGACGATGTTTATCGTCATGGAACGACAGCTAGGTGGAGGCGGTCGGCCGGGCGTTCACGCCCAGCGCCTCCAGCACATCGACGGCCGAGGAATACTTGCCCATCGGGGCGCTGATCTGTGCGCCCTGCACCACTTCGCGGACGGCGATCAGCATTTCGCGGGCGATGGCTACGCCTTCCTGACGAGCAAGCTCAGGCGTGGCCGCCTTGGACATGCGTTCCAGGATCGAATCGGGGACTGAGACGCGCAGTTCATTCTTCATGAACTCGGCGTTGCGCACGCTCACCAGCGGCCAGATTCCTGCGATCACCGGAATGCGGCAATGCTCGCTGCGCTTCAGGAAGTTTTCGAGCAGGGCGAGATCGAAAACCGGCTGCGTCACCGCAAACTCCGCGCCCGCCTCCACTTTGTACTCGAAGCGGCGGATTTCTTCGTCGATGTTGGGCAGGCCTGGGTTGGCGCCCACACCAATGACGAAGTCTGTCCCTGCGCCGATCGGATTGCCGCCGATGTCGAGGCCGCGATTGAGGTTATGGACGATGTTGACCAGGCCGATCGCATCGACGTCGAAGACCGCGGTCGCGTCCGGGTAGTTGCCCATTTTGGGGGGATCGCCCGTGATGCAAATCAGGTTGCGGATGCCGGTGGCGGAAGCGCCCAACAGATCCGACTGAATACAGAGCACGTTACGGTCGCGGCAGGTGTAGTGCAGGATCGCTTCGATACCGACCTCGCGCTGGACGATCAAGGACAACGCCTGGTTCGAGATACGGGCCGACGCACGCGGACTGTCGGGGATGTTGATTCCGTCGACCCCCACCGATTTCAGGAAGCGCGCGCCCTCGACTTCCTTGCGGATGTCGGTGCCCTTAGGGGGGACGATTTCGACCATGGTGACAAATTCGCCGGCAACCAGCTTCCTTCCGAGGAGCGATCGTTTTTCGATCGGTTCGGTCGGGAACGCCAACGGGGAACGATGGGGCGCTGCCACCTGCACTCGCGCGCTCTTGGCTTCGCCGGCGCGTAGGGCCGACTTCATGACTCGAATGTGATCCGGCGTGGTTCCACAACAGCCGCCGACCAGGCGAACTCCGGCCGAGACGAACTTGCGGGCGTAACTGGCCATGTATTCCGGCGAGCAGAGATAGATGTTGCGGCCTTCGACCGAGCGCGGCATGCCGGCGTTGGGTTGCGCGGCGAGCGGAAGGGAAGTCACGGCGCGCACGCGCTCGATCGCGTCGAGCATGGCGACTGGACCGATGCTGCAGTTGCAGCCGATCACGTCGGCACCCCAGTCGGCGAGCTTGGCCGCAAAGGATTCGGGATCGGAGCCGTCCAGGCAGTTGGAATCTTCGTCGACCGTGACCGAGGCGACGATGGGCAGCTTCGGGTTCACGTCGCGGGCGGCTTGCATGGCCTGGTGAAGTTCTTCCACGTATCCGAAGGTCTCCAGGATGAGCAGGTCGACTCCTCCCTCGGCCAACCCGGCAATCTGTTCCCGGAATGCGGTACGGGCTTCCTCGAACGATGTTTTGCCCAAGGGTTCAATACGAATTCCGAGCGGGCCAACCGAACCGGCGACCCAGACATCGAAGCTCTTGGCAGCTTCGCGGGCGAGCTGTGCTCCGGCGCGGTTGATGTCGCGTACCTTGTCGGCGATGCTGTGCCGGGCGAGGCGAAAACGATTCGCGCCAAACGTATTGGTTTCAATGATTTCCGCACCAGCCTGCAAGTAGTCCTGATGCACGGAGCGGATCATGTCGGGCTGCGACAGGTTTAGTTCGTCGTAGGACCGGTTGATGAAGACGCCGTTGGCATAGAGCAAGGTGCCCATGGCGCCATCGCAGAGGACAGGAGACTTGCTGAGCCGGGAAAGGAAGTCCGAAGCCATACAGGTTTCGAGAATACAATTCGAGAATACAAGATGACTGCGAGTTTTGCACAGCAGGGGCCGTTGCAGTCTTATGGTGACCTGCCTAGTTCTTGCATTTCGCTTACGGGGCGCGGAGCGGCGGGCACGTCCGTTGCTCCCCAGGCGAAGCTCTGTCCGAGGCCGTCGGGATGGGTAGGGGGCTGAAAAGTAGCTCTGCTATAATTCGAAGTTTCGCATCCAAATCTTTATCCATCATGCTCTTGGGGGTCCCACGTTTGAAGAGAGCCGGCATCCCTCTGGTGGTAGTGTCCCTGACCAGTTTCGCGCTGATTTCCTGCGGCGGCTACAACAACTCCTCTTCGTCTTCTTCTGGGACGACCGCCACCCGACTGAAATTCCGCGTGTTTGTTTCTCAGGACGTCTCAACTGCCGTAGGGGGCACGGGGGTGACACCCGGGCTGATCGTCATCGACGCCAACAAGGACCGGCAAGCGAAATTGATCACGCCGGCCAGCAGTTTGTTCCTGACTGGGACGATGGTGTTGTCGAATAACCGACAGACCACGCTGGCCGTGAGCAGTTTGGGCACCTCGATCGAGGTGGTGAACAACTCCACGGAGGCTGTGACGGGGTCGATCACCCTGCCGGGGCCCGGGTCGACCGAGAGCGTGGTGATTTCAGTCGACGGGACGATCGGATACGCGGCGGTGCCGGCATCGCCCGTGCCGCTGGGCGCACCGGGCGGGGTAGTCGTGATGAACCTGACCGGTGCGGCCGTAACCGGCACGGTGCCGGTGCCCAGCGCGCGCTACGTCGTGCAAAACGGAGACGGGAGCAAACTCCTGGTCTTCAGCGACAATTCGGATTCTGTGACCATCGTGTCGCCCTTTAACATTTTGCCCGGACAGCAGAATTCGACCTGTCTTGCCAGTGTGTGTACGTCGGTGCCGGGATTCGACCGCCCGGTGTTTGGGTTCTTCAGCAGGGACAACACGCAAGCGTGGATTCTGAATTGCGGGCCGGAGTGTGGAGGTCAGCAGGCGAGCGTGCAGGTGCTCGACCTGGTGCACGGGACGGTCGGACCGCCGACGCTGATTCCGGGCGGGGTTACGGTGGGGTTCGTGAGCAACCAGACATTGTACGTGGCAGGAACGCCGGCGGTGGGTTCCGGGAACGAAACTTGCTCGAGCGGTACGCCGGCGGTTTGCGGACGGCTCACGGTTGTGGATCTCCCGTCCATGACGGTGATGGGCGCGGCCATGGGAGTCGAAATCCCCGATGGGTATCACACGCATATCGACATGAGTGGGAATGGGCAACTATTCGTGGGCTCGCGAAATTGCACCAATATCGTCCCGGTGAATCCCGGGGACCCGCAGCGCGGGTGTCTGGCCATTCTGAACACGACCAGCGGCACGGTGGTGATTCCTCCCGACAACGGGGACGTGACGGGGCTGCAGCCGATCACGAACCGGACCGTGTTTTATGTGGTGGAGGGCGGGGAACTACGAATTTACGATACGACTACTGACAAGATCTATACGACCACCTCGATCGATATTTTCGGGCATGCGGTGGATGTGAAGTTAGTCGATTTTTGAGGCGGGTCGGTTGGGTTCGACGGGAAAGGCTAACCGCACAGATCGCAAGATCAACCGAGAGCGGAGAGAAAGACACGGCGGAATTCGCCAGTTTTTCCGCTGGATTTACCTACTCTTTTCAGAGCCAAGGCCTGACAACTGAGACCTTTCTACCTTCCCGGTTCCAGCACCAACCGGTGCGCTTTCGTCCTTTCCACTGCCTGCGGGGAGAAAGGCAATTGGAACGTGGTGCCTTGGTACCAGGCTTTCCATTGATCCATGTAGTGGGGGCTGAGGAAGTTTCCTCCCTGGCCGGTCACGGTATTCAGCGTGGACCGATCGAGGTCGGAGAGATCAGCGGTATAGCGCTCGGAGGGGCCCAAGGTGCGACTGACCTGCTTCACGGTGTAGCTGCCGCCGGACTGGTCGTTGAGGCCCGGGCCGGTCCAGCGGCTGACCAGGGGGAGGCGACTGAGCACCGGGTTCTCGATCGCAACGGGTGAGAATTTTCCCCAGCGCCATTGCGCGAGATCCTGCGGGACTTCGGGACGAGTGACTGCGGCCTCGACCGCGGCTGCCAGGAGTGCCTCGTAGCTTTCGTACTCCTGCGGCAGCCATCGCTTGGGTTGCTTCGCCAGAACATTTTCCATCCAGATCGGCGACATGAACCAGTGATAGTCCTTCCAGCTCAGCGGTCCTGATTTTGGGTGTGCTTCTGTGACACTCGCCGCGGTGGGCGCCGGACCGAGCTTTGGTTCCAGCAGCAGTCGGCGGAGTTCGTACAACGCGCGGTTCTCGATGGTGGCGGGGGCGGAGTCGATGGTCTGGCGGCCGTCCCAGTCGCGCATGAGCTCGCGCGCCTGCTGTGCGCGCCTCGAGGGATTCTTGCAGTGATCGAGCGCGTAGACGAGGCGTTCCGCGCAGAACCGGTCGAAGGCGGAGTAGACATCGGTCTGCAGCGAGAGCATGTCGGCGACGGAAAACTTCCTGCCGGATTCGAGCACGCGATAGATGCGTTCGGTGCGCCAGGGCGCGTCCCACTCAGTGCTGATGCTGTAGGGATACTTGTTGGGCGTGATGCGGCCATTGGCGGTGGCCAGAACGCCAGAAGGCGGATCGTAAACGCTGGGGAGCTTTTCGAACGGGATGTAGCCGGTCCATTCGTGGGCGTCGTCGGCGCCGCTGACGGGCAGGCTGCCGTCGCCGAATTTGCGGATGGGGATGCGGGCGGTGGCGTGGTAGCCGATGTGGCCGTCGATGTCGGCGTACATGGCGTTCTGGGAGGGAGTGTCCCAGGTAGCGAGGGCGCGGACGAATTCGTTCCAATTCTGGGCCGAGTCGATGGCGAGGAAAGGGTTGCTCATCGAATCGTAGATGGTCCAGTGCAGGGCGATCTTGCGGGTTTCTCCGGGGATGAGATCGGTGATGACAGGCCCGTGGCGAGTGAGAACGACGTCAACGATGACGTCGGGCTGGCCTTTCACGTGGATGGTTTCTGAACGGTGTTGAGGCGGCATCCAGCCGCTGGGAGTTTGATACGTCCCCTGATCGTTGAAGGTTTCCACGTAGAGGTCTTCGACCGTGGGACCAACGTTGGTGAATCCCCAGGCGATGCGGCGATTGTGTCCGACAATGACAAAGGGCAGCCCGGGGAGGGTTACGCCGATGACGTCGTAGTCGCCCGCTTGCAGGTGCGCCTCGTACCAGAGATTGGGCATCTGGTGGTTGAGATGCATATCGTTCGAGAGCATCGGCTTGCCGGTGACGGTGTGCTCGCCGGAGACCACCCAGTTGTTCGAGCCTGGGACAACCGTGGGCCAGGGGGTAGGCGAGGTCAGCAGCGGCGGAGGCGTGGTGTGGCGTGCGACGCTGCTGTCGGCTCCGGAGTCGTCTTCCTCATCGTCCTGGTTCTGCTCATGCGGCCTCAGTTGCTCGATACGCCTTGGCCTGGACGATGGCGGACGATCACGCCACGAGGAATTCACGTACAAGTCGGCAGTGAGGTCGGGGCCGAGCTTGGCGAGAATCTTCTCGCGCTCGAGTGTGCTCCGGTAGGTGTAGTGGTTCAGTTCCTGAACCAGGTGGGCGCCGATCACCATGGAGTCTTCCGCCGACCAGGGGTTTGGTTTGTAGCCCATGAGACGGAACTCGATGGGGAGATGGTCGCGGTGCCCGTCGATGAACGCGTTCACGCCGCGCCCATAGGCTTCGAAGAACAAGCGGTCGCGCGGGGAAAGCGCCTGCACAGTTTTGCGAGCGACTCGGCGCAGGCCCAGGATGCGCTGTTCGCGATCGTGCTCGAGGAGAGCGGGACCGGCGATTTCTGACATGTCGCCAGCGGCCATGCGGCGCATGATGTCCATTTGCCAGAGTCGGTCCTGGGCGGTGACGTAGCCCTGGGCGAAGAACAGATCGTCCAGACCTTTGGCTTCGATGGCGGGGACGCCGCGGGGGTCACGAATGACCGTCACCCCAGCGGAAAGGCCGTGGGCTGCAAGACTGCCGTCGAGTTGCGGCAGGGCGGAGCGGGCTTCGTAGTACAGGTAGGCGACGGCGCCCAGCAGGATGAGTGCCACGGCCAGCAGAACGGCGAGCAGCACACGGGGGAACAGGCGGCGGGCGGGCGGTGGGGCGGGCAGGTCGGTGGTGGGAGTCAGAGTCGCCATGCGAAAAATCGATTGTAGGGGTTGGCGCGCGGGGATGACAAACGAGAGACCTGTTCGCCATCGGCCATCCGCCGCGAGCTTTGAGCTTGGAGTTGCGAGCCGGCCTGTGATCTTTGCGGTCCAACCCGGGGGAGCGGGTCGGCCGATGAACATGAATTTCATTTTCAAGATGGGGCGATGGTATCCTGAGGCGGCCGCAGACTTTCCGCGGCCGTTTCGGCCTGTGGCGCGACTTGCCCAGTTCCTTGGCCGGGGATCACCATGCCCATGCTGCAGAAACGTATTGATGATCAGCCCTCCATCTCGGCCGAGATGGTGCGCGAGGCCCAGGGGATTCTCCATCAGCATCTGAAACGGGTGGGCCTCAAGCAGACGGCGCAGCGTGACACGATCCTGCGGACGTTTCTCGAGACGCGCGAGCATCTTTCGACCGACGAATTGCACCGGCTGGTTAAGAAGAAGGACCCGAAGATCGGCTACACCACGGTCTACCGCACGTTGAAACTTCTGGCCGAGTGCGGACTGGCCAGCGAAGTCGCCTTCCACGACGGGATCGCCCGCTACGAACATCAGTACAACCGGCGCAGCCACCATCACATGGTGTGCACCGAGTGTGGCAGTTCGGTGGAGTTTTTCTCGAACGAAGTGGAGAAACTGGAGCAGGAGATTGGCCGTAAGTATCACTACGTGACCACGCGCCACACTTTTCAGATTTACGGGGTTTGCGAAGACTGCCGCAAGAGGAACGGATCGCGGCGGCTGGTCTAGCCGCGAGTGTTCAGGGCGATTGGCGGGGTTTTTGAAGGGGCGGGGCTGCGGCAGGGTAGAGCAAAGCCATTGGGCTTCAGCCCCCGGGAGCTAGCCGGAAAAGGGAGAGGTCGGGGCAGCCGACCTCATGGACTGGAGCCCAATTCCCAGCCGCGCCCCTGCAAAGCAGGCCTGACGAATCGTTGAGGTCTGAGGAATCATGCGGCCTCGTGAATCCCGGCCAGGAGTATTCATGCCGATTGTCTGTGGGTACTGCGGGGCGTCGATGCCGGACATTTCTGAGTTCTGTCCATCGTGCGGGCGGCCGGTGCGGGAGGGAACTTTCTTCCCGCCGGAGCCGCGTGCGGTGGAAGAGCCTGGGGACGAGCCTGCCTACGAAGAGGAGCCACCGGTCGTTGCTCTGCCGCCAGTCGAACGGAACGACCGTCTCGTGGGTGCCTTCGTTTATTTAACCTTCATTCCCGCGGTGGTCTTTCTCTTCCTCAAGCAATACCAGCAGCGGAAGTTTGTGCGCTTTCACGCGTTTCAGAGCGTGTTTTTCTGGGCGGCTGTCGTGGTCCTCGTGCTGTTGGGATTGCTTGCTTCCACGTTTGGACTGTTGTTTGTGTGGCTGGTGCTCGGAGCGTTGATGCTGTTAGCTTTGTTTTTTACCTGGGCGGTGCTTTCGATCAAGGCGCTGCAGGGGGAGTGGTTTGAGCTGCCCTGGCTGGGGGCGCTGGCGGGGCAGCAGGCGGAACGGTGGCAGATTGTTGAATAGAAATGTCTGAGATGCCTCGCCCCGGCGGTGGTTTCAGCCAGAAAGCTCTCTTGACATCGACCCAGTCGGGTTTAGAATCGCGTCGCTCATTTCTCCACGCGACCAGCCGGGGGTGTGCAGCGCGGGGGAACATCTGGGCTCCAAAAAAGCCACCCTTTAAGGAGCAACCCATGAATATCCAACCCGTTTCTCGAAGGATGTGTTTGGGTGCAGTCATTCTGACCCTGATCGTGGTCGCAACACCCTTAGGACTTTCTGCGAGCGGTGGTGACGATGGACGGGGTTTTGACCACGTGTTCGTCATCATGATGGAGAACACGGGGTATGACACGCTGATCGGCAATCCGAACGCGCCCTTCACCAACTTCGCTGCGGCCACCGCAGGCCTGGCGTCGCACTACTACGGGGTTGCGCATCCGAGCCAGCCGAACTACATCGGGGCAACGTCGGGGGCGCTCAACGGCGTGGTTGACGATAACGACATCACCATTGATGTGCCGAACATCGTCGACCAGTTGGAATCGAGAGGGAAGACCTGGAAGGCGTACATGCAGTCGTATTCCCTGTGCAGGACGCCGCTCGACCACGCATGCGGAAACCAGCTGTACGAGCGCAAGCACAATCCGTTTATTTCTTACCAAGATGTTCAAACGAATCCGGCGCGGGTGGCGAACATCGTGGACTACAGCCAGTTTGCCACCGATCTCGCCAACAACACCGTGGCTGATTATGTGTGGATCAGCCCGGATCAATGCAACGACATGCACGGCCGTGGCGCCACTCCGGACGACCCGTGCGATTTCTCCCAGGTGCCGGCTCTGATCGCGGCGGGCGACTCCTTCCTGCTGCACGCCGTGAATGCGATCATGACTTCGAAGGCATGGAGGGGGAACTCGGTCATCTTCATCGTCTGGGACGAGAGCGATTTCACGGGCACGGGCCCCGGAGGGTTCGGCGACACGAGCGGATGCTGCGATGCGAATCCCGGCGGCGGCCATGTGGTCGGACTGGTGATTTCCAATCGACTGCGCTTTGCTCGCACCTCGGGCGACGCGTTTAACCATTACTCGATGCTGGCGACGATCCAGAAGAGCTGGCGGCTTGGCTGCCTCGGGAACACGTGCGATCGACGGAATGTGAAGCCGATGACGGAACTGGCGGGGCCTTCAGGAGGTTCGTAATCCTTCCAAAGTGGGGGATCCCCGGATCGCGGCTCAATCGCTCGTGATTCGGGGAGTCTTTCTCATCCAACTGGTTTGTCTTTTTTGTCTTTGCCCCTGCCTTGCCGGATGAGGGCGAGGAAGCTGCGGTGTGCGCGACTCAGCGAGCGGCCCCGGAGCACCACGCCGCCGATCGTTCGTGTGGCCTCTTCATCGGTGAGGCGGATGTAGCGGCAGGAAGAATTTTCCTTTACGGCCATCTTCGGGACGATGGAAACACCCATGCCGGTGCCCACCAGGCTGAGCAGGCTGCTGAACTGGCCGCTTTCGAAAATAATCTGAGGACTAAGACGCGCGCGGTCGCAGGCTCCCACCACCGTATCGCGAAAACAATGACCATCGCGCAGGAGGAGGAAGGGCTCCTTGCGGAGATCTCTCAGGAACAGTGTGCGGCGCTGGGCCAGGGCATGCTTTTTCGGAAGCACTGCGAATAGAGGCTCGGTGAGAAGCGGGAAGGCGTCGAACTCGTGGCCGCGAATTGGCAACGCGAGGAGGGCGACGTCAATCGTGCCGGCGCGGAGTCGGTCGAGGAGGATGGGAGTGATCTCCTCCACCACCGTCAGGCGGGCCTGGGGAAACTTTTTCGCGAAAGAGCTGAGCACCGGGGGAAGGAAGTAGGGCGCTACGGTGGGGATGACGCCCACCGTGACCGAGCCGCCGATGAAGTCTTTGCGCTCGATCACCTCGCCCTTGGCGGCCTCCAGTTCATGCAAAACGGCTCGGGCGCGAGGGAGCAGGGTTTGGCCCAGGTCGGTGAGGCGAACTGAACGCCCCAGGCGATCGAAGAGGCGGGCTCCGAGTTCGCCTTCGAGCTTCAGGATTTGTTGTGAGAGGGAAGGCTGTGAGACGTGGGATTGCTCGGCGGCGCGGCTGAAAGAGCCGGTGTGGGCCACGGCACAGAAGTAGCGGAGCTGGTGAAGTTCCATAGGCTATGCCTATTGATCATATCCGAACTATATATTGGAAGTATAGCCGCTCTTGCATTTATCCTGGCCTGACAGCGAGAAAAACCAGAAGTGCTAGCGTGATTTGAGCCCGTCGTATTGCTCCACTGACTGCAGCTGCGGGCAAGCCGGGCAAAACCATTCCATACGTACTTTTCCCAGGAGGTATTTCATGGCGGATGACAAAAAGAAAACTATGACCACGGACGCCGGCCGTCCGGTGGGCGACAACCAGAATTCGCTCACGGTCGGGCCGCGCGGGCCGGTGGTGTTTGAAGATTTCCTGCTGTTCGAAAAAATGGCGCACTTCAACCGGGAGCGGATCCCGGAGCGCGTGGTGCACGCTAAGGGATCGGGTGCACACGGCTACTTCGTATGCACGAACAAGGACATCACGAAGTACACAACCGCCAAGCTGTTCTCGCAAGTGGGCAAGAAAACCCCTACCTTCATTCGCTTCTCGACGGTGGGCGGCGAAAAGGGGTCGGCCGATACGGAGCGGGACCCGCGCGGGTTTGCGCTGAAGTTCTATACTGAAGAAGGCAATTGGGACATGACCGGCAACAACACGCCGGTGTTTTTTATCCGCGATCCGCTGAAGTTCGGGGACTTCATTCACACCCAGAAGCGCGATCCGCAAACCAACTTGAAATCGCCCACGATGATGTGGGACTTCTGGTCGCTCTCGCCGGAATCATTGCACCAGGTAACGATCCTGTTTTCCGATCGCGGCACCCCCAAGGGCTACCGGCACATGGACGGCTTCAGCAGTCATACCTTCAGCCTGATCAACGAAAAGAACGAACTGTTCTACGTGAAATGGCACTTCAAGACCAAGCAGGGGATCAAGAACTTCAACGCCGAGCAGGCGGAGGAGTTGCGCGGCAAGGATCCGGATTACTCGCAGCGCGATCTGTTCAACGCGATTGCCAAGGGCGACTTCCCGAAGTGGCGGGTCAGCGTGCAGATCATGCGGGAGAAGGAAGCGGAGACCTACCCCATCAACCCGTTTGACCTGACGAAGGTTTGGCCGCATGGCGATTATCCACTGCATGAAGTGGGCGAACTGGTGCTGGACCGCAACCCGGAGAATTATTTCGCGGAAGTGGAACAGGCCGCTTTCGAACCACGCAACGTCGTGCCGGGGCTGGGGTTTTCGCCGGACAAGATGCTGCAGGCCCGTTTGATCTCCTATCCGGACGCCCATCGCTATCGCCTGGGCGTGAATTACGATTCGTTACCGGTTAACCAGCCGCAGTGCCCGTACGCTACCTATCATCGCGATGGCACGATGCGCTTCGACGGCAACGGCGGTCCTGCGGTGAACTACGAGCCGAACAGCTTTGGCGGACCGGTTCAAGACAAAAGCTACGTGGAACGGCCGAAGCAGGTCAGCGGCACGGTGGCGCGGCATGACCATCGCAGCGATAGCGACTACTACACGCAGCCGGGGAATCTGTTCCGGCTGATGCCCGCGGACGCGAAGCAGCGGCTCATCAGCAATATCGTAGGGAGCCTGGGCAACGGCGTGCCGCGGCGCATCCAGGAGTTGCAGACCCAGCACTTCAGCAAAGCCGATCCGGCTTACGGAGAGGGCGTGGCGAAGGGGTTGGGCCTGGAAGTCAGGTCGGTCGTCGAGCAGCCCGTGGGCGCGGGCGACTAGCGCCTGATTCGATTGTGGGGACTTTCGGGTTGCTGCACCTTGAGGGGGCAACGGAAACGGGGCAAGCTTTGCCGCTTGCCCCGTTTCGTTTTGGGTTCGGAGGCAGTGTTATCCTTAGGCGGGTTGCGGAACGATTCGATCTTTGAAGCCGCAGTGCCTGAAGGCGTCATGGATTGGGCGGCGGTTCGGGCGCGGCTGAAGCCGTGTCCTTTCAAAGCGGTCGAACATTTGTTCTGCGAAGGTTCCGGGAACCTCCGGGACGCAATACCAGGCGGGATCACGCCACAACGAGGCTGTACTGTTCATGTCGAACCCAAGCGTTCCGGAGTCTCAGCCCAACGACGAATCCAACGAGTCCTTCAAAGACCTTCTTTCGCAGTTCGAGAAGGGCCATTCGCACAAGCGCCCGGAGGGCGGTGGAGGCCGTGATGGCACGGTGATTACCGTCACTGCCGATTCGGTTTTGCTCGATATCGGCTTCAAGACCGAAGGCATCCTGCCGCTGACAGCGTTTCAAGGCGCGGGCGAAAGCGTGAAGCCCGGCGACAAGGTGCTGGTCACGGTCAAGGGGCGCGATCCGGAAGGCTACTACGAACTGGTGCGCGGGAAAGTCGAGCGGCCGACTGACTGGGCGTCGCTCGAGAAGTCGTTCGCCGACAAGACGACGATCATGGGCACGGTGACGGGCGTGATCAAGGGCGGGTTGAGCGTGGATGTGGGCGTGCGCGCGTTTATGCCGGCCTCGCGAACGGGAGTGCGCGAGGCCGCCGAAATGGAGAAGTTGGTGGGGCAGGAGATTCGCTGCCGGATCACCAAGCTCGACGCGACTGAGGAGGACGTGGTGGTCGACCGCCGTGTGATCGCGGAGGAGGAAGAGCGGGCGGGGAAACAGCGGCGCTATTCGGAGGTCAAGGAGGGTGAGACGGTGCAGGGCACCGTGCGCAGCCTGACGGATTACGGAGCGTTCGTGGACATTGGTGAAGTGGACGGCCTGCTGCACGTCTCAGATATTGCCTGGAGCCGCGTGAACAAACCTTCCGACGTGCTGTCGGTGGGGCAGGAGATCGAAGCCAGGGTGCTCAAGATTGATCCGGACAAGCGGCGGATTTCGCTGGGCATGAAGCAGCTGCAGCCGCATCCCTGGGATGCGGTTGCTGGAAAGTATCGGCCTGGAGAGCGCGTACGCGGTTCCGTGACGCGTTTGGTGGAGTTCGGAGCGTTCCTGGAACTGGAGCCCGGGATTGAAGGGCTGATCCACATTTCGGAGATGTCGTGGGCGAAGAAAGTGAGGAAGGCCAGCGACGTCGTGAAGCCGGGCGAGACGGTGGAAGCGGTGATTCTCGGCGTGAACGCGGAGGAGCGGCGGATTTCGCTCGGACTGAAGCAGGCGCTCGGGGATCCGTGGCGCGAGGTTGAGCGGAATCTTCCGCTGGGCGCGGTCGTGCAGGGCCCCATCAGGAGCATCACGAAGTTCGGCGCTTTCGTCGAGGTGGCGGAAGGAGTCGAGGGCATGATCCACGTCAGCGAGATCAGCGCCGAGAAGCGGATCAACCATCCGCAAGATGTGCTACGGCTGGGACAGGTGGTGAAGGCGCTGGTGCTCGCCATCGATGCTGAAAAACGGCAACTGCGGCTGAGTATGAAGCAGCTGGTGCCGAGCGACCTGGATGAGTATCTCGCAGAGCACAAAGAGGGCGATGTCGTGACCGGGCGACTGATGGAGGTTACCGGCGCACGGGCGCGGGTCGAATTGGGGGAGGGAATTCAGGCCAGTTGCAACCTGAGTGCGGCGAAGGCGGGCAGTTCTGACGACGCCACGGCTGCGGCGGGCTCGTCGTCCGCGAAGGCGGATCTTTCGTCCCTGGGTTCGATGCTGCAGGCGCGCTGGAAAAGCGGTGGCGCTGTGGACAAAGCCAAGCCGGAAGGGGCGCGGGCCGGGGAGATCCGCAAGTTCCGGATTACGAAGCTGGATGCGGGGGCTAAGAAGATTGAGTTGGAGTTTGCGTAGCGAGGCAGGCCAAAGGAGCATGGCCGCGTCGTTTGGAAAATTTCCGGTTACAGCGCGAGATTCTGGGGGTGCTCGAGGAGGCAGGAACTGAAAGCGTCAACACCGCGGCTGCGACGGCCAAGCCCGCGGATCATGTTGAGTTTGAGAAGAGCCTCGAGGGCTCAATCGAACTGGGCTCGATTCGGAAGGAAGCGACCAGCAGGGGACGTCATCCAGTAAAGGAACTCATACTCACGGAGCAAGGCAAGACAGGGCACTCGCGCGGCAAGATTGGACCCAGCCCAACCGGTCCTGAGCCTGCGTCCAGATCGCCTCCGATCCCGCGGTGCCTGGTCTGTGACACGGCAAGCTTGCTCCAACAGCGAGGCGGTGGCCAACGAGGCGTTCCTATCTCAGGCCATCCACAACGTACAGATCCGAGAGGATCCGGTAATACGAGTAAGCATAGGTCTTACGGTCGGCACTGAAGCGGACTGCACCGACGGTTACGATACCAGCGGTATCGGAGGGAGAAAAAGTCCGCACATCTTCCCTGCGGGTTGAATTCAGGTAGACTCGCATCACCCGGCAGGAAGTTCCCCGCTGGCCGACCAGAATACTGTTGCCGTCAGGTTCCCAGTCGATCAGAAGGTCGTCATCGTTCAAAGCAGCGGAGAGAGGTTTTGGATCGCCACCGTTCAATGGATAGAGCCAGCGCTTGAGCTCCGGGTCAGTGGCAAGCAGGTATTTCGCGTCCGGCGAAACCAGCGCTCCGGTGGTTCCTTCCGGAGTGATGACGTGCGCCTTCCCATCGTCAAGGTTCATCCCGTAAGTGCGGGGAGCGCGGTTTGCCTCGGATGCGGAAAAGACAATCGCCTTCCCGGTCGGTACCCAACCCACGCGAAGGTGCTCTAGAGAGTCGTTGGTGATTTGCCGCGGCTGGCCGGTTCCGGTCGGTAAGAGTTCCAGCTGCGACGGGGAAGCATTGTTCAAAGCCACCACCCACTTGCCGTCGGGCGACAGGGAGGGGAATCCGCCGCTTCCGAGACGAATCGCGGGGGAGCCGTCCATGCCCCGCATGAAGATGGAATAGTTCGAACCCACGCCCTCGCCACTTTCGAAGAAAACCAGATTCTTGCCATCTGGAGAAACATCGGAGGTCAACGACCAGTCAAACCACGAGAGATTTCTCTCGTTCGCTTCTCCCGACTGCGAGCCGAGCATGCCGAATTGAGCGTTATCCACCGTCAACAGAACTCGGCCGTCCCGGGTGATGTCCTGCAGAGTCAGCGTCCCGGGAACACGAAGTACCAGACGTTCCTTTCCGGACAGACTCATTGCGTAGATGGCGCGGGCTGCGCCTTCACGAGAAGCTGTGAACCAGACCTCTTTCCCGTCGCGTGACCAGGCAAGACCTTGCGCGGTCGTGAAAAAACTGGAGGCGACCTTGTGGTTGCCTTCGCGGTCAATGACGACGACTCTGCCGTCGTCGCCGGTCGCGACATGGTCATCGAACGCGATCAGATCTCCTTGCGGGGAAAAGCGGACATGACTGACCCAGCCGCGCGGCTGATAGAGGGTGCGACCCACTGGAAATTCGAGTCTGAGCCTGCCCCCGGCAAAACGAATCACGGCTAGATCGGAGCCGTCTGGAGTCCAGTCCGCCCAGTTGACATTCTCCGACACTTGCCGGGGAGCACCTCCGGCGAGGGGCACTCGTCCGAGGGTCCCACTTTCGACGAAAGGAGAGATGCGGAGCGATCCCAGGTCAACCGCGAGCTCGCCGCTGGAAGAGATGGCCAGCAATTGTGTTTTTTCCAGCCCCAGCGCACGCGAATCCGTACTGTCAAAACGAGTGGTAAACAGTTCTACCGGTCTCCCCTCCAGGGCAGCGCCATAGACGATGGTCTGCCCGTCGGGAGAAAAGCGCGCGGCCGGGATCGTGCCGCGCCGGAATGTGAGACGGTGAAAGCTGGGACTCGGAGCCGCGTTGGAATGCTTTCCGGCAAAGTAAACGACCACGCCAGCGAGTGCCGCCAGGAGAGTGCCCAGCACTGGAAGCAACCATCGCCGTCCGGATGCGACCTGCGCTGTTTCGACCCCCGGGCTGCTCGTGGCCGAGATTTCCGATAGGGCTTCCAGGCTGAACGCGATATCACTCGCCGACTGAAAGCGCCGCGCCGGATTTTTCTCCAGGCAGTGCCGCACGATCCGCTCGAGGGCTGGCGGCACCTGGCGTGCGGCTTCCACCAGTTCGGGCGGTTCTTCCTTCAGGATCGCGCTCATGGTGTCCGCGGGTGAGTCGCCTTGGAAGGCACGCTTGCCAGACACCATCTCGTAAAGAATCGCGCCGAAAGAAAAAAGGTCGGAGCGCTGATCCGCGATCTTCCCTCGTACCTGCTCGGGCGACATGTAGCCAGCCGTGCCCATCACCGTGCCTGCATCGGTCACTCCTTGTACGGTGGCGGCCTCGGAGGCTGGGTCGCTTTGCTCCGGGTGGGTCAGCTTGGCCAAGCCGAAGTCCAGGATCTTCGCGCGTCCGTCTTCTGTCAGAAAAATGTTCTCCGGCTTCAGGTCGCGGTGAACGATGCCCTTGTCGTGTGCCGCTGCCAACCCGCGGGTCACCTGCAGCGCACAGTCGACTGCCTGGTGGGTCGGTAACGCTCCGTTCCGGAGCCGCGCCCGCAGGGTTTCGCCTTCCAGCAATTCAGAGACGATGTAGGGCGCGCCTTGCGCTTCTCCAAGGTCGTAGATGGCAAGAATATTCGGGTGGTTCAGGGCGGCCGCTGCGCGTGCTTCCTGCGCGAACCGGTGCAGACGATCGGGATCGGAGGAGAATGAAGCGGGGAGTAGCTTGACGGCGACGTCCCGGCCTAGACGCGCATCGTGAGCCCGATATACCTCACCCATGCCGCCCGCGCCAATCTGTCCGATGATCTGATAAGGCCCTATTTTCTGACCTGGAGCCGGAGCCATGGTCGTGCATTATACAGGCCGGCGAAAGCGAATCTCGCTACCGGACGGCCGGTTAGAACCCCGGCGGCCGCTCACCCACTACGCCGAAGGCGCGCTCCAGCGCGAGCCCGACGCTTCCCAGCGTACCCTCGTCGAACAGCCGGCCGATCAGGGTGACGCCGTGGGGGACGCGGCGTGGCGTCGGGAAGGTGGGCAGCGGGTTGTTGGGGTCGGGCGCCCAGTCACTGCGCGCCTTTGACACTTCGACGAAGCCCGCGCGCAGGGTGAGCGAGGGATGGCCGGTGAAGTTCGAGATGGTCAGTATTTCATCGCGCAGTGAAGGCACGAGCAGCAGGTCGACCTGGGAAAAGACGCGGGCCATCTCCTGGGCGACCTGCCGGCGGAGGCGGTCGGCCTGGACGAAGTCGACGGCCGAGAGGAAGCGGGCCTGGCGAAAAAGATTGGGCCAGGCGTCGGACACCTGGGCTTTCAGTTGATTCAAGCCGCCGCCCAGCGTGAGTTCCTCGAACGCAGCGGCTCCTTCGGCGAACAGGATCAGGTTGAGCGAGTTGTAGGGCCAGTTGGGAATGGAAACCTCGACCGGGACCATGCCCAGCTTCTTCACGGTTTCGAGGGCGGCGCGGTCCACGCCGGTAGCGGGATTTTCTTCCATCCAGCGGGGGAAGTAGCCCACCCGCAGACCTTGCACGGGCGCGGCTGCATCGTAGTCGAGTCGGCTGGACACGCTGGACACATCTCCGGCGTCGGGCCCCGAGATGGCCTGCAGCACCAGCATGGCGTCCTCGACGCTGCGAGTCATGGGGCCGAGCTTGTCGAGGGACCAGCAGAGCGTCATGGCGCCGGTGCGCGGCACGCGGCCGTAGGTGGGACGGAGACCGGTAATCCCGCAACGCATGCTGGGGCTGACAATGCTGCCGCCCGTCTCGCTGCCGATCGCGAAGCCGACTAGGCCCGCCGCGGTGGCGGCACCCGGGCCTGCGCTCGAGCCTGACGATCCTTCC
This sequence comes from Terriglobales bacterium, assembly GCA_035643915.1. GTDB lineage: Bacteria > Acidobacteriota > Terriglobia > Terriglobales > Acidobacteriaceae > Gp1-AA133. The sequence goes on along the minus strand of DASQPN010000090.1, from coordinate 2,306 downwards.
TCCAGCAGCCACGGATTCATCGTTTGCCCACCGAACCAGATGTCGTTCAGCGCGAGAGCGCCGAGGCTCAACTTGGCGACTAGGACCGCGCCCGCCTCACGGAGACGTTTCACGACGGCGGCGTCTGCGGTGGGCACGCGATCCCGGTAGGGTTCAGCACCATAGGTGGTGGGGATTCCGGCGGTGTCGAGCAAGTCTTTCGCACCCCAGGGGACGCCGTGCAGTGGTCCGCGGTACTTTCCGGCCGCGATTTCCTCGTCGGCCTTTTTGGCTTGCGCTAGGGCCAGCTCGCGCGTAAGCGTGATGACGCAGTGCAGTTTGTCATCGAATTGCTCCATCCGCTGCAAGTAGATGTGGGTGAGCCGTTCGGAGGTAAGCTTGCGCTGCTCGATCCAGCGCGAGAGCTGGCTCAGGGAGGCGAAAGCAATGTCGGGGTCGTTCGCGGCAAGCGGGCCTGGGTCGGTCTGGCTGCGGAGAAACCGGTTTCGACTTGGGCCCACGTTCAGGCCGGGCAATGCCGGGTCCCAGCGCGACGCGGGTGCGAGCGCGGCGTCCAATGCCGCCTTGCGCGGACCAGTGCGTCGCTCATAGAGCGCGGCCATCGTCTTGCGCCAACTGCCCGCGGCCACGGCGCGCTCGGTGTCAGCCAACTCCACTTGCACGAGCTTCTCGGCTTCGGCGAAGCTGGCTCGCGACACTTCAGGGCCCACGGCGGGCCCGGCGCCGAAGGCGGGCGGCGCCCCGGGGGGCAGATCGGCGGGGCTCTGGGCCCGGCAGTGGTAGGCGGCGGCCGCCCCGACTACGCCGAGAGATGTCGCTGCCAAAAATTGCCTGCGCGATTTCGACATGGATCCTCCCCAAACACATTTAGACGGGACTCGGGCAGTTGGGTCACAGGAACATCGTTGTGCCCCTCATGATTCGGTTCGTTGGCGGCTTCCCGAAGAGGGAGCTCGAACCGGTCTTTCTCCGCGGTCCTTCTCGGCGCTCCTTCTCGGCGCTTGACAGAACTCTCTGCGGACGTAATCCTATACGCTTTTCGCTTGCACGAAGTCGGACGCCAGTTAGTGGTACCGGGCTGCCGGGCTTGGGAAGGAATCTCCAATTGAAAGTCAGGGTTTTTTATCACGACAAATGCTTTGACGGGGCCTCTTCCGCGGCGCTGTTTTCGCGCTTTTACCGGGAACGGATCCGCAACGACGTGGAGTTTGAGTTCACCGGGTTGCTGCACCGGGCCGGGGCTCTTTTTGATGAGAGGCAGTTTGACGGCGACGAGAACGCGATCGTCGACTTCAAGTACTCCAGCTCGCCCAAAATTACCTGGTGGTTTGATCACCATGAGAGCGCTTTCCTCAGCCCGGAGGACGCGGCGCACTTCGAGCAGGACCAGGGGAACCGGAAGTTTTACGATCCGGACTTCAAGTCGTGCACGAGCTTTATCGCGATGGTGGCCGAGCAGCGCTTCGGCTTTGACGCCACCTCGGTGGCCGACCTGGTGCACTGGACCGACATCATCGACGGAGCCATGTACCCGGATGCCCAGACCGCGGTGGAGATGAAAGCGCCGGCGATGAAACTGACCATGGTGATCGAGTCGGCGCCGGATTCGATCTTCGTGCCGCAGCTGATCCCGTTGCTGGCGAGCCAGTCGCTGGGAGAAATCCTCAAGGCGCCGTTCGTGGCGCCGTTGTTGCCCCCGCTGCTGAAACGGCACGAACTGTCCATTGGAATTCTGGAAGCACGCACCGAGTGCAGGGACGCGACCATCTTTTTTGACGTCACGGACCAGGAGTTGGAGGGGTACAACAAGTTCGTTCCTTATTACTTACATCCGGAAAGTATTTATAGCGTTGGTTTAAGTAAAAGCAGCTTCCGCGTAAAGGTTTCGGTGGGGTCGAATCCCTGGGCTCCGAGCGAGCCTACGGTGAACCTGGCGAAGGTGTGTGAGCGCTACGGCGGTGGGGGGCATGCGCGGGTGGGTGCCATCTCGTTCGACGTCACCAAGCTAGACGCGGCGCGGAGGGCGGCGTTCGAAGTCGTCGAAGAGCTGCGGGCTAGCGTGCGGGGCTAGGTGGGTGGCAGCGTTTTTTTCACCTCGGAAACACCCCTTGGCTGCGCCCAGGGCAGGCTCCGGCTCCGAGAAAGGCATTGCAAGGAATGCCTTAGAGGTTGTCCCGCGATCGGTGTCCTTCGAAGACAGATTTACGGCTCTCGCAGGTTGTGCTTGGGAAGGGCGCAGGGCCAAAGAGCTGCGCCAAAGACTGGTCTGCGGTTTCCTATCACTCATCAAAAGCATCTGACGAATT
>DASQPN010000089.1:0-27078 GCA_035643915.1 Terriglobales bacterium | reverse complement strand
CCGCAACTTCTTATCCTTCTTTGCTGCTTGACGTACCCGCTCCAACGCGCTGAGCGCGTCTTCCCGGCTCGGTGTCCGGGACGCGTTTTGTTGGGGCAGGTTCCCTTTGGCCAGGCCTCTTCCCTCCATCCCCTCCGTTGCCGGTTGCCCAGCATGGTTCGGGGACTTCCCAGGTACAGTAGGTCTGTCCGACTTCCCAGGTCCGTTCGTCATCGGCGTGCGTCCTTAGACTTCCCGATGCGTCCCAGGGCAACTGCGGCCCTGGGCGAACCTGGGATCTCCCGGTTCCCGTTCGAGGTGCTTCCGTACGTGCACCGGGTCTGTGACCGCGCGGGACTCCATTGCACCTCGCGATATCGGTGCACCGGATGGGGCCTTCCGCATCTCCTTACGGCGTCGGCGTCCCGGAGTGATGGTCTTACGCGGCTGAATACCCGGCCCGCACGTTCCCTTGTCAACGCTTCGACGCCGCCCTCGCGAGCGGCTCCGCATGACTCAGGGCCGATGTGGGTCGCTATTTCACATTCGTATGACTCTTTCATTCACTACACCTCGCCGGTTTATCCGGCGCACAAGGAGAAGTCTTATGGACAGTGAAAAATATATTGGGCTCGACATTCATCAAGCTCATCAAGCAACCATCGTGGTTGCGGTGACGGACTCCACCGGGAAGTGAGTCATGGAATCCATCCTCGAGACCAAAGCGACGACGAATCCTCAGTTTTTCGCAGGCTTACGCGGAACTTTGTCGGTGACCTTCGAGGAAGGAACCTGGTCCGCCTGGCTGTACGATTTACTCAACCCCCGCGTTGACAAACTGGTGGCGTGCAATCCGCGGAAGAACGCGCTGCTCAAGGACGGGAACAGATTCCCTATCTAGGGCCGATTCGGTCGGCGCTGGCGGTAGCACTGATCCAGACTCCGGATCGTTTCCGCAGCAAGCGACAGCTATGGTCCTATAGCGGACTGGCGTTAGAGACCCGCATCTGTGCGGAATATCGCTTGGTCGAAGGTCAAGTACGGCGTTCGAAGAAAGCGCTTTCCATTCGGGGCCTGAACAAAGACCATAACCATGATCTGAAAGGTCTATTCAAAGGTGCGGCCACCATGGCCAGTACCCGCCCTGGACGGTTTCAAGATTTCTACCAAGCTGCGCTGGCCAAAGGCATAAAGCCGACGATGGCGCGTCTCACGCTGGCGCGCAAGATTGCAGCGATTACGCTGACTCCGTGGAAGAAAGGAGAAACCTTCGACGCAGAAAAACTAAAATCGCAAGCCGCTTGAGCGTCTCGAGTGAAGAGCCCTTCCATCTCCGGTGATTTTCTCTGGTGGTGGCCAGTGGGTTCTTGAGACACTCGGGTTCGAGGGTGAGTATGACAAACGCCTGTAGACGACACGGTGCCTATGGCACGCAGTCTCTGTGAAATCCCTATGCCGCCTCGGATAACCCGAAAAAGCATTAGGCCACGAGCCTCAGATCGATCCATGGTTGACACCGTACAACCGCACGGCTTGATGTACTTTCGAAACTGATCGGCGTCGTCGCCACCAGAAGATGGAACTGACGAGTTATATAGATCAGGCGTTTAACGATAACTGTCGTTCAACAGTTCAACAGGCGTTTACACCCACCCCGTTGCGGCGTGCGCCCTGCGCTCGCCCCCCACACGCACGAAACACAAAATCAACCCAGGGGGCCTGAGAGCGAAGAATGCAACTTGCGGATCCGAGAGTCTCACAGGGCCCAGGTCGTTTTGGGCACTCCGAAGCGGATCTGATAACCCTTGGGGTATACTGACGCTCGGCGTACAGGACGCCACTCGTCCGCGGACAGGACCGAGTCCACCTGAGCGACATCCCGGTGTAGGATTCCGACGAGAACCTCCTTTTTCGCCCGACGCAGCGGACGCGGGCATGACCTCCCAGGGAGGTCCGTCATGGCCGATCGCCACTTTCCCGTTCGTCCCAACCTCAACCAACTCAAGCACCAGGCCAAGGATCTGCTCCGCGCCATCCGGCAGGGCGATCCGACTGCGACTGCCGAATTGCGGAAGCATCATCCCAAAGGCATGGAGCCCAGCAACGCCAAGCTCGTCGACGCACAGTTCACGCTCGCCCGAAGCTACGGGCTTCCCAGTTGGCCGCGACTGGTGACCGCCTGCCGGATGACCGACGCGCTGTGGCGTGGCGATGCCGACGTGGTCCGCGAGTTGGTGTTACAGGATCCAGGCCTGCTGCACCAGGACGCGCGTGGAGTGGAGGGCAACTGGGGTCCACCCATGTCCTACGCCGCGAACCTCGGGCAGGACCGAATCATCCAGATGCTCCGCGACCTGGGCGCGGCAGACCTGCAGCACGCGTTCGAACGAGCGTGCCTCCAGGGCAGGCTCGACACCGCCCGGAGGCTGTACGCGATGGGGGCACGTCCCGTGGCCGGTAGTGTAATGGGGCCGTGTGAAACGCTGTCCGGCTCGGGTCTGGCGCTGCTGTTCGAACTGGGCGCCGAATTCACGGACGAGCACGGCGACCCCTTCGCGCCCGTAGCACTGATCCTTCAGACCTATGGCCGCAATCCCGAGGGGAAACATCGCTGCCTCGACCTCGTCGCCCAGCGGGGTATCGATCTTCCCGACACGCCGCCGCTGGCGGTGCATCGTGGCCGCATCGACCTGCTCGAAGCGCATCTCGATCACGACCCTCACCTGCTCACCCGGACCTTCTCGCACGAGGAGATCTATCCCCGCGAGTTGGGCTGTCACGCCGACCAATCCCTGGCGCTGCATGGCACACCGCTGGCGGGCGCGGCGCTGCTCCACCTGTGTGTCGATTATGACGAGATCGAGATCGCCCGCTGGCTGATCGAGTGCGGGGCCGACGTGAATGTGAAAGCGGCGATCGACCCCGATGGCTTCGGCGGGCACACACCGCTGTTCGCCTGCGTGGTGTCGCAGCCTTACCGCTGCGGCCTGCAGAAGGACGCTGCCTTCGCCCGCCTGCTGCTGAATCACGGAGCCGATCCAAACGCTCGTGCGTCGCTGCGAAAAGGCCTGCGCTTCGTCGCAGACGAGTCGGTGCACGAATATCCTGACGTCACGCCCCTGACCTGGGGCGAGCGGTTCCACGATCAGGATTGGGTCAGCAAGCCAGTGATGCGGCTGATCGCAGAACGCGCCGGGCATGTCTGACGCACACGAACGCCGGGCGCCTCACCCTGCTCCCTGGTCCTTTCGGTTGAGAAGAGCTTTGGCCAGAACGCCACGCTGGAGTCGGGATGCCTGGGAGCTGCAGCGCGCGCACCTCATCAATAACGCGCGCCCCTTCAAGACCATTGGTTTCGCGCCCAACACCGACTGCCCTCTCATCACCGTGGCGAGCACGGGCTTCCCGGTCACGACCATCAATCTGCTCGAGAACACGGCCCAGAGCTGGTACGACGCAGGTTCCATCAACCTCCGCCGGCGCTGCACCAAAGGTTCTTGACCGACGCCGTCACGAGAAACTGGCACTTCTCGACGGTGTAGGAGCTGCAGACCGGGTTCCCCTTCACGATTTCGGTTTTGGACACCGCGAATTCCGGAACCGTACCCGAATCGAGCCAACGCCACCCGCCGGGCCGAGTTCGGTCCGGGCACGCCTGCAGCCACCAGCTGGTTCAGCGCCGCGGCCTTTGTCGCGCCGACTGCCTACACGTTTGGAAAACGTGGGACGCACCGCGCCCGGTCGCGCGATCCAGTTAAGCGCGCGATTGTCCTTCTCGGGTTAGGGCAACGCGACTCGAGATGAGGGGCCCGGGTGGCTGGCATCGCGCGCTTCAGGGTTCTGGGGTGTTCAGGCCGAGTGCCTTGATCGTGACCTCGTCGGGGACTGCCTTTGCATGGCTCTTCGTCACCACCCCAAACCCACCGCTGTAATCCCACATGGTCCAGCCCATGCCATGTTTTTCGAGCGAAGTGCGCACATCGCTTAGCCAGGCTGCCCGGTCCTTGGGATCGGCGTTCTTACGATACACACCGAACTCGTTGCAAACGACCGGGACGGCGCGCCGTTTCGCCCAATCGGCCACCTGGGAGAGTTCCGCATCGATGCGGCCGGCGTTCCAGCGATCGAGTCCGTAGCGAACGACGTAGAGGCGGTTCAACGCATCCGGTTCCTGGGCGGCAGCTTTCTCGGCCGACGCGGGATCTGAGGGATAGGGCAGTCCTTTCAGGAAATGCCAGTAATTCACGCCCCAAGTCGCTCCCTGGTGCGTGAAGATGTGCGGCTCGTAGAAATGAAAGTTGTAAATGACGTTGGGATCGCGAAGCGGCTCAAGGAAAAGTAACTGGTCATCCGCCGACCACTGCGCGCCGGCCGCGATGATGGTGTGTTGCGGCGCCCCTTCGCGGATCGCAGCCGCAAGCTTCGCCTGAATTCCGTACCAGCGATAGCGGTCGGATAGTTCCGGTTCGTTGAGGATCTCGAAGAATACGCGGTCGGGATCGAGACTCGAATAGTGCTTCGCCAGCGCCCGCCAGTAGTCGGAAAATTGCTCGACGAAGGCGTCCTCATGCACGAGCTTGGCCTTGAAATCGCTCTCCGGGTGGACGTCGATCACCACGGCGAGATCATGGTCGAGGACCATCTTCACTGCATCGTCGAGGTAGCCGAGGTAGTCGGTGGGGATCTGGTCGGCCCGATTGTGGCGGAACATCGGCTCCGGATTTACGCTCAGCCGAATGTGATCGAATCCCATGGCCTTGATAAGGACGATGTCCTGTACCGTGGTCCAGGATTGCAAATGTTCTTTCGTGTACCCCTTCGGGTCATACACCTGCGCGAACCACTCGCTCAGGTTGATGCCGTGCCGAAGGGTCGCGAGCCGTTGCGGAGGGACCGTGGACGGGGGCCCGACCTGCGCGGGCGATCTCGCCCACAGGAGGACGAGAGCGACGACGGTCGAGAGAGGCAACCAGACTTTCCGTGTGACTTCCATCCTCAGCTCAGAATCGGTAAAGCGCGGATTCGCTTGTGGGTCGCCGCGAATACCGCGTTCGAGATCGCCGGAGCCAGCGGCGGGATCGGTGGTTCCCCGGCGCCGGTAGGCGGTTCCGTGCTCTCGACAAAGTACGCCTCAACCTTGGGGACGTCCCTCATGCGCAGGGCCGCATAGTCGTCGAAATTCCCCTGCAGCACGCGGCCCTTCTCGATGGTGATCTTCGCGTGCAAGGCGTTGGTGAGCCCGTACACCACGCCCCCCTGGATCTGCTGCTCGAGAATGTTTGGGTTCACGACCTGCCCGCAATCGATCGCGCCCACCACCCGGTGGATCCGGGGCTGCCCTGCCTCCATCGAAAGCTCAACCACCTGGGCCATGTACGTACTGAAGCAGCCGAAGCAGGCGATACCGTGATAGTGCCCTGCGGGCAATGGCTTGCCCCACCCCGCCCGGTCGGCGGCGAGCTGCAGCACGTCCCGCATGCGGGCGGTGCGCCAGGTGGCATCGAAGTACTTGATGTCCTCATCCTTCGAGAGCAGGTGCAGGCGATAAGCAAGTGGATCTCGTCCAGCTGCCGAAGCGAGTTCGTCCATAAAGCATTCGTTCGCGAAGGCCACCTGCAGCGCGTACACCGAGCGCATCCAGCCCAAAGGAACGGGTGTTTCCGTCTGGATGTACTCGACCAACGCATTCGGAAACGAATAGACCAGCGCCGCCTCGTCTTTGAGATCAGGATCCACGCCGCCTTCAGCGGGCTGGCCCTTATTCGCGCTGATGGAAGGCGCGACCAGATGGTGGGAGAAGGCCACCGGCCAGCCCTGACCGTCGAGCACAGCACTGAGCTTGTGGTAGCTTGCGGGACGGTAGGTCGAGTTGCGCATATCGTCTTCTCGGGTCCAGATCACCTTCACGGGCCCGTGAATCGCATTCGAAACCTGCGCCGCCTCCACCGCATAGTCGTGCTCCAGGCGACGGCCAAATCCTCCGCCGATCAACTGAACGTTGACTTTCACATGATCGGGATCGAGTCCGATGGCCTGCGCAACCGAGTCGCGGACATCCTGCGGAACCTGCGTGGGGGCCCAGATCTCGCACTTCGAACCCTGGCAGTGCGCGGTGGCGTTGCCCGGCTCCATCGGCGCATGCGCCATGAACGGCAGTTCGTAGGCGGCTTCCAGGCGGCGCCCGCGAGCCTTCGAGACATCCCCCGTCGAGTAAAGCGGCACGCCTTTTTTCAAAGCCCCCTGGCGGAGCGACTCCATGATCGCAGCCGTGTTCAGATCGCGGTTGGGCCCTTCATCCCAGCTGATCTGGAGCACGCGTCGCCCCTCCAGTGCGCTCCACACGCTGTCGGCAACCACTGCAATCGAAGCGTCGGTCATTTTGCCCACATAGCTGACGCCCGCGACCTTCTTCGATTCCTGGTCGTCAAAGCTGGCCAGCTTGCCGCCGATAACCGGACAGCGCGCCAGCACGGCGTACTTCATTTCCGGCAGCCGGAAGTCGATTCCGTACTCTGCGGTGCCATTCACTTTCGCAGGGGTATCGAGGCGCGGAATCGGCTTGCCTACGATCTTGTAATCTTTCGCCTGTTTGAGGGGAACGTCGGTTGGGACGGGCAGATTGGCCGCCTGGTTGGCGAGTTCTCCGTAGGTGGCACGCCGATTCGATTCTCGGTGAAGGACCGCTCCGTTTTCCGCCTTGCAAGAGGTCCGGGCCACGCCCCACTCGAGCGCCGCCGCCGAGATCAGCATCTCGCGCGCCGCCGCGCCCGCCTTGCGCATCGGGTCCCAGGTGGTGCGCACGCTGGCGCTGCCGCCCGTGGTCTGGTCACCAAACAGCGTGCTGGCTCCCGCCTGCTCGATCTGGATCTGCTTCCAATCCGCCTCAAGCTCCTCGGCAAGGATCATCGGCAGGGAGGTACGAACGCCTTGCCCCATCTCCGACCTCGCGACCACGATCGTGACCTTATCGTCAGGTGTGATCTTCAGATAGGCATTCGGCGAAAAGGCTTCCCCGGGGGGGCCGGCCCTCGACCTGTGCGGCAGATAGAAGCCAATGACCAGGCCAGCGCCGGCGGCCACTCCGGCCGTGAGGAAGTCGCGTCGAGAGAATGGGCTCATCGCGCACCTGAACCGGTGGCGGCGCGCTGGATGGCGCGACGTATGCGCTCGTAAGTTCCGCAGCGGCATAGGTTGGCGGACATAAAGCGAGTGATCTGCTCCTCGGTGGGGTTCGGCGTCTTCGCGAGCAACGCCGCCGCGGCCATGATCTGCCCGCTCTGGCAGTAGCCGCACTGCGGGACTTCCTCGGCAATCCATGCCACCTGCAGAGGATGCTGGCTATTGGGCGAGAGTCCTTCAATGGTCGTGATGCTCTTCGCCGCGACCTGAGAAACCGGTGTGGAGCAGGAGCGCGTCGATGCCCCATCCACGTGCACCGTGCACGCGCCGCACAATCCGGCGCCGCATGCGTACTTGGTTCCCGTGAGTTGAAGGGTGTCGCGCAAAACCCAGAGAAGAGGCGTTTCGGGAGCAACGCTGACTTTGCGCTCGCTCCCGTTCACTCGAAGCGTGATATCTGCCATGTGAGCCCCGATGGTCCTCGGCGAAGCTCATCATGGTAGCGGAAAACGGGACAAAAGGGGAATGGTCGTTGCAGCGCCCTCGAAGCCAGAAAAGGTCCCGAACGCCCCGCGTCGGCCGGTGATGCCTTTCCGCAAGTCGTCCCCGAGCTACGACTGAAACGCGCGGAAGGCGGGCAGGGCGTAAAGCCGCATTCCGAGTTCCTGCTGGGGTGGGGCCCAGGCATGCGAATCGCGCGGCGCTGTCCGCACGGCGCTGCTCAGCTTGGCGGCGGTGGCCGTGTCGAAGCTCTCCGAGACGACGGGGCGTGCTCCAGATAGAAATTTGGATTGAAGACTTCATGCGTATTCCGCGGAGGGTGGGCGAAGACTCCCTGGAACGCCGCCGCCTTGCCGCGTTTCGCGAGCACGTCGGCTTCGAAGAACAGGCCTTCGCGGTACGGAAAGCTGCCCGCTTCGCGCAGCATCATGGGCGCCTGGTGCATGAGTTCGGTGTCGATCGTGGCCGTGACCGCCGACTCTTCCATCGAAGCCACCACGCCCGGAGTGTCTTTCAAAGTTGCGCCCGAAGGGTGCGAGCAGGTAGTCGATGTAAACCACCAGGGCTTGCCCCTCGACGATTGCGGGACGGGCAGTCCTAGCCTCGTCGTTTCCGCTCTCGTCTTCCCCTGACGCCCGCTTCCCCTTGCCGGCCTGCTTGTCGCCCGCCCTACCCACTGTTCGAGATCATAGTTCTGGTCCTGCAACGCATGCGTAAGCTCGTGGGCAAGGATGGGACCCTGCCGATCGAGAGCCACAGTATCGAGCAGCCAGATCGTCTTGGTCTCTTCGTCGTACACTCCCGCGACGGATTGCCCGCTTGCTTTCCCAAGAAACTCGCGACAGCCGCTGCTTGGTGAACCTCTCGATGTCCGCCGGGCCCACCACCTGTTTCTTGACCGCGGTGCGCCTGGGGAATCCGGTCTCCTCACTGGCAAACGAGAAAACCCTATCCACCGAGCGGAACAACTCTTTGCCCTCTTCCTCGGTCATTCGGACCTCGGCAGGCTTGTCCTTGCGGAGTTTGCGGGCCATGTCCGCCAGGCTCTGCGAAGCCCGAGCGCGCGCTCCGGCTTGATTGCCCGAGGCGCCAACCGCGGAGGATCCGGTCTGCTGGGGAAAGGGTTGCAGCCGTGAGGACAAGGGCGCAAGCGAACACGACACAGCAGCGGCCAACGACCGGCATACCTACTCCAAGAGACTGAGGGGTTGCTGAACTCTTCTAGGAAGCCGGGTCGGAATCGAAGCGTAAACCGACGAAGGTTGTTACCTGGCGTAATGCACGCTCGCCCACAACTTCGACTCGCGAATTTTGCGATCGCGTCGTGAAGTGGCCAGCAGAAGGGGCAACCGCATGCCTGCAGGCCCTGTTAGACTCTGGCTATGCTGGCTGGATTCGCCACCCCCGAAGGCACGGCTCGCTATCGGGAGCGCTTTCCCCGGTTTCGCGACGCGGAGCATTTTCGTCACCCCAAATCGGTGCCCGGCGCAGGTGAACTGTGGCTTTCTTCGATCGGACTGGGTACCTACCTCGGTGAGCCCGACCAGGCCACCGATGCCGCCTACACGGAGGCCATCGCTACCGCCCTGTGCTCGGGCATCAACGTGCTCGACACCGCCATCAACTACCGGCACCAGCGCTCGGAACGCAACATCGGCGCAGTCCTGGCGCAGCTGATCGCATCGGGCGAACTGCAACGCGACGAAGTACTGGTCTCGACCAAGGCGGGCTATCTCTCGTTCGACGCGTGCCTCCCGGCCGATCCGCGCGGCTATTTCCTACGGGAGTACATCGAAACCGGGATCCTTGATCCCAAAGAACTGTCCGGCGGCATGCATTCGATCGCTCCGCACTATCTGGAAAACCAGATCGAACGCTCACGCCGGAACCTCGGACTCGAAACCATCGATTTGTTCTACCTGCATAACCCCGAGTCTCAGCTCGCGGATAGCTCGCCCGCGGTTTTCCGTGAACGCCTGAAACGCGCTTTCGAAATGCTCGAGCGCACTGTCAAGGCTGGCGCGCTGCGCTATTACGGTATGGCGACGTGGAATGCGTTTCGAGTGCCGGATGGCTCGCGGGATTATATTAGCCTCCCCGCGGCCGCTGATCTGGCGCGAGAAGTGGGTGGGCCAGGGCATCATTTCCGCTTCATCCAGCTCCCCTTAAATCTCGCCATGCCGGAAGCTTTTGGGCTAGCCAATCAAACCTTGGGAAAGAAGAACGTGTCGGTGTTGACGGCGGCCGGGCAGCTGGGAATCGCCATGGTGGGCAGCGCGACGCTGTACCAGGGGCGCCTGACGCGTGGCCTGCCCGGGTCCATTCAGCAAACCCTGGGAATGAACAGCGACGGCGAAAACGCCATTCAGTTCGCGCGCTCTGCGCCCGGCCTGATCACCTCTTTGATCGGGATGGGGCATAAAGAACATGTCGCCGCCAACTTAAGGCCGGCCTTGTTGCCCCCTACAAAACACGAAGAATGGCTGAAGCTGTTTACCGAGCGAGAAGCGTGATGTCCCGCGCGGGGAAACCTTCAAGGTAGGCAAATTGAGGGCGCGGCCTTCGCCATCTGGGCGGGGTGTATTGGCCGAATTTGTCTTCCGGGGTGCTGGGAGACCCGAAGACTAGTGGCGAGCGCCTGGGAAGGATCCTGAGATCCCTCCGTTCTTGGCAGATCGGTTCAGATTTCAGATGCACGCCCGCCAGGATTTCCTGTTCCGAGCGCAGCCGGTCCAGCAGTTTCTTCCAGTTCGGAACCGAACGATATCAAGCACCGACTTCAGCGCAGTGTTTTCAGGAAACCGGGATTCGGCCGCCTCGAGGACCGCCACCAGGCGCTTGTTTTCGTCCCGGGTCAGGGAATTCCTCGGGGACGGAAAAGGACCAGCCACCTGCTTGGGCCTGAACTCTCTGGGTTGTCCAGCGGGACCGACTCTGAAGTCTATTTCAAACTCTGCAGCTTCGATTGCGCGAGGGATTCCGCCTGGGTCTTGGGGTTCTCTTTCACGATCTGCTGGTAGATTCGCTTCGCCTCAAGCGGCTGCTGCGAGGACTCGTATAAGGAGGCCAGCTGCAACTGCGCCATGACCTTGCTGACCGTATCGGTCGGCTTGTCGATCAACTGCTTGTAAAGGTCGAGCGCGTCCTTGGTACGATTCGCGTTGCCGTAAAAGGAAGCCAGCGCCAGTTTGGCCAGCGCGGCCAGATCCTTGTTGTAACTGGAGGCCACCTCTTTGAGTTCACGCTCGGCGGTGGCGTTGTCCCCAAGCTCGACCGAGGTGGTGCCCAGGAGGTAGCGCGCGATGTCCGCGGTATGGGTGTGCGGGTATTTGTCCACGACCGCCTGGAGCTGCTTTCTGGCCGCCTCCGCCCGCCCCTGTGCCGAGGCAAAACTTGCAACGTTGGGGGTGTCGGGTGTTCCGGCCGGGCGAATCGGGGTTTCCAGCGTGCGCACGGCCTGGGTCAGTTCCAGGTTAGCTTGGTTGTCCTGCTGGCCGATGTAGTACCACATGCCGGCCACGGCAGCCAGCACGACGGCGGCGATCGCCGCACCGGCTATGATCTTGGACTTGTGCTCTAGGCTCCAATGAGCGGTGGCTTCAGCCGCGCCGATCGTGGCTCGAGTGAACTTGTCTGTTTTCAGTTGATGGCGGGTTTCTGCGCGCACGTACTCCTCTTCTCTTCACCACAGTGGGTTGCCAAACCCTCAGTCTAACAGGCCAAAAACAACAGCGTCAAAGGTGTGTACTGCTCGAACGGCGCAAACTTGACGCCGGGCCCGACATCAAGCATGGTATGGGCACCTATGGTGGGTCATGTCCGTGAGCCCCTTGGTCGAATTGCGGGGTGGGATGGTGAAGCCGGGAAGTTGTTTCTGGCGAGCCTGGCTGCGCTGTATTTCGAACTCGTGGTCATCCGCTATGTCGGTACAGAAATTCGGGTTTTTACAAATCTCAAGAACATTCCCCTGATGGCGAGCTTCTTTGGCTTGGGGCTCGGGATGATTCTGGGCAGGCCACGAAAATACCTCTCGGCTCTGTTTCCGCTGATTGGATTTCTACTTTTCTTTGTGACTCGATACGCGCGCTGGCTGCGTTTGACCAACGTGGACCTGATGTGGACATACGATCTCTCGCAGGGCGCTAGTCTGAGCTTAAGCCTGAGACTGCTCTCCATTTGCCGTTTCATCGCACTGGTCCTGGCCCTGTCAACTCTGATGGTCTCGTTTTTCGTGGCCATGGGCGGCTTGGTTGGAGAGTCTCTAAAGTCGGCGCCGGGCTTGAAAGGATACGGTTTGAACCTTGCCGGAAGCCTGGCGGGGGCGCTGTTATTTTCCTTCGTGGCCTTCCTGAACTTTGGACCGGGAATCTGGCTCCTTCTGGGATTCTCGCTGTTGATACCATTTTTCACGAGCATACGTCCGATTGCTTTGTTTCTCGCGACCATCGCTGTTGTCGCCGTGCCCGAACCGAATACCCTGTGGTCCCCCTACTACCGGATCGATTATGTCCCATTGACTCCTCCTGCCGGGAGCAGCAAAGTTGCGGCCTATTCGGTGGTGACCAATCACATGTGGTATCAGTGGCTGGCTGATCTGTCCCCCGACTTTTTGCGGCGTTACCCGGAAGCCACCCCAAACGCGCTCATGGCTCCCTACTATGAACTCCCTTACCGCCTGGTACCAAGCCCTCGGAACGTGCTGATCCTGGGCGCCGGGACCGGCAACGACGTGGCGGCGGCTCTTCGGCATGGAGCGCAGCACGTCGATGCCGTCGAACTCGATCCCCAAATTCTGAGCTTAGGCATGCGACTTCATCCCGAACACCCCTATGGTTCTGCCCGGGTGACAGTGCATGTGACTGACGCACGGGTATTTCTCAGAACGGCCCGGGAGAAGTACGATCTCATCGTGTTCGCCTTCCTCGATTCAACCACCTTGCTGAGCGGGTTCTCGTCGATACGCTTGGACAACTACGTTTACACGGTAGAGAGTTTCACCGAGGCGCGAGCCCGGCTTTCTCCCGAAGGTACCCTGGCGCTTTCCTTTGCCGCCAGTCGGAGCTTCGCGACCGATCGGCTCTACGCGTCCCTGGAAAAGGCATTTGGGGTGCCCCCAGCGGCGTATTTCACAAGCTATTGGGTGAAAGGCGTGTTGCTGGTCGAAGGGGCGGCCCGTTCGGCAGATCTTTCCGGAACCAATACGACCCGAGAAGTCCGGCCTGTGCGGGGAGTTCTCCTCGCCACGGACGACTGGCCGTTCTTGTACCTCGAAGATCGTTCCGTGCCGATTCCGATCCTATTGGCGGGCACGTTGCTCCTGCTTGCCGCCTGGCTCGTGCTCGAACGACTGGATCTGCGCCGCGGCGACATAAGTTTTGCCCACGCCCACTTTTTCCTGCTGGGTACCGGTTTTCTGCTACTCGAAACCAAAGCGGTTACCCAAATGTCGTTGCTTTTCGGTACAACCTGGTTCGTGAATGTGGTGGTGATCACATCATTCCTGTGGATGGCTCTGCTTTCCAATGCGCTGGTTGCCTGGCGGAACATACCGGTCGGGTTGAGCTACGCTGTTCTTCTGCTCGTCCTGGCGGCGGATCTCTGGTTCCCGTACTCGCGCTTAGACAGTTTGAGTTTTTGGTGGAGGCTGATGTGGGGAGGAGGGTGGTCGGCGCTGCCCGTACTGCTTTCGGGCGCCATCTTTTCGACCGGCCTCAAGAGCGCTCGAGGCACAGCCACCGTGCTGGGAATGAACTTGTTCGGCGCTGTCGTGGGCGGAGTTCTGGAAAACTCCGTGATGATCGGCGGAACACGAATCCTGGGAGTGCTGGCGATCGCACTCTATGTCATGTCAGCGCTCGTCCTCCTAGTCCGGCCGCCTGTTACGGCGCCGCGGGAGGCGGGCGAGAACAATGCGATCTAGCAAGTCGGGGAAGTTCGCAAGCGCGACCAAAAGCAATGAGCCGCCAGCTGGGCGGCTTCCGCTTCTTTTCGCGAGTGGGCCGGGCTATTTGGGCGCTTCTTCGAGCAGTCCCTGCTCAAGCTTCTCCTGACACTCGATGCAATGGCGGGTCCAGGGCACCGCTTCCAGCCGCTTGGCGTTGATCTCCTTGCCACAATGGATGCATTCGCCGAAGCTGCCCTGCCGCATGCGGGACAATGCCTTCTCCACCATCTGCAGCAGCTGCCGCTCGTTGTTGCTCTGGTGGAAGAGAAATTCCTTGTTGTAGGAGTTGGCGGCCTTGTCGGCAATATCCTGGGTCGAATCTTCGTCCGCGGAACGGCCGTCTTGCTCGGTCCGCGAAACGGTCCGGCGCAGCTCCTGCTGCCGTGTCTCCAGACGTTTCTTGAAATAGTCCAGCTTCTTCTTTTCCATGGAATGATCGCTCTACCGCTTTGAGTCGCGCCTCCCAGAGCGGGTTCCCGCCCTGAGGCCAAACGAAAATGATATGCGCTTAAATTGAGATGCGTCAACAGGGGCAAAGGTGTAGGCGGCTTCCCCGGAGGCCGTAGGTTTTCTCGGGTTCGGGATAGAACCCTCTGCCCGTGCTTACGAAATGCTCATCGCGGCAGTGGTTGCGCGCTACTGGCCAGGGCATAACCCATGACCGCCATGGCCGCGGCGTTCTCCCGCAACTCCTGGGGAACGATCTTGTCGAGGGTATCGGCAGCGGTGTGATGGTAGTTGAAATACGTGCGTCCGTCTTGCATGACACCGAGCGTTGGCACTCCCTCTTTCGACATGGCGGAGATGTCAGAACCCGGAGGAAAAAATGTCGGCTTAATCAGATTCGCGCCGAAACTCTGCAGAATCGCCTGCACCGGCCGCAAAAAATCCAGCGCTGAGGTGCTGATTTTCGCGTTAAAACCCAAAGGATGGGCGGCCCCCAGGTCGCTTTCGATCGCGGCCACGTGGTTGGGAAACTCCGCCAAATGGGCCGCGGTATAGGCGTCCCGGCCACGTCCGCCGCTTTCCTCATCCATCCACGCAATCACGCGCAGCGTGCGCTTGGGGCGAAGATGGAGCTGCTGCAGCAGTTGTGCGGTTTCCATCGCGATCGCTACTCCGGCGGCGTCATCGATGGCGCCGGTGCCCAGGTCCCACGAGTCCAGGTGTCCGGAGACGACCACGACTTGCTCCGGATGCTGGCTTCCTCGCAAATCCCCGACGACGTTGTATCCGGTCGTTTCCGGCAGGCTCTGCGGAGTCAGCGTGAGGTGCATGCGCACTCTGCCCTGCGCTGCCAGGTGCGAGATCAGATCCGCGTCCTCGACCGCCACGGCCCCAGCGGGGATGCCGGCCGGCGAACTCCAGCCGGTGTGTGGCAAGCGGTAGTCCGCGCCGCCCACGGAGCGAACCAGAGACGCAATCGCTCCCAGCGCTGCCGCGGCCTTGGCGCCCGCGCCCCGATACACGACCGCTTCACTGTAAGCATCCAGCGCGAACCCGGCCGCTGCCTTCTTCTTGTCGAATGGAAAATCGAAAAGCACGATCTTTCCGCCAACCCCTCGACCCAGGGCGGTCAGTTGGTCGAAGTCGCGGACCACAACAACGTCGGCGCTGATCCCCTCAGTCGGCGTGGAGGTGCTTCCACCCAATGCGGTCACAACGATCTTCTGGCTGGTCTTGGGAGTCTGGCCGGGGAATTCGATCAGTTCCGCAGCTTCGGCGCCCCGAACCCAGTGCGGAACCCTGGCCTCTTCCAGGCGAACCTCCAGACCCAGTTCTCGCAACTCATGGGCGACGTACTCGGCGGCCTGCTGCGCCTGCGGCGAACCGCTAGGGCGCGGCCCGATATTTTCAGTAAGGTGCGCAACCTGCCGGTACGCGTAGTCGTCTGCGAGGGCGGCCTCGCGCAACGCTATCAACTCTCGCGTCAGCTGGGGAGAAAGAGCTGCGCCAGCTTCCTCGCCCGAAGCGTCACGCTGGGTCGACTGAGACGGGTTGCGCGCCCCCGAGTGCGTGGCGAAGGTCGCGAAGAGCAGCAAAGTCGCGGATACCGCGGCCGATGTGCGCACCTTGCCCTCCCGCCGAACCCGCACTCCGGCCCTCCCCGTTGAGACCTTCGCACCCGCACTCTCCCGTGCGCCTGCCAGTCCGAGGGAAACTTTCCCTGAGCCAGCAGAGGGACGGAGCGACCGCAAGGACGGGACAGTCTACTACACACTCTCCGAAAGGTTCCTTACGGGCGAACGAGACCCAACTGGAGGGAGGGACGTGCGTTACTCGTGGCCGGCCGCGCTCATGGAGTAAACCGGGGCACCGGTCGGTGCAACGTCACCTTCTTCTTCGAGCAGGGGGAGGATGGAGCGCAGGGCTTCGATTTCCTCACGGACCCGGATGATCTCTAGTTCCTTCTCACGCAAGACCTGGTAGAAGTCCCTCATTGCTACCTCCCGGGAAATGGCTGGAATATCCACACTGGAATATCCAAACAGGATACAGGATTGCTCGCCCGGTATCAAAAAAAGCGGCCCCATTTTCTGGGGCCGCTTATCAAAGAGGCAGAAAGGCGGGAAGTCAGGGACGACTTTGCAAGGTGTCGTTCTGGCAAGCAAAACGACTTTTCGGAAGTTGTCGAGAACATTGGGTTGTGGTGAAGGTCATTCTTTTGTGTGCAGCCTCTTTTGTTGTAAAGGAATTGTGCACTTGCCAAGCCAAAGCGTATCATCCCATCGGCGCGTGATCAGCGACACCGTTAAGTCATTGCCGAAGTGTAGTTTAAGTCGGGACTGAGGGTTCGACGGAAACCGCCGCCTGTAAAACCTGGGCGGTTGCCAAACTGCAGAATGCTGCACATTCGTTGCAGCCCACTGGCTTTCTGGTCGCTCAAGCCAAGAACGAACCCCCCGAGCCAGCCATGCTGGACGGGGGGGAGGATCCCATGGGAATCGGGCTAGCTGTTTCCGGCGACCGTCCGCAGCTTCCCGGGTAGGAAGTGGTAGGGCGGCCACGGTCCGGTGATGACCAGTTGGCAGTTTTTCAGCTGCTTGGCTGCCATGTTGTAGCGATTCTGATACTTCTCGACCGACTTGGAATCGATCAGGTGGGCAATGTCGATCAGCATTCCGTCCGAGGCGACCTTCTTGCAGCTGACTTCCTCGTCCAGAGGATTGAACAGCTTGTGAACCTGGACCGACAGGGCGCGGGCCTTGGTTTGCCGCTCCCTCTCCTTGGAGGCCTTTTCGCGCAGTTTCGCGAGGTACTCCCGCCCGACGGTATCGGGCAGTTCGACGTTGATCATGGCCTCGCGGAGCGATCCGTCCCGAACCACCAGCTTGAGGCGCATTTCTGACTTGCCGCGCAGTTTCTCAACGCTTTGTCCAAAGGCGCGGCGGTTGCTGCGAACTGCTAGGCGCAGCGCATCGTCGCTGTCAAAGATCGTTCCGAAGCGGAAGGGAAGCACGGTGGAGTTCCGGAAGCACACGCTGACCACGCGGGCGTGTTCCAAAACCGTCTTTTCATCGACTTTGTGGGTGGCCCGCTCGTATTCGCTTACCACTACAGCGAATTCTCCACTCGGATAGCTGAGGACGGGGGCTCCATTGACGCCCTGTATGCCTTCCAAAAGGAAGGGACGCCGGGCACGGGTACCATTGGGGAGTGCCTGATGTTCGGTCAGGCAGTATGCGTACCACGCCATATCGATCTCTCCGAATCTGGGCGGAGACGGACAGCCGTCTCTTTTGCATTCGCGAAAGCAGGGTCCGACGTTCGAAATCTGGAAGAAAGGGCGGTACTGCGACGAGAACAGATGTGAGTGATCACACCCAAATGCATCTTACTTCTCCCCCAGGGAGAATTGCAACACCTTCGTGGCATTCATTCGATTCAATGACGCAACCGGCGTCCCGATTTTGACTCGCGGTCACTCGCGGCGCTGTGGGAAAGATCCCCACGGCCTTCCGTGGCAGCCCTTGGAGTTGCGGAACAGAAGTTGGGCAGGGCCGAGCTGGGTATCCATCTTGTATCCATAAACTGGATGGCCCCGCGATGTCTGATGTATCTATTTCTTGGCAGCGGCCTTGGCGGCGCGTTCCTGCAAGGCGATGGTCACGACTCGTAGCATGTCGTCCCAGGGGGCTGGTTTCCCGCTCCAGATCTCGAACTGCCGGGCGGCCTGATGCACGAACATCTCGATGCCGGGGATGAGTTGCGCGCCCCGCGCTTTCGCCAACGTCATCAGGCGCGTTTCGGGAGGGTCGTAAATCATGTCAAACACATAGCGCGTGTTGATTTCATTTTCGTTCAGTGGCGATTCCCGACTGTTACCCATGCCGACCGGAGTGGCATTGATGATGACGTCGAAGGAAACCTTCTTGAGGTCGGCCCGTTTCAGCGTACGAGCCTTCGCCCGGCGCGCCAGTTTTTGGGCCGCCGCCATGCTCCGGTTCAGAATAAATACCTCACATCCCCGTTCTTTCAGTCCGAAGACCGCAGCCCGAGCTGCGCCCCCCGCACCCAGAACGAGGATTCTTGCGCCTTCCAGGCCGATGCGTTGTTCGAGCGGACGGACGACCCCGGCAGTATCGGTATTGAATCCATAGAGCTTGCCGTCCTGGGCGCGCACTACCGTGTTACAGGCCCCGATTTTGGTGGTGTGTGAGTCGGTGTTGTCCAGGTGCTTCAGAATGGCCTCTTTGTACGGCATCGTGATGCTCAGCCCGTGGATGGGAATGTCGCGCACGCAAGCCAGCAGATCCTTCAGGGTCTTGCCATGGAGCGCCAGGTAGACACCGTTTACGTTCTCCCGCCTCAAGGCTGTGTTCATGATGATGGGCGAAAACGAATGCGCCACCGGATCGCCGGCAACTCCGTACATGCGCGTGGCGGCGTCGACTTGTTCAATGCGATATACGTTGCGCAGATCCTGGGCGGTGACCTGGCCCGGAGCGGTTTGTTCGCCCGGACTTACCGCCGCGAACGTGAACGCGCTTCCGGCTCGCACTCCCAGGATGCGGCTGATAATTCCCTGTTCCCCCATGCACAGTCCTACCAAGGAATGCCGGTCGCTCTCTTTCTCCAGAAACTTCATCATCAGGACGTTGTCATAGAGCGTGGTTGCGGTCGAAACCACCTTGTAGAAATCCGCCGGCGTGCCCCGCATCTTTTCCAGAGTCTCGTCCAGCTTCTTGGTGGCGCGAAAGTCGTGGAACGAAAGGATCAGAGCCGCGCGCGTCCGCAATTTCTGCAATTGTTCCGGCTTGCATTTGGAGGCAGTCTGCAGTTCCACGTCGACCAGTTGACACCCGGCCGCGGCCGCCTTGGCGAGGACGTCCAATTGGGACACGACCGATCCCCGGAACTTCCCCCCGCTGACCAGGCGCCGGCAGGTCGCAATCACGACCGCGTGGGGAAACATCTCAAAGAAGCGCTTGATCTTGGGAAGCGCCAGACCCGGGCGGGAAAGGTAATCCAGCCGGAATTCCAGGAACGGATTGTCCCGAACCAGGTTTTCCGCCTTCTCGAGCAGCTCGGCGGCGTCCGAACCCGTTACCGCCACACAGACCCGGGGCAATCGTAAGGGGAGGAAACGGTGCACGTAGCTAGTCGGGGAAGAACTCATCGAGGGCGAGTCGGCGCGATATTACAGGGGCCTAATTCCAGATGCAACAACGGATTATCCCCGATACCGGGAAACTTTTGGCGAACGCAGCCTGACACCCTCGTAACCTTGACCCACCCCTACCCCCTTGTTACCTTCCCACTGAACCCCTGTGTCTGCGCTGGTTTGCCGGGGTAGAGGCCAGGGTTACCCACCCTGACTCGGAGGTAAGATGAAGAAAACAGGATTGTTACTTTTGCTGATGGCGGCTACCGCTTTCGCGCAGGACGCTACCATGGCTTCTGCCGGAGACGCCAACGGGCCGCAAGGCACCGCTCCGACCTCGGTGAGCTTCCCCATCGAGCGCGTTCAGACGCCCACCTATGCGGATTTGTATTGTGCTGGCTTTATTAGCAAGCAGCTTCTGCCCAACGCGAACTATGTGGCTGGGGGCTTACAGACTCCGAACACGACCAAGTTTGTCACGGGCGACGTTGTGTATCTGGCCGGGACGGGATACACGACCGGAGCCCAATACTCGATTTTGCGGGAAATGAAAGACCAGAACCGCTACGAAGTGTTCCCGGGCCAGAAGAAAATGCTGGATGCAGCCGGCCAGCCTTACGGTGAAATTGGCCGCGTTCGGATCGTCGACACACGCAGCAAGATGGCCATCGGGCAGGTCGAATACGGCTGTGATCCGATCAATCCCGGGGACATCGCTGTGCCCTTTGCGGAAAAGCCTTCGGTCTCTTTTCATCCTTCTCTCCGCTTCGACCGCTTCGTCCCCTCGACCGGAAAATTGAGTGGACGGATCGTGCTGGGCAAAGACTTTGATTCGACCCTGGGCACCGGCATGAAGGTCTACATGAATGTCGGGTCCAATCAGGGTGTCAAGATCGGCGATTATTTCCGTTCCTTCCGCTCGTACTCGACGGACCTCAAAGACCCGGTCGATTCCCTGTCCTTTGCAGCGTCCACCACGGAAGACACCCAGAAGCGGCCGCCGTCGATCGAAGGCAATTGGATGACGAAGACCAAGGGTCCGAACATTCACGTGGCCGACTTACCGCGCCGCGCAGTCGGAGAACTGGTGATCATCGGCTTGACGCCCACCACCTCAACCGGAATGATCGTATTCTCACTCGAAGAAATCCACGCCGGTGACGGTGTCGAACTCGACGAACCGCAGCCGTAACTTTTCCAACGCCACCGCCCAGTCCTGCAGCCGGGGAGGAGAACAACCTCCCCGGTCTGCTTTTGGCCGAGGGTTTCGCCCGACTGGGTATTGCTCAACGCGGATCACGGCCGGCGAGTGCCCGAAAATTCCGGGGTCGGTCGGAACCCTTTGCTGCGGGCAAGTCCGGCCAGGATGGGCGATCGGGCAGGCGCGGATGCGCCTGACACGCGAACCTGCTGAAAGGCGAGCCTTAGCGAAAGGGTCTGCGGTCAGTGCCTGTCGACTTCGGCTGTGCCTAGCGGAAGAAGACCACGTGGTAGTCGCCCGGAATCTGCGAAGCCCCCACCAGTAGCACCACGGTCAAAATTGCGAGTTCCATTTTCGACTTTTCCCCAAAGCGAGATTTTTCGAACATAACTCAAATACTGTGCGAAGCCAACATTACTTCCGTTGTATGGTCGTGATTGCCATGGGTGGGATCGAGATCGGCTGGCAAACGGAAAAATCTGCATTTTGCTCGACGACGAGTCGAGGCCTTGGGACCACAATCGACAGCGACTCGTCCAGCGGCTATTGGTGAAGGTCCGAGTCGCCGAAGACCTCGGCGGTGAACGCCTCGAGCGCGGCGCCCACTCGCCAGGCGTCCAGGGGTAGCCCGGCTTTGCGGCAGGTTTGCTCGAGAAAGCTGATGCGGTCCCAATGGTGCTCGACCGGAACCTGGGGAAGAAGAAGCCCACGATGCCCGGACATACTCACCACCAGGCCGTGCCGGCCCACTTCAACCTGCTCCGGCGCAATCGGCCTCAGGGGAGACAGGATACTGAGTGATACGTCCAGCTCGGGCGCCTCCTCACGCCGAACGGGCTCGAAGCGACTGTCTTCGACAGCCGCCGCACGGGCGGTCTCCGCGACTGCCCGGTAAACCGGCATAACCGCGAACACGTACCCAACGCAGCCGCGCAGCTCTCCCCGCAGGTGGAGCGTCGTAAACACCCCGCGTGGCTCGCCCAGATGCACAGTGGGTGGTTTGAGTGAGATGGTGCGGCCTTCCAGGGCCGACTCAATCGCCTCCTGCGCCACCTTCAGCAGGAGAGCACGCTCTTCCCGCGAAAACTCGCCCGTCTCTGGTCTCGCGGGCTGCGCCGGGCGGGCATCCGAGGGCGCCGAGTTAGGAGGTGGGAACGACATTTCGCTTCCGCCGGCTCAGGAGGAAGGCGCGCCGACGACTTCTGACCACGCGCCGGTCGATTTTCGACCAGAAAGCGACAAAGTAGTCGACTGCTGAAATCAGCGAGAGACACACCATGAACCAGATCGCCCCCCAGGCAATCCAGTGCACCGGAAAGAAATAGGTCCCGAACCATGGCCATTCCCGCCAGCGGTGATCCAGAATCACGGCCACCACCGAAACGATCTGCACCACCATCTTGAACTTACCCAGCTCGCTTGCTTCGATGGTGAACCCCTCGGACGCGGCAATGCCCCGCAGTCCGCTTACCAGAAATTCGCGCCCGATGACAATCACCGCCACCCATGCCGGCACGAGGCTCGGATTGAACTGCACGAGCGTGATGTATGCCGATGCAATCAGCATCTTGTCGGCGAGCGGATCAAGCAGAATCCCCATGGTGGTGATCTGCCCGCGTTTGCGTGCCAGGTATCCGTCAATGCCGTCGGTGATCGAAGCCCCGATAAACAGCGCGGAGGCGAGCAACTCCTTCTCACCGTGCTTACCGCCCAAGCGGCCGGTCGAGAGAATCCAAATAAGCAAGGGGATGCTGAAGATGCGGATGAACGTGATGGAGTTAGGCAGATTCACCGGGAGTTCGAGCGCCGTTTGCCGGGAAACACGAAAACAGCGATGGCCTGATTATCCTCCACGTTGCAAGAGGAAAGCAATGGATGGGAAGGGACGAGGGACGGGCCGAGCGAGGCGATCGTGCCGGCCCCATCGAGCGGTGTGGAATGGGTGGTGGAGCCTGTTGCTTCCGTCAACCCGCTCTCCGGCGGGCTTGTCAATCGAACCAGCGTGGTTGCTTCCGAGTGCGCCTTGACCCGCTATTCGGGCCCGGGTCGATACCTGCGATCTGGCGTTCTGAACCTCCCGATTGCGCGGTCTGCATCAACCCGACACAACCCGAACTGGCACACATCCGAATTAATTGTCAGGACTGTGCAGTTTGGATCAGTCGAACCAGTCTTTCGAGGACCATGCTGCATCTATCGGGGTAATGGAGCCGTCGCAGGGAAGGGCGCTGCCCTGGTCTCTCGAAAAGGAAGGGGACGAACCTATGACCCATAACAGCCGTAAGCCGATTCCCAAACTGCGTAAGGCCGCCCAACCGCCCCTGTCGCACCCTGGGGCGGCCCCTGACTCAGACCGTGCCAAAAAGCCGCCGCTGGCCGAGCCCTCCGCCACCGACCAGGAGCTGAGTCCCGGAGATCGCGTCGAGGGTTTGGGCAACTTCGGAAAGCCGACTGGAGAATTCGGTACGGTGGAGCGATCTAACGACGATGACGCGGTCGTCAAATGGGATGGTCACGGTCGTGTGAGACTGCCCCAGCCGTCGCTCAAGAAAGTGTAGCGACCGAACCAGGGCGCCGATCTGCCAAGTCTGAGTTTTATCCAGCTGCCAAACGAGCTCCGCTCCGCGCAATCAGGCGTAGATACCCCGCTGCTGGATGGTATAAGCCACGCGATCGATCGCCAGCATGTAGGCGGCGATCCGGTTATTGACTTTGTGCGTCTCCGCGTAGCGAACCACGTCCTGAAACGCCGACACCATGATCTCCTCGAGCTGCTCGTTGACCAGCGACTCCTTCCAGAAGTAGCCCTGGCGGTCCTGCACCCACTCGAAGTAAGAAGTGGTCACCCCGCCCGCGTTTGCCAGGATGTCGGGGATCACGAACACTCTCTTTTCCGCGAGCACCTCGTCGGCGGCCGCCGTGGTGGGCCCATTGGCGCCTTCTGCCAGGATCCTGCATTTCACCCGATCCACGTTGCGGCTGGTGATCTGGTTCTCGGTGGCAGCGGGAATGAGGATCTCGCATTCTGTCACCAGCAACTCGCCCGCATCATACTTCTCTGCGCCGGGGAAGCCCTGGATCGTGCCATGCTTTTGGCGATAGGCCCACAGCGCTTCCACATCGATGCCGTTCTTGTTGTAGAGACCGCCGCCCACCTCGTCGACGCCGATGATCTTGTATCCCGCTTCCGCCATGAGCCGTGCGGCATTGGAGCCAACGTTGCCGAATCCCTGCACGATGACACGCGACCGGTCGCGGCTCAGCCCGAGCTTCTTGATGGCCTCCTCGCACACGATCAGGACTCCGCGCCCGGTGGCCTCACGCCGTCCGCGGGAGCCTCCGATGTTGATCGGCTTGCCCGTGACCACCGCGGTGACGGTCTGGCGCATGTGCATGGAGTATGTGTCCATCATCCACGCCATGATCTGCTCGTTGGTGTTCACGTCGGGGGCGGGAACATCTTTTTCGGGTCCGATAAAGTCAACCAGCTCCGCCGTGTAGCGGCGGGTCATGCGCTCCAGTTCACCCATGGACATTTTGTGCGGATCGCAAATCACTCCCCCCTTGGCGCCGCCGAACGGAATGTTCACCACCGCGCACTTCCAGGTCATCCAGCTTGCCAGCGCGCGGATTTCGTCCAGCGTGACGTCGGGCGCATAGCGGATCCCGCCCTTGGCGGGCCCGCGGGCGATGGAGTGCTGGACCCGAAAACCGGTGAAGACTTCCAGCCGCCCATCATCCATCTGTACCGGGATGTGCAGGATGATCTCGCGGTTGGGATACCGCAACACCCTCCACAAACCCTCATCGAGGTTCAGTTTGTGCGCGGCCAGATCAAATCGGGCCGCTTGCGATTCCCAGGGATTGGTTTCCTGCTCCATCACCACGCTTTTCATCGGAATCTCCCAAATGAGTGCACTTGTTAGGATGCGCGCACCCGCCGGTTGGAAACACCCGTAGGCGCACAAATGCAGCAGTATATGGGCGAGGGGGCGACGTGGCAAGCAGGTGGTTAACCGGAGAGTAGCGCCCGATGGACTGTGGGAGCGAAGCGCCTCGCCCTAGATCTTGATCTCCATCCCTTCGGCGGCAGCGCGCACCCGGGGATAGTAGTTACGCGCGTCGGCGACGACCTTGTCGATCATCCCATCGTCGTGGTCCGGGTCATGATGGAACAGCACCAGATCATTGGCCCCGCTCTCCATCACGATATTGACGGCTTCCCGCCAATGACTGTGTCCCCAACCGCGGCGGCGGGCTTCGTACTCTTCGGGCAGGTATTGCGCGTCGTAGATCAGGACGTCGGCGCCCTCGGCCAGCTTGCGGACGTTCTTGTCAAAGACCGCATCTCCCGGCTCGTTGTCGGTGGCGTAGACGAGGGTGCCCTCCCTGGTCTCGAGCCGGAATCCCATGCACCCCTGCGGGTGGTTCAGCCACATGGCCTGCATGGTCGAATGATCATCCAGCTGCGTGCGGCCTTCCTCAATGTCATAGAAGCTGCGCTGCGCCTTCATCTCGCTGGTATCGACCGGGAAGTAGGGCGACGCCATCTGTTCTTCCATCACGCGTTCGAGGCTGCGGGTGCGCCGCGAGGAGTGAAAGATGAACGAGTTCTTGCCGTTTTCATACAGCGGCCGGAAGAAGGGAATCCCCTGGATATGGTCCCAGTGAAAATGGGAAACGAAGATATGGGCGGAGATGGGCTTCCCGTTTGACTCACTCTCGAGCTGCTGGCCCAGAGCCCGGAAACCGGTTCCGCAGTCGAAGATATAGTGGCTGCCCGCGAACCGCACCTCGACGCACGAGGTGTTCCCTCCGTAGCGCAAGTTCCCGGCTTGGGGAGTGGGCGTCGATCCGCGCACCCCCCAGAACTTGACCTGCATACTCCCCCGTTTCGCTGACTTTCGGCTGAATCTTAATCTTCCGACGCTGCCGCCTCCCCGTCAATTGTTTCGCTGGTTCCGGTGGTAACGGAGGTGTGGGGGGAGAGGCGCGGCTTGCCGCGTCCAACCGGCACATGCCGGATCGAAGCTTCCCCTATAATTGGAAATCTTTCGGCGAGCCTGCGTTTTGACGCAGCGGTTCCGGGACCACCTGCATGCTTCAGCCTGACTACAGAGAGTTCTCGCGCCTGGCACGCGAGACGACGCGGGTGCCGGTGGTGAAGTCCGTCACCGCTGACCT
The DNA here is from genome assembly GCA_035643915.1 of Terriglobales bacterium. Taxonomy (GTDB): domain Bacteria; phylum Acidobacteriota; class Terriglobia; order Terriglobales; family Acidobacteriaceae; genus Gp1-AA133. Next base: position 1,545 of record DASQPN010000089.1, on the reverse strand, counting down.
GCTCACGCCGGTCTCTGCGTTTCTGGCCGTCGCAGAAGACGAACCCCACTGTTTCCTGCTCGAATCGGTGGAGCGGGGCGAACAGATCGGGCGCTACACATTTCTGGGCGCGAAGCCTTATATGCGGGTGTGGGCTCGGGGCAACGAAATCACCGTGGAACGGGGCCAGCGCCGCGAACAGCGCACGGGGAACGTTTTCGAAACGCTGAAAGAACTGCTGCGCGCACATCGTCCCGCGAATGTCCCGGGGCTTCCGCCCTTTACAGCGGGCGCGGTAGGCTACTTCGCTTATGACGCTGTCCGCAGACTGGAAAACATCGGGGAACGCGCGAAAGACGACCTGTCGGTGCCAGACTGCGTGCTCATGTTCTTCGACCGCTTGCTGGCCTTTGATCACCTGCGCCATCAGATCCATATCATCGCCACCGCCGACGTCTCGAAGGACGGTCCGAAGGGTGCCTATGACCGCGCGCTCAAGGACATCGCATCCATCGAGAAACGTCTGGCCGCCGGTTTGCGCCCGGCGCACTGGCAGAAATCTAGGCCGAAGCGGGGGCGCGTCAAGGTTCACGCCGGAACCGGCCGCGACCGCTTCCTGCGCAGCGTGGAGCGGGCCAAGGAATACATCGCGGCGGGAGATATCTTCCAAGTGGTCCTGTCGCAGCGGGTCGACTTCCAGCCGGACGTGGCTCCCTTCAACCTGTATCGTGCGCTGCGTACGGTGAACCCATCGCCCTACATGTATTTCCTCCGGATGGGCGACATGCACGTGCTGGGCTCGTCGCCCGAGATGCTGGTGCGGGTCACGGGCCCGAAGCTGGAGTACCGCCCGATCGCGGGCACGCATCCGCGCGGCAAGGACGAAGCGGCCGACCATCTGCTGGAGCAGCAAATGCGCGCCGATGAAAAAGAGCGGGCGGAGCACGTGATGCTGGTGGACCTCGGGCGAAACGACCTGGGGCGCGTCAGCGAATACGGATCGGTGAAAGTGCGTGACCTGATGTACGTAGAGCGCTACTCGCACGTCATGCACCTGGTCTCTGCGCTGGAAGGCAAGTTGCGCGCGGACCTCGATGCGGTCGACGCCTTCGCCGCCTGCTTCCCCGCCGGCACGCTCACCGGCGCCCCGAAAGTTCGGGCCATGCAGATCATCGAGGAACTGGAACCGACGCGCCGCGGCGTCTATGGCGGGTCGGTCTTCTACGCCGACTTCAGCGGAAATCTTGACTCCTGCATCACCATTCGCACGATGTTCATGAAAGGCAAGCGCGCTTACCTGCAGGCGGGTGCAGGCATCGTCGCGGACTCCGATCCGGAGAAAGAGTTTCAGGAGAGTGTGAACAAGGCGCAGGCGGTTCTGCGCGCTGTGGAAATGGCGCGCGGCGGAAATCTGTAGTTCGCCTCGCTAGAGGGCGCGAGGAACAAAATGGCGGCTACGATCTCGCTGCCGGAAAGCACAAGTCGCACTCCGGTGAGCGCGCCCGCGTGGCCAGGGGCATGCCCCTTGGTATACGCCATGTGAAACGTCTGATACGACTGCCACAA